>NZ_AP018207.1:2401082-2848582 GCF_002367995.1 Calothrix brevissima NIES-22
CCCTTCCCTAGCATGGTAGGAACTGCGCACGAGGGGCGCGGAACGGACATGGCTAAATCCCATTTGCCATGCTTGCTTGCCAAGTTCGTCAAATTCTGTCGGAGTCCAGTATTTTTGTACTGGTAGATGTTCTAAAGACGGGCGCATGTATTGCCCAATCGTCAGGCGATCGCATCCGACGGCGCGTAAATCGGCCATTGTTTCGAGAACTTCTTCCACAGTTTCCCCATGTCCCAGCATTAAACCTGATTTAGTAGGGATTGAGGCATCCAGTTCTTTCACCATTGCCAGTACATGCAAAGAGCGATCGTACTTGGCTCCCCGACGCACTGGCGCGGTTAAACGGCGCACTGTCTCAATATTATGGTTAAAACAAGCTGGCTTCGCTTTCACAACCATCGCTATCCGTTGGCGTTGCCCTGCTTCCCCAGAGCCAGCACCACCCCAAAAGTCTGGTGTCAGCACTTCAATTTGCGTTTCTGGGTTCAATTGACGAATAGTTTCCATTGTTTGGACAAAATGCCCTGCTCCTTGATCTGCTAAGTCATCACGGGCGACAGAAGTCAGCACCACATAACGTAATCCCAAAAGCTGCACTGCCTCGGCTACCTTTTGCGGTTCTTCTGGGTCAATGGGCATTGGTGCATGACCTTTATCTACTTGACAAAATGCACAAGAACGTGTACAAGTAGGGCCCATTAGTAAAAAAGTTGCAGTTTTTTGGGCATAGCATTCCCCACGGTTAGGGCAGCGTCCTTCTTCGCAAATTGTGTGAATTTGGCGCTGCTTAATAATGCGTTGTACGGTAGAGATTTCGCTGGCTTTACCGATAGAACGACGCAGCCAGCTAGGCATAGCCATAATTTCTGACTTGAGTTGGGCTTGTTGTGACGAAGTCATAGAAATCCAAGCAAGATCCGAAGGTACTTTGGGGCAAGTTTCCTATGCTTTAAGGCAAGGTAAAAGCCTTAAATATCACCATGACACAATTTGCCAAGAATATAGGCAGAAGTTTTTTCCAACACATTGGGGAACATCCCTTATACCGGAATATACTATCCCCCAATCAAGAGAAATTTTGGATATAGTGGGATAATTCTCAAGGTCAATCGGCAATGTTGCCATCTCCATCCATAGTTTTTGTTAGAGTAATCAGTCGTGGCAAGTAATAAAATCTTAGTTATTGATGACACCACAGTTGTCAGAGTAAAAGTACGAGAAATGCTGCCTCCTGGCAATTTCGAGGTTGTAGAAGCGAAAGACGGGATGGAAGGACTCAATTTCATCCTGCAAGAAAAATTTAGCTTGATCATGTTAGATTTTCTCTTACCCAAAATGAGTGGTTGGGAAGTTTTCCAACACATTCAATCTCAACCGGAATTAAGGAAAATTCCCTTAGTTATGATGTCTGGGCGCAAGGAAGAGGTAACGGAGAAAATATCCGAACCCTTTGAGTATTTTGAATTTTTGGGTAAGCCCTTCGATCAAAAGCAACTCATTAGCGCGATTAAATCAGCAATGACAAAAGCTAAACAGGTACGCCCAGAACCTACTTTAGTTGGTGCAGGGGCGACTGTTCATCATCCTCCAGCATCGGTTGCTGTTAATGGTAATAGCACGGTAACAAGTTCTAGTACTGGTAATGGAGCAGTTAAACCTGCTGTTGCGGAATCATCTGCTTCTGCGGCGGAAATTGAAATGCTCAATGAAAAAATTACCAAGATGCAAGCAGAAATTGATAGTTTGAAGAAACAGTTAACTCAGGTTGTGACATTTATTAAACAAAAAATCAAATAGCATTTGAGTTAGTTAGGAGTAACTTTTGTTAATCCAAAAAGTTACTAATTGATTGTTGATTTCACAAAAATAGTTCAGTAGTTGATTGACAGCCTCTGGCGTCTTCTCGCGGGGTAGCAAGTGGCTTTCAACTAGCAGCATCATTAGGATATGATTTTTATCCTCTAGTTGTGGGATTGTATCGTTGGTTTCTCTTTGGAAAATAGATGTGGTGACTATAAATCAAAAGAATACAAGCCCCATAAATTTTGGGGCTTGTAATTTTGCATTGCGATTCTAAGTTGAGTCATTACCAATCGTGGTATAGAAATATCTGATGAAAGCAAACAGGGCATATTTGCGGAATTGTTTACCACTAAGCTATTTGGTAAGGTGATTCAATATACAATCAAACAAACGATCCAAAGCTTGCTCTCAAGTCGCGGTTGGTTGCTAAGTATTGTAAGTTACCAAATAATTGGGAAAAATCTCTGGCTTTTAGCTGATGCGATCGCCTGATTTCTAATGAGATGATGATAATTCCTTAAGTCGGCAACCGTCGTTGTTGTCTACAATAAAAATAAACACAGTTATCAATACAACCTCTGCGGTTGTATTGCGATCGTTTGATGTTTTGAGAAATTATCACTATGAATCCCATCTTAAAACGCACAATTCTACCAGGTTTAATGGCTGCAAGTTTAGCCGGTGGTACCTTAGTGCCGGCTCAACCAGCTTCGGCTGATATTTTAAAAGATATCGGCATTGGTGCTGGTGCTGGTGTAGTATCTGGTGCTGTTAGAGGGCGTGGTTCGGTTGTCAACAATGCTGTCAAAGGTGCAGCTGCGGGTGCGGCTGTGAATGCAGTACATGGTACCAGAAGACAGGCCAGAAATCGCCGAGTTGGTAACTTAGGTCAAGATATGGCTGTTGGTGCAGCCGCTAGTACAGTTACAGGTATCATTCTTCATGGTACCAAGGATACTTTAGGTGATGCAGTTGATGGCGCTGCTGCGGGTGCGGCGATTAATGGCATTAGAAATGGACAAAGAAATCGGTAATTTGTAATTCATAATTTGTAGCTAAGGCATTAATTACGAATTATGAATTACGGATTTAGTTGTGGGTTTAATTGATTTAACTCCCATATAATTTAAGGGTTTAGCCGTGCTAAACCCTTAAATTATCTATGACTAATAATCTTGCTACCAATCCCCTAAGTTTAATGAGGAAGATTTTTCTGTTACTGGATTTTCTTTCGCTTTAAATATTAAATTGATACACCCGTGAGAATTTAAGCTAAGAAATATGATACTTACTTGCCTTTTAGGGCTTGTCTAAAGTTGCGCCGATAGGATTTATTAGCTACAAATAAAGCGGGCCACAGTAAAGATAAACCTATACGATTAGGTAGGCTGCGGGTAAAGTGAGTCCGCTCGAAACCATTCCAAAACTTCCAAGCACCATAGATATAGCCTGCAATTAACCCAATTATAATTAACTTAATCATTCTTATAACTCCCAGAGGAACTTTTTAGTTGTTCGGTAAGCGAGTGACTTAACGCTACATTCTCTTATTCCAGTTTAGAGTAGGCTTTGACATCGTAGCTAGTCGCGATCGCACGCACAATGCAAAAATCAACAATTCACTACATCAAGACTTTTCTCTAGTAGCCTCATCTAGAAAAATAAGTATATATACTATGTTAATTTAGATACCTCTTGCGGGTGTTCCTGAAATATCAACATTTCTATAAGGCTAGATTCTCTTCCCTGGAAGGGGTAGGATTCTTGTTTGAACTAGCAAATTTTATTATACCCATAGTTATGCGATCGCTTCTAAAGCCAGAGGAGATTAAGAATATCTCAGGGAAATAGAAAAAGCTTGTATTTTGCTCAAATAGAGATTTTTTTGAGCAACTTTCTATACATTTATAACAAATTGGGTAAATAAACGGACAATTTTTGGTATATTTTCGAGTCCTATATAATCTGCTTGCAGGAAATTTGGCGTGATTACAGCAATTTCAACCTCTCTGTGCTAAATCTTTGCCAATTAACCAACTGCAAATTTGTTACATATATCCCCTAAATAAGGTAAGTCTACATAATGCAAAATCAAAACGATTCTCTTAGTCAGCAGTCAGAATCGGCTCGTTCCCAAATTCTTAATTCCTACCTGACAACCATTGAAGATAGTTTTCGAGATAACTATTCTCAACTCAAACTTATCAATTATGGTACAGGCTCAGGAAAGACTCATCAATTGTTTCAAGGTATATATCAAACAATTCAAAAGCATCCAGATACTGTGATAATCGGCATATATGTTGCCCCATTAAGAGAACATTTATGTGTTCCCACTTCAATTAGTAGGCAATATTCAGATATTCCCGTCTATAAGTTAAATTCTTTAGAAATGAAAACGACGGATGAGTATATTAAATTATATAAAAAATGGATACCTGCAATGAAATTCAACCCATTAACAGAATAAAAAATATGATAGGTTTGGATTTACATAACGAAATATTTGTTCAGTATTATGTTCCGCCTGCTAAAAATATTGATGGTACAGTGAAAAGAGGGTTTAGAGTTTATCACTTGATTGGAAAGACATATTCTGGCGAGTCAATTCAGACATCTGAACTAATTGAACATACCATGACAGCTTTACATTTTAGTACGCTAACTCAAAATATTTTAAAGATAAGTGATAATAGTCAATCATCTTTACTACAAAAATTTGCCAAGATTTTAATTGAGAATTAGGAACAAGCTAAACGTTAATTATACAACATTCATTTTGGGTTGTTGATGAACTGAAAATTTGAGCAAGAACTAGAAGTGTTAGAATAACAGTCCTAGTTGAATGTGGCATTTGTCTAAATGGTAAGTGCTTTGCCGACTTGATTGTAGAGTTTGCTATCTCAAATTACGTCATGATTTTTAGTGGTGAAAGTTTTATTGTAGTGATGCAGAGGATGGTAAAAGTTGTTGTACCAGCTTGAATGAAATCACATAGCTGGCGAGTATAAGCGGTGTTATACAGTAGATCCCAGGCGATCGCGGCTTTAGTACTGAGGAAGTGTAAACTATGATGCTGTTGTTCTGAGTCTGCGGAAATTTACGATGGGTAGGATGTAGTATCGTGAAATCTTTTTTGCTTTCAGGATACTACTGATGGGGTTTCTGCTCTAATAGTTGTAGTTGAAAGAAATAGTTGTCAGAAAAACACAACGTATATTGCGGGTATTAAAGCAGCAAATGCTGCAAATAGCTAAGGAGGATTTATGCGTGCAGTGCTGATGGCAGGCGGTTCGGGAACGCGGCTTCGTCCCTTAACTTGTGATTTGCCCAAACCAATGGTGCCAATCTTAAATCGACCAATTGCCGAACATATTATTAATCTCCTCAAACGGCATCAAATTACAGAAGTCATTGCGACTCTGCATTATTTACCAGATGTCTTGCGTGACTACTTTCAAGATGGCGGTGATTTTGGCGTGCAGATGACCTATGCTGTGGAAGAAGACCAACCTTTAGGTACAGCAGGTTGTGTAAAAAATATTGCCGAACTGCTAGATGAAACTTTTTTAGTAATTAGCGGCGATAGTGTCACCGATTTTGATTTAACAGCCGCGATCCAATTTCACAAACAAAACAAATCAAAAGCTACTTTAATTTTAACCCGCGTGCCCAACCCGATTGAGTTTGGGGTGGTAATTACTGATGAAGATGGTCGCATTAATCGATTTTTAGAAAAACCTTCTACTAGTGAAATTTTCTCGGATACAGTTAATACTGGTACTTATATTCTCGAGCCAGAAGTTTTAGAATATTTACCAGATAATACAGAAACAGATTTTTCTAAAGATTTATTTCCTTTATTACTAGCAAAAAATGAGCCAATGTATGGTTACATTGCTCAAGGTTATTGGTGCGATGTCGGTCATTTAGATGCTTATAGAGAGGCGCAATATGATGCCCTGTATGGTAAGGTAAAACTCGATTTTCCTTACACAGAAATTTCTCCAGGTATTTGGAAGGGTCAAAATACTTATATCGATCACACGGCAACAATCGAAAGTCCAGCAGTAATTGGTGATAATTGCCGGATTGGTGCCAGGGTACAAATTGAACCGGGAACTGTGATTGGCGATAATGTAACGATCGCAGCTGATGCTAATTTGAAACGTCCGATTGTTTGGAATGGGGCAATTATTGGCGAAGAAGCCCAGCTTTCCGCTTGCGTGATTTCCCGTGGTACCCGTGTTGATCGTCGTGCCCATGTATTAGAAGCTTCTGTAGTAGGTTCGTTATCTACGGTGGGTGAAGAAGCCCAAATTAGCCCTGGAATTAGAGTTTGGCCAAGTAAAAAAATTGAGTCAGGTGCTGTTTTAAACATTAACTTGATTTGGGGGAATACTGCCCAAAGAAATTTATTCGGGCAACGTGGTGTGCAAGGATTAGCGAATATTGATATCACCCCAGAATTTTCGGTGAAGTTGGGCGCAGCTTACGGTTCGACTTTAAAGCCAGGTTCTAAGGTGGCGGTTTCTCGCGATCAGCGCAATGTGTCGCGCATGGTAACGCGATCGCTAATTGCGGGTTTAATGTCAGTCGGGATTGATATTCAAAACCTAGACGCCACAGCTGTACCTATCGCCCGCACAGTTATACCGATTATGGGCGTAGCTGGCGGTATTCACGTGCGCGTTCACCCCGATCGCCCTGACTATATCCTGATTGAATTTATGGATAATAAGGGGATTAATATCAGCAAAGCCCAAGAAAAGAAAATTGAAGGGGCTTATTTTAAAGAAGATATGCGCCGCGCCCAAATTCATGAAATTGGCGATGTTGCCTATCCTAGCCAAATCAATGACACTTACTGCACTGCTTTTGAGAAATTATTACATGTTTCTACTCTTAGCAACAGTCGCGCTAAAGTGGTGATTGACTATGTTTATGCGGTATCTGGGGCTGTATTACCGCAAATGTTAGATAAATTTGGGGCTGATGCGGTAGTTTTAAACGCTAGCTTGAATAAAAGCGCTGTCTCGACTGCGGAGAGGGAAGGACTGTTAACTCAGTTGGGACATGTGGTGGAAGCACTGAAAGCTAACTTTGGCGTTCAGGTATCGGCGAATGGCGAACAGCTAATTTTAGTTGATGAATCCGGTGCGCCGATTCGCGGGGAAATGTTAACTGCATTGATGGTAGACATGATTTTAACCTCTAACCCCAGGGGTACGGTAGTTGTGCCAGTTCATGCTTCCAGTGCGGTGGAACAAGTCGCCCGTCGCCATGATGGTAAAGTTATCCGCACTAAAGCTAACCCGACAGCTTTAATGGAGGCTTCGCAAAAATATAGTCATGTGGTGTTGGCTGGTAGTGGCGATACTGGTTTTATCTTTCCCCAACTGCATCCAGGATTTGATGCGATGTTCTGCATTGCTAAGATAATTGAGATGCTGACAATTCAAGAGCGATCGCTCGCTACTGTGCGCACCGAATTACCCCGCGTGGTTCACAGAACCCATACAATCCGTTGTCCTTGGAGTGCTAAAGGCGCACTCATGCGTTATTTAGTCGAAACTCACCCCGCCCAACATTTAGAATTAATCGATGGGGTGAAAATTGGTCAGCCCTATGATGATAGTTGGCTGTTAGTTTTACCAGATGCTAGCGAGCCAGTAGTACATTTGTATGCAAATAGTAATGAGCGCGATTGGGTAGATGAAACTTTAAGAAACTACCGCGCCCGCGTGCAAACGTTTATTGAAAGACAACAAGAACAGCATCCGGTGGAAGTGCAATAAGCTGTACATCAATATATTCTAGAGGGCATGGCACTGCCATGCCCCTACTGTTGCATTCTTTTTGCAAATTGATATTAAATAAATTACTCCTTCCTGTTGAGTAAGGATTCAAATTCGGCTTGTAAGGCTGTGAAATCTGCCACTCTGGCTACTAGTAAGTTATCTCTGCCAGCATCGGTTAAGCGTCTTTTCCAATAGTTAATGCTGTCTGAATTATGTAACCAAAATTGAATTACTGTATCTACGACTCGATCTAGCTCCCATCCCCACTTTGTAGGGATTGTTTCTAGAGATTCTAAAAAAGCATCTAAGGTACAAATATGGCTTCCTAAATATTCTATACCTTGAGGCTGTGATTGGCTCTGGCTCTGTTGTTGTTGATTAAAAAAATGTAAAACTGGAGATACTCCTACAATATCAAAAGTATATTTCATTCCAGTCCTCCCGATTATTAATCGATTATATGAAAACTTCGTTTTAATAGCAATAATTATGTCTTAATTTTTCTATTTTGGCATCCCTAAAAATGATAATTTTTGCTGATATTCTCAAAGTCAAAATTTATTTATAAATTAGCACTCTCTGACTTTGAGTGCTAATTTTTTAGCTGTTATATTGTGGACTTAATAAAGAGTTTTAAACATTAAATTATGACTGTCACCTATCTTTAATAATTATTTAAGATTCCTGGGTAATTATCCAGATAAGTCAAGCCTATGATGTCAAAGTCAACTGCCGATACAAGCGCAAATTGTCGCCAAGCCTGATTTCTGATTAGTGATATTGGAATGCCTCAAATCGATGGTTATATGCTCGCCCAACAAATTCGCGCCTTACCACCAGAACAGGGAGGGAATATTCCCGCGATCGCCTTAACTGCCTATGCAGGCGAAATCGACCACAAACAAGCGATCGCCGCAGGTTTTCAGCGACATATCCCCAAATCCATCGAGCCACATCTGTTACTTAGAGCGATCGCACAGTTAATTCCCAAATTGCCAGCCTAGAGATTTTTAGGCAGGGGGGCAGGGGAGAAAACTGTGTCAACAGTCAACAGTCAACAGTCAACAACTTAAACAGAATAATTTATTTTTTAGAGTTCCCTCAAACCCTAAAAGCCAAAAAAAACCTCAGCAGTCAAGCTGAGGAAAGGGGGAGAAAACCAAATAACGATGGGAGATACCGATACCGAAATCAAAATGAAAAATTTCCGCTAATAGCTAAAGCAATAACTTTTTGCTGTATTGTTTTATTTATTAACTTATGTAAACAAAGTTAACAGAATTGTAACGATATGTCAACTAGCCTTGACAGTTAAAGACTAATAGCATTCATAAGAGGCACTTATCAGAAATATGAACGCAGAAGCAACGAGATTAAGCTTAAAAAATGAACTCCTGCAACGCATTGGCGAGTTAGGCTTACAGCAAAGCATATTTCCCTCAGCAGATGAAACATGCGATCGCCTTGTGCAACAATTAGAAAATATCAATCCATGCGATCGCCCACTCAGCGTTGATCGTCTTTCCACCCTAGCTGGTGACTGGGAATTAATTTATGCTTCTCGCGGTACAGTAGTCACGCGTCGGCTAGTTTCCCTCAGAGGAATTGGCGCAAGAGTTAAAATTAAGCGCGTATGGCAAAAATTAGTTGCAAGCCAAGCCAATCAAATTTTTGCCGCCAACTGTGCTGAGTTCGATCTCCCATTGCTGGGAGAATGGCGCTTGCAAGCTGACGGCGTCTGGAGATGGGATCGAGATGAAAGGGATGCTAAGGTAAGTTTTGGGGCGTTTTCCGTACAAGCCACAAAGCTTTTAGGAATCTCCAACTGGAGTTTACCAGCATTAAAAATTCCGGTGCTGCAATCTATGCGAAATGAAGCGCTGTGGACAACTTCCTACTTAGATTCACAAATCAGAGTTGGCAGAGGCGCAACAAGTAATTTATTTGTATTTCGCCGCCAAGAAGCGATGTTTAACTAAAATCGCTTCATCTCATACACAATTAAATATGGGAGTTTGTATCTAGTTACTCAACCGCAGAAATAAAGAAAGTAGAAATAGCGGCATAACCAACAAAGAAGATTAGAGCGCTAAACATATCAAACTCCTATTATTACTCTAGTCATAGCTAATTATTGATGCTCATCATCATAAAACCATTTTTTAGCGATTGTATCTGCAACAAAGACTATTTTTGCTAATAAGTTTTTGTCCACAGTGAACAAAATTAGCCATTGAGAATTATACCTAAAGAATTACTGACAATTCTGTGCAGCTACCAGAGACTTTATCTAATTTGCTACCTGTTTGACTGCTGACTAAATTAACTAAAGAGTAGGATAGCAGCTAGGCATTGCAACTGTAGGATAAATATTTTTGGAGTGCAATTAGTTGGCAGATGAACATCGGGATAATTGAGCCTTACAGTGATGGATTTATCGAAGTTGTTCCAGAGGGTGAAGGTAGCGACTATTGGCACATTGCAGCTATACACATCAATGGTAAAGCCTTTTGTCCTAGCCCTAAACTTTATCGTTCCGAAAAAATAGCTTTAGCAAAAGCAGCACAAATTTATGATTGGATAGCTGAAAACGAGCAAGAAATCAGTGATTGGGGTGCTTACTGTGAAAAATTACAACTGATTCTCTGGTATCAGCCAAAAGCATCATAGTCTGTCATTAGAGGTATGACTATCAAAGTGCGATCGCCTTTATTGTAAATCTGTAAAAGTGCGATCGTTTCCATACCTTATTACCAACAAATCTTAAAAAATAGTAAAAAATACAAGCTAATAATTCTCATTGATCAAAACACTACAGCAAACCGTTGAATAGTTACAAAAACCGATCCTCCTTGTCCTCCTTGTCCTCCTTGTCCTCCTTGTCCCCCTTGTCCTCCTTGTCCCCCTTGTCCCCCTTGTCCCCCTTGTCCCCTTTTTGTTCATATATCAAATAAAATTTTTCTATCTCACCCTATCGGGAATTTACACATTTGCCAGCGTAATATTTATTTAGTTAATTTTCATCTTAATTTAAGATATGACTACTCAAGTCAAAAAAATCTGGCTGCTGAGTCTTACACTAGTTAGTTTTGGGATGCCACTATTATTTAAGTTGCATTCCTCTATATCAAAAGTGCCAAATGTTGCACCTCCCCCGCCAAAAACCATCACCTACGAACAGCGCACCTTACCGCAAAGCGTAGTGCATATCCTCTCAATTCCTACTGATAGTCGATTTCTCATCACACCTGCAATTGCAGATAAAGTAGCAACTGTAGATGAATTTACCAAGCAGCATCGAGTCAAAGCAATCTTAAATGCAGGCTTTTTTGACCCTGTTAATCAAAAGTCTACATCCCATGTAATGATTTCTGGGCGTGTAGTTGCAAATCCCCAAGATAACCCCAGACTTGTAAATAATCCCAACTTAAAACCTTACCTCAGCAAGATTTTCAATCGCACGGAATTTCGTCGCTATCTCTGCGGAGAAACCGTCACCTACGATATTACCCCCCACAATGAATCACCGTTAGCTGGCTGTCAAATAGTTGATGTTGTAGGTGGAGGCCCTAATCTTTTACCAAAACTCACCTCAGAATTAGAAGGGTTTGTTGACAAAGCCAATGGACGAGATGCAATTGATAGTAATCGACCTAGTTCGAGAACTGCGATCGCGATTACTGATGATGGTAATATTCTGCTAGTCATGGTAGCCCAAAAACCCAATGTCCGACTGGCAAAATCGGGAATGTCTTTACCAGAATTAGCAGCTTTTATGAAAACTCTTGGTGCGAAAAAAGCCATGAATTTAGATGGCGGTAGTTCATCTTCTCTTTATTACAAGGGTCAAACTTTTTATGGCAAACTCAATCTGGTACGCAAACCTATCAAACGCCAGGTAAAATCAGTTTTATTAGTGCAAGAAAATTATAAATAAACAACCATGATTGAATAATTTAAGGGAATCACAAAGCAAAAAATATAATTCATGTTATTGCTATATCTTTACATAATATTCAACATTCTTACTGATGTGAAAATAAACCCATATTTATAAAAATAGATAAGGTAAATTTATGGCATCTTTATGAAATTAAGCAATTTATTAAAAGTAGTTTTCATTCCTAGTTTAGCTATATTAAGCTGCATAACTACAACACATACAGCCCTAGCAGATAGTTTAAATAGTCAGGGTTCTGGCGGTAATTATCGTTATGAATTATGGTCTGGAGATGATAAAGTTAGTTACTACTTAAAAATTTGGTCACGAGAAGCTAGTCCAAATAGTAAATCATACATCACAACTCCAAATTTCGACTCAATTAAAGAAGCACTAGTTTATTTTGATTGCAATTACGCGCATAAAACTTTACCCGAATGTCCCAATAGTAATGCTATTCATTAGCTAACTTTAGATTCTAGATGAAAATATTTGTCTATTTGACCCATGCTTAATATCCAGCAAGGTAATATATATAGTCCGGTTGCTTCATCAATTGCAAAACCTTATGAGTTGAACGCAACATAAACAAAATAGCAGCCGTGACTAAACCAATCACTGCACAATCAGGATTAATCAAATTGGCTAAGATGTAGCCCAAAGTCAAATTAAGTACCAACGCAGGAATAATGCTTTTAACTACCATCGCTGCTTGATTCAGACTAAACAGCAATATTGAATTCAATAATCCGATGACAAAAAATAAATAACCTAAGCAACCAAATAAAGATTGTAAATTTGTTTGTAAACTCCAAGCCGCAGGTTTTAGCAAGAGAAATGTAATAGTTACGCAGAGACTAAAAAATACCACAGTTAAGCCAACAGTTAACCAGTAGCGAGATGACAATTGACGATAAAATTTAGTCAATTTTTCAACATTTAAATTTTTGGAATTTTTAAACCAGTAACTAATAAACCGATAACTTAAATATTCCACGAATGGAACCAGCAAAAGAAAATTTATCAAAGCTAAATCCATAGCTTGTTGATAGTCAGCATGAATCGCAAAAACTAGCCCAGAAGCAGGATTTACAGCCCAACCTGCCACAATGCGATCGCCAAAAATAAAACTAAAATAAGCTATACCATAAAAGAAGTAAGGAGCTAATAAATATACCAGCGCACTCAAGCGAGGTAAGGGAACTTTTGTTGCAGTAGTTTGACTTGCTTTCTTATCTTTACCAAACCCAAAACCAACTAAGCAGATTACTACTAATAAAGTCGCAAACATACTAATTATTTGGGCAGTTAATGCATCTAAATTCACCCAAACTCTTAACAAGACAAATAATCCGCTTAACCCCAACATAATTATTGGCGTACACCAGCGTAATTGAATCCCCACGGCTGCTAATAGCATCCACAGTAAACTCAAAACTAGATAATATACAGCCGCCAAAATTAAATATTCATCAGCAAACTGACCTTGATAAAAACCAAACCACAGCCCCAATAAACCTACAATAATACTAGTAGCTGTACCTAAATAAATAATCGGAAAACAAACTCTTCTAGCTTGTATTGGTTCGCCCAATTTGAGATAAAATTCTCCTCTCCGGCTAATCATCTGGACAAATCCCCCACTAATAGTCAGACTTGCCATAGTTGCCAGAGTAATTAATGAGGCTAGTTCTGGTGGTAATAGCGGCGATTGATTATCAACATCGAGAGATTCTAACAGCAATATCAACAGCAAAGGTAGCGCAAAAACAAAACTTTGTGAGAATTGCTCAACGAATATTTGCATCTCTTTCAACAGATTCCGCCAAAATTTCTTCTGCGGTTTGATGACTTTCGTTGCTAAAGAAAAGTTATGATTCTCATAAACATACTTACCCAAAGATAAAGCATCTGGAAAGCCAAATTCCTGCTTAATAACTCTATCTGTATAACCTAGCGATTCTATAATTGCTGTAACTTGCCAAAAATCAGCAGGTGCAGAGCTAACTTCCTCGATAGCGCTAACCAAATCTAATATTTTTTGCTCTTGGGGAATCATACATTTATATTTGATATTTATACCGAATCTAGAAGTTATTTACTTTATATACCCTGCAGAAAGCAACTTGGAAAATACTGAAACAGAGTGAATACTTGCAATTAATCAAGTATTCGCTCTGTTTCAGTTACATATCTGCAAAATTACGCCAAATTAGCAGATTAAAACTCTAAATTCTGCACTACACAAAGCTCAAGCCACTGGTAATAGCACTCACGCTAGTATCTCCTTGAACAATTGCAATCAATTCATTTTGATTGGGAGTTATGAGATAAATTGCTCTACCTGTAGGTAAGCCAGTTGGGGAACTACCGAAGACATAGTTACTAGAATTGCCAAATAGTTGGATTTTATCGCCTTGAGCAACGCGGAAGTCAGTAATTAATGCATAGTCACTTAATCCCAGGTTGCTATCAATGCCATCATTGTAGTAAGCTCGATTGCGATCGCCAAGCACAAATAAATCAGCTTCTGTACCACCGGTTAGAGTATCAATCTCTCCGGCTCCTGCCAAGGTACTATTGGGATCTACACCAATCAGAGTATCGATACCTATATTACCCAATAACTTGTCGTTACCTTTACCACCGTATAAAGTATCATTACCGTCTTGACCATCTAACAGATCGTTACCCAAATCGCCATAGAGTATATCATTACCCGCACCAGCCTTAAATTGATCGTCACCATCACCACCGTAAAGAACATCGTCGCCAGCACCACCATTGAGGGTATCATTGCCACCATTACCGAAGAGGATGTTATTAGCAGCGTTACCAGTCAGAATGTTGTTCAGGTTATTACCTACACCATCGATAGCTAACGTACCAGTTAAAGTCAGATTTTCAACGTTATCTAGCAAAGTGTAGCTAACTGAGGCATTAACAATATCTATGCCTGAATTGGCGTTTTCAATGATGACATCACCAACACTATCCACTGTATAGCTATCATTACCAACTCCACCATAGAGGGTATCATTACCAATCCCACCGATTAAAGTATCGTTGCCATCATCGCCATAAAGGATATCATCACCAGCACCACCGTTGAGACTATCATTACCACCGTTCCCAATCAAGGTATTATTAGCAGCGTTTCCAGTCAGAATGTTGTCAAGATTATTACCTACACCATTGATAGCTGATGTACCAGTTAAAGTCAGATTTTCAATGTTATCTGCCAAAGTGTAGCTAACTGAGGCACTAACAATATCTATGCCTGAATCGACATTTTCAAAAATTACATCACCGATACTATCTACTGTATATTTATCGTTACCAGCACCACCGTAGAGAATATCATTGCCAGTACCACCAATCAGGGTATCGTTACCATCACCACCATAAATCACATCATTACCAGCTTTGCCATCAAGGCTGTCGTCACCAGCAAATCCGTTGATAATATCTCTAGCGGAAGTTCCCGCGATGGTATTGTTTAAATCCGTACCGTTAATAATATTGCCAACTGGCTTAACATTAATATTAAAGGTATTATCAACAGTTAAACCATTAGAATTACCCCGAATCGTCACTTGTGCTGTGCCGAATTGATTGCGTAAATATTGCAAAGTCAAGACATTATCTATAATAGTTGCATTAACTAAACTACTATTATTATTAGCCTGAATTGTCTTGATAATTGTATTCGCAGCATTATCAATATCAGTGAATACACTGCTTAAATTGATTGTCGTATTGGCAGAATCTTGATTAACGACAACATCAGTAATGGGGTTTGCCACAATCGGCGCATCATCTACAGGTGCAACGTTAACTGTAAAACTATTATCAACGCTTTTGCCGTTAGATGTGCCTCGAATTGTAATTGCAGCCGTACCAAATTGATTGGGTTGATAAGCCAAAATCAAGTCATTGTTAATAATGCTGGCATTAACTAGACTACTGTTGCTATTAGCCTGAATTGTCTTAATAATTGCATTTACATCGTTATCAACATCAGTGAAGACTTGGCTTAAATCAATAATTGTATTTGGCGCATCTTCGCTAGTATTTACATTAACAATCGGCTTGGCTACTGTAGGTGGATTATCTACAGGTGCAACATTGACTGTAAAAGTATCATCAACAGTTTTGCCATTAGATGTACCGCTAATTGTAATTGCCGCCGTACCAACTTGATTAGGTTGATAAGCCAAAACTAAGTTATTACCATCAATACTCGCATTCACTAAATTGTTATTAGTGTTAACTGCAATAGTCTTGATAATCTCACTCGGCTCGTTATCAATATCAGTGAAGATACTACTTAAATCGATAATGGTGTTAGTGGAATTGGGAGTAACGACAACATCGGCAATAGAATTTGCTACAATCGGCGCATCATCTACAGGCGCAACGTTAACTGTAAAGGTATTATTAACAGTTTTACCGTTAGATGTACCGCTAATAGTAATTGCCGCCGTACCAAATTGGTTAGGTTGATAAGCCAGAACTAAGTTATTACCATCAATACTGGCATTGACTAAACTACTGTTGCTGTTAGCTTGAAGCGTCTTGATAATTGCACTCGAATCATTATCAATGTCAGTAAAGACTTGGCTTAAATCAATAATTGTATTCGGCGCATCTTCACTGCTATTTACATCCAAAATCGGATTAGCTACTACAGGTGCATCATCTACAGGCGCAACATTAACTGTAAATGTATTCTCAACACTTTGTCCATTAGATGTACCGCTAATAGTAATTGCTGCGGTACCAAATTGGTTAGGTTTATAAGCCAGAACTAAGTTATTACCATCAATACTGGCATTGACTAGACTACTGTTACTGTTAGCCTGAAGCGTCTTGATAATTGCACTCGAATCATTATCAACATCAGTAAAGACTTGGCTTAAATCAATAATTGTATTCGGCGCATCTTCACTACTATTTACATCCAAAATAGGATTAACTACCACAGGTGCATCATCCACAGACGCAACGTTGACTGTAAAGGTATTATCAACACTTTGTCCGTTAGATGTACCAATAATAGTAATGTCTGCCGCACCAAATTGATTAGATAAATAAGTTAAAATTAATTCATTATTCACAATATTGGCATTAACTAAGCCGCTATTGCTATTAACTTTAATTGTTTTGGTAATAGACAGAGGATCGTTATCAATATCGTTGAAGACATTACTTAAATCAATTATAGTCTTGGCTGCATCCTCAAGAACGCTGACATCAGCAATGGGGTTGGCTACAGTTGGTGGCGTATCTACAACTAATCTCACCCTACCATTATGTTGGGCAAGACCGTTAAAATTCATTTCAAGAATCTCGCCGTTACGAGTAATACTATTTGCACCGTCAGTGAAGATATTGAATCCAGTGGGGTTTATTAAATCTAAGACAACTTTACCTTCACCAAAAAATGAAAATTCTAAATCTGTGCCATTACCAATCACAGAAGTCAACTTGGCACGCATTGGCAGATCGATAATGTGGGTAACATCATCTTGAAGCGTGCCCAAATTGATTGTAAATTGACCTCCACTAGCGGGTAAAAATACTGTATCTTTATCGTAGGCGTACCAATTATTGACACTTTGGATCGTTTGACTTGGATCGATATTTAAACCAAAAGTGCCTACATCTGTAGCTACAACATTGGCGGTAATTGTATTGCCAATACTATCAATAAATAACTGTGATTTTTCAAAAGATTTGATTCGCTGGCTCAAATCTGCAACAGTGACAAACTCTGTATTATCGTTGTATGCTCTGGCAATGAAATTAGTAAACATTGCCTCAGTGTAAGGTGAAGAGATATTATCTTCTGGATCTGTATCCCAGACTGTAGGAGCATAATCATGCCAAGGAAAATGAATGATAGCTTGGGCTGCGTGATTGGTTAAACCATTATATTCTTTGAGCCATTCTGCTTCCGCTTGTTGTGGCGTTAACTTACGAAACTCCACCAGGGAGAAATCAAAGGACATGTTCGGAGCAAAATAGACATAATCGCTCCCCGGAAACATAAAGCCAAAAGCATTGGGGTAACCTGCACCCACACTTGCATAACCACCAGAAACATAGGATAGGTATTTCTGAAGCTCTTGAGAAACCCCTAAACCTTCTGGGTTACCAGGAATTGCTGCACCTAAGACTTGAATTCCTAACTGTTGCTCAATGACTGATTTTGCTTGGTTAAATTCAAACTCTAATTGTGTTGGAGTTAATTGATCTGTAAATTCTGGGTGAGTATAAGAATGGGTACCGATTTCGTTTTGTAGAGCCAGCATTTGCTCATAGTACGGCTTGGAAATAGTCCAATCGGTAAATTGCCCATTTGCTGGATTGTTACCAACGTTAATATAGTATGACCCGACAAAATTATAGTCATTTTTCCATTGGCTCACAATGGGAAGCAGGCGATCGTAAATCCCTGGAGTGTTGCTATCAGGATTGACATCAACAGCTTCCTGAGACTGATCCATATCATTGCGAGAAATAAATATACTCGCATCCCGGCTCATGTTTAAAGCTACTTTGGGTTTATTATCTAAAACTACCCATTGCAATGCTTTCCAAACTAAATTATTATCAGCCATGAATCCTGGAGTGCTAAAGTGGACATTTCTGCCTCCAGTTTGTGTGGCTATTACCGCATTATTCTTTTCCCCATTTACCTCAAAATCTGCCAATACTATTGGTGTTAGCTCGTCTGTAGAATCGGCATCGCCATAACTATTAAAAGTTATATTATTGTAAGTTCGGATGACTTCATCAGTAGAATATCCTTGCATTACTGGATGAGTAATATCTTCAGCATTAAGAACGCCATTGACAAGTGTGTTTGCTGGGCTACCTCCAGTTCTGCCAAGATTCAACAGCTGTTTCATCCTGATATAAGAATCCCCAGCTAGAGGATTATTATTTTCATCATTGGTTAAGAAATCTCCAGCTGTAATGATGCCAATGTTATATTGATAAACTGCTGTTGTGAGTGTATTTTGAATGGCATCAAGTTTTGTCAAGGGTACATTGGCAAAGTAAGGAAAGATTAGGGCATCATAGTTAACAACTTTACTGATATCCGTTAAATCATCCTCCGTGAGGATATCAAAGGGAATACCCGCCTGCATCGCTTGGCTTTGCATTGACATAAACAGTTGGGTATAAGCCTTGTCTTGAAAGAAGTTTTTCGCTGTTGTTTCCGAAAAAACTATGCCTACCTTCTTACTAAAATTTGTCCTTGGCGGTAAAACTGGTTGTGTCGCATAAACTGTATATTTTTGAGTCGAATAATCAGATGGTAAAAATGTGTCATTATTAATATCAACCACCACATCAATTGCTTGTGGCGCTCCATTTAGTAGAGATATGGGAACAGCGAATTCGACTATTTTATTATTTGCACCGTAGGCAGAATCTAATGGGCCAGTAACAAAATTTTCTCCGTCTGCTCCTGTATAAAGGTAAGGTTTATCGTCACTAAAGAAGTTGACGTTATATTCTGCTCCCCCAATTCCCGCGAGTCCAAATATTTGATAGCCTGTCAGAGAATTTCTATCTGTATTCAGCCATAATGTTGCGCCTGCACCTATCTGTTCGCTATCTGATTTAAAGGCAAAAACATAAGCATCTCCTGCGTATTTACCATAGAGTTCATATCCCGGTACTCTTGTGCCAGGAAGACTGTCTAATCTATCCGCAGTTGTCCAATCACTTAAGTTACCATCCAGGCTGATATTACCGTAAGTTGCCGATAGCTCTAATGTGCTTTTTTGTCCATCAATAATGACAGTGGTTGTATCATTCTCACTTTTTAAGCTTAAAACTTGAGTTGGAGTTAGCTCTTTACCTTGAACAATTGCGGCGAAAATCGCGCCTTCATCACCTTGTGCATCTTGGATATTTATCTGCGAATCTATGTAGTGTCCGAGTTCTTCTATCAGTACATCAACACTTTTAGTAGGATTGTTTAAAATTGCGGTTGATAAATAAATTGTCTTTTTAAGACTACTATAAGCCCCCTGTCCTCCGTTTATTGCTGAGGAATCAACTATTTTAATTTCTGGTAGGTTTGTGTAGTTAATGATTTCGGTAATTACATCTTTAGCTTTTGCGCGATCGCAGTTTTCTCCAAATGCCAAATTAATGTTTTTATCGAAACTTGAACTATTTAATAAATCATTAATATTAACGATCGCTTTTTTTAATATTTTTTCGATATCAGAATCAAATAAGTAAATACTCATGTCTTAAAACTTTTCCTTAATATATATACTTTGCAAAACCAATCCCTAGCACCCGATAATTGATAACTCATAAAACTTATGACGATATTCAATAAACAAAAATAACTTTTTGTTTATTAATAAAAACTATTGTTGATTTTGTAATAATCTTTTAAGTAGAGCAAATTTGAAAAACTTAAAATAGATGCCTAGCGATTACTTTGCTACAATAAGTTTCGCTCGTAATGGCATTTGATATTTAATTATGTTGATCTACTTAAGTAAGTCAGTATAAATCAACTAAACTATATTACGAAACGTAAATAGATTTGAATTCCTTACCAATGACAAATGACAGATTTTGCCAGTTATATTTAATTAGTCCAACCTACTTATAGATTGAATTAAGCTTTATAAATTTAACTCATCAGAGATGGACTTATAAGCATCTCTGTATGAGTTAATTGTCCAAACAAAAAGTTATGAGTTATTTAACTCACATAGCTGAAACTGCTACTATTAGGACTCAGACTATTAAATCCTTGAATCACTCCAATTAGCTCATCCTGACCGCCAGTTCTTAAGTAAAGGGCGCTATGGAAGCCCCAAGACAAACTAAATGCAAGATTATCGATTCTATAGTTGGCGGCGCTACCAAAGAGTTGGATTTTATCACCATTCAAGGAACTGAAGTCGGTAATTAGTGCATAGTCACCCGTACCAGAGCTTGAATTATTACCATCATTGTAGTAAGCCTTAGTTCTATCACCCAGAACAAATAAATCAGCTCCACTACCACCAGTTAAGGTATCAATTTCTCCTGCTCCAGCTAAAGTATCATTGGGGTTGACACCAATTAGAGTGTCAGTTTCTCCGTCACCAAATAATCGGTCATTACCTTTACCACCAGTCAGGGTATCGTTACCTGAATTACCGTATAAGGTATCGTTACCAACATCCCCAAAAATCGCATCGTTATTTGCATCACCGTATAACAGATCGTTACCAGCATCCCCAAAAATCGTATCATTCTCTGAACCTCCCGAAACAGTATCATTGCCATCGCCACCATAAATAAGATCATTATTTAAGCCACCGTCTAACAGATCGTTACCAGCATCCCCAAAAATCGTATCGTCTCCTGAATTTGCCAAAACAATATCATTACCATCGCCACCATAAACAAGATCATTACCCCCGTTCGGCTGGATAGTGTCATTACCGCCAAATCCGTAAATGATATCTCTACCGGAAGTACCTATAAGAGAGTTGTTTGCAGCCGTACCATTAATGATATTGCCTAGTGGATTAACAGTGATGCTAAAAGTATCATCAACAGTTAAACCATTAGATGTACCACGCACAGTCACTTGTGCAGTACCAAATTGATTGGGTAAATATTGCAAGGTTAAAGAATTACCGACAATTGACGCATTCAGCAAGGTGTTATTGCTGTTAGAGAGAATCGACTTAGTAATCGCCGCAACGTCGTTATCTACATCAGTAAAGACACTACCTAAATTGATAACTGTGTTAGCAGAACCTTGATTAACAACAACATCCGCAATTGGCGCTACTACAATTGGTGCATCATCTACAGGTGCAACATTGACTATAAAGGTATCATCAACAGTTTTGCCATTCGATGTACCAGTAATAGTAATTGTCGCAGTCCCAAATTGGTTAGGTAGATAATCCAGAGTCAAATTATTGTTAACAATGCTGGCATTAACTAAGCCACTATTACTATTAGCTTTAACTGTCTTGGTAATGCCAGTAAGAGGGTTATCAATATCTGTGAAGACATTACTTAAATTAATGACAGTATCTACTGCATCCTCAAGTACGCTGACATCGGCAATTGGGTTAGCTACTGTAGGGGGAGTATCTGGAGCTAATCTCACTTTGCCAGTGTGTAGACTCAGACCGCTAAAATTCATCTCGAGAATCTCGCCGTTGAGAGTCGTACTACTTGCACCTTCAGTTACAATATTCAATCCCGTGGGATTTTTGAGATCTAAGGCAACTTTCCCTTCGCCAAAGAATGAAAATTCTAAATCTGTACCATTACCAATCACAGAAGTTAATTTGGCACGCATTGGTAAGTCAATAATGTGGGTAACATCATCTTGAGTAGTACCCAAATTGATTGTAAATTGACCGCCATTAGCTGGTAAAAATACCGTATCTTTATCGTAGGCATACCAACCACTCACACTTTTAATGGTTTGAGTGGGATCGATATTTAAACCAAAAGTGCCTACATTAGTAACGCCTGCAACAGTAGCAGTAATAGTATTTGCACTGGGATAATCAAGAATTAATTGTGACTTCTCAAAAGTTCTGATGCGATCGCTTAAATCTAAAGCAGTCACAAACTCTGTATTATCGTTGTAGGCTTTGGCAAGGAAATTAGTAAACATCGCCTGATTGTAAGGCGAGGGTAGATTATCCTCTGGACTCGTATCCCACGCTGTCGGGCCATAATCATGCCAAGGAAAATGAATGATAGCTTGGGCTGCATGATTGGTTAAACCAGTGTATTCTTTGAGCCATTCTGCTTCCGCTTGCTGTGTTGTTAACTTGCGAAACTCCACCAGGGAGAAATCAAAGGACATGTTCGGAGCAAGATAAACATAATTCTTATTCTCCGGAAACATAAAGCCAAAAGCGCTGGGATAACCTGCACCTACACTTGCATAACCACCAGAAACATAGGATAAGTATTTCTGCAGCTCTTTGGAAACTCCTAAACCTTCCGGTGCGCCGGGAATCGCTGCGCCTGCAATTTGAATTCCTAACTGTTGCTCAATAACTGATTTTGATTGGTTAAATTCAAACTCCAATCGCGCAGCATATTGTGCATCAGTGAGAGTGGGAGTTAGAGGAGCCGACGCATTATTTTCTTTATAGGTGTTCTGATTTGTGTCTTCTGGGTGAGTATAGGAATGGGTACCAATTTCGTTTTGTAGAGCCAGAATTTGATTATAGTAAGGCTTGGAAACAGTCCAGTCAGTTACTTGTCCATTTGCTGGATTGTTACCAACGTTAATGTAGTATGACCCAACAAAATTATAGTTATTTTTCCATTGGGTCAAAATGGGAAGCAAGCGATCGTAAATTCCTGGAGTCGTTCCTACAGGATTCACATCCAATGATTCCTGAGACTGATCCATATCAGTCCGCGAAACAAATATACTTGCATCCCGGCTCATGTTTAAAGCCACTTTGGGTTTGTTATCTAAAACTGCCCATTGCAATGCTTTCCAAACTAAATTGTTATCACCCATGAACCCTTCGGTGGCAAAATGCACGTTTCTACCACCAGTTTGTGTTGCTAGTACAGCATTGTTTTTCTGCCCATTTACCAAAAAATCTGCGAGAACTACTGGTGTTTTATTATCTGTAGTATCTGCATCACCATAGGTATTAAAAAATATGCCGTTATAGCTACGAATGCTTTCATCGGTAGTGTAGCCTTGCATTACCGGATGAGTAAGATCCTCAGCGTTGAGAACACCATTGACTGGCCCGCCACCACCAGTTCTAGTAACATTCAACAACTGCTTCATCCGGATATAAGAATCTCCGGCTAGAGCGTTATTATTTTCATCGTTAGTTAAGAAGTCTCCAGCAGTAATCAGACCAATATTATATTTGTATACTGCTTGTGTGAGAGTACTTTGTATTGCATCCAGCTTCGCTAAAGGGACATTGCGGAAAGAAGGAAATATCAGCGCATCATAATTAACAACCTTACTTAGGTCTGTTAAGTCATTTTCGGTGAGAATATCAAAGGGAATACCCGCCTGCATCGCTTGGCTTTGCATCGATAGGAACAGTTGGGTATAAGCTTTGTCTTGAAAGAAGTTTTTCGCGGTGGTTTCCGAAAATACAATCCCTACTTTCTTACTAAAATCTGTTCTTGCAGGTAAAGCAGAAACTGTATATTTTTGCCCTGAATAATTAGAAGGTAAAAAGGCTTGGTTATTAATATCTGCTAACAGGTCAATTGCTTGTGGTGCGCCATTTAGCAGTGATACGGGAACGGCGAATTCTACTATTTGATTATTGGTACCATAAGCGTAGTTTAAAGGCCCGCTAACTAAAGTTTCTCCAGCTCCTCCTGTGTACAAAGAGGGTACGTTATCTGTAAAGAAGTTGACGTTATATTCTGCTCCTCCAACTCCAGTCTGACCAAATATTTGATAGCCTGTATTCGCGTTTCTATCTGTATTTAGCCATAATGTTGTGTTTGCACCTATCGCTTGGCTATCAGACTTAAAGGCGAATACATAAGCATCACCTGTATACTTTCCATAGATTTCGTATCCTGGTACTGCTGTTCCGGGAAGAAAATCTAATCTATCTGCTGCTGTCCAGTCATTGAGGTTACCATCGACGGTGATATTACCGTAAGTTGCTGCTAGCTCTAATGTTCTGACTGCTCCATCGATAAAGACACTGGTTTTATCATTCTCACTTTTCAAAACTGAAAGTTGAGTAGGAGTTAACTCTTTACCTTGGACTATTGCTGAAAAAATTGCACCTTCATCGCCCTGTGCATCCTGGATATTTATTTGCGCGTCTATATAGTGTCCAAGTTCTTCTATTAGTACATCAACACCTTTGGCGGGATCTTTGAACAGTGCTTGTGATAGATAAATTGTATTGTTGAAACTACCAAAAGCTCCTTGTCCACCATTAATTTCCTCTGAACTAACTATTTTAATGCTGGGTAAGCTGGAATAATTGATGATGTCCTTAATTACTTTCTCAGCTTTTTCTTTATTCCAATTCTCACCGAATGCCAAATTCATTTTTTTTGAATAATCAGCAGAGGTAAAGAATTCATTAATGTTATTTATTGCTCTTTTCAGCAGTTCTTCCAGATTGATTAGCAGTAGGTCGTTAGACATGTTATTTTTATCCTCCATAAGGTAGATGTTTGAGAAAAATTTATGGCGAAAATTGATATGTAATTTTTGAAGAAATACATTTACATTTCGGCGGCAATTGACCACTTTTGCTTAACTGCAAATATTCAGTTATGTCTTCAAAAATTCCATCAAATTTCTATCTTTAACATTCATCAAAAGGCTTAATGAATGTAATTATTCTGGGCTGTTTATACTTGTAACCAAATCCCTTGTCTTCTCCAAGTTTGCTCTAGCAAAAATTTCTCTAGTATTTCTGGAGAGATAATTGATTTTTGTACTAATGTTTCCCCTAATTTTTGCTGAGTCAGGGTTTGCTCTTGTAAAGCTTGTTCTAATTGATTGGCTGAAATATTCTTGCTTTCTAACAATAGCGCACCTAGTCGGAAATTTTCTTGTGCTAGCTGTTTTTCTAATGTAGCCAAAGCAATTAATTTTTTCTCCCAGTTTAAAGCTGTAGAGACAATGGTTGCTAAACTGTTATATTTAGGTTCCCAACCTAAGATATTGCGAATTTTATCAGAACTAGCAACCACACAAGCTGGATCGCCTGCGCGCCGTTGGTGTTCAATTACAGGAAAGTCTACTCCAGAGATTTTCTGGACCATCTTTAAAACTTCCCGCACGCTATAGCCTTGGCCATAGCCACAGTTGAATATTTGGCTCTCATTTCCTGCTTCTAGATAGCGCAATGCATCTACATGGGCTGTAGCTAAATCTTCTACATGGATGTAATCTCTAATTCCAGTTCCATCTGGGGTGGGAAAGTCTGTTCCAAAAATACTGACGGAGGGACGACGACCTAAAGCTGCATCACAAGCTACTTTAATTAAGTGTTCGGCTTTCTTTGCAGATTGACCTAATTTTCCGGTGGTATCTGCACCGGCGACGTTAAAGTAGCGCAAGATGGCGTACTTTAATTCTGATGCTTGTGCAAAGTCTTGGATGATTTGTTCGCTCATGAGTTTGGAGCGACCGTAGGGGTTTATGGGTTGGGTCGATGATAACTCTGTGACCAGATTGTCTTCAGGTTGACCATAAACAGCAGCTGTACTGGAAAAAATTATTTTTTTAACATCAAATAATTGACAACAACGCAATAAATTTAGGGTGTTAGAAGTATTATTACTATAGTAATCAAGAGGTTTTACTATTGATTCTGGTACAGATAGATAGGCGGCAAAATGCAAGACTGCATCAAATTTGTGTTGACTAAAAGTTTGAGCTAATAGTTTTTGATCGTCAAGACTACCAATAACTAATTCTCCATAGATGACTGATGCAGCAGAACCACTAGAGAGATTGTCATAAACTACTACATCATAACCAGCTTCTCCTAGTTGACGGACGGTATGGGAGCCGATATAACCAGCGCCTCCAGTGACTAATACTTTTTTAGACATTGTTTTCTACCTGAATGAAAGGAAACATTAATTGTTCAACCCAATAAATAACTTTTTTTATCTATGCATCAAAAATTTGGCTAGCAGACAAATCGTTTGCCTTCTATGCCAAAATTTTGTTTCAACAGCAGATTATCAACCGATCGCTTACAGTATTCAGAGTTTTTTTAGCACATCTCTAGAAGTTCAGGTTCTAGGAGGGAGATTTTCGCCAGAAGTTTCAAATGTACTCAATTTGAAATTCATTATTAAGTTGGTTGATATCATACCCCTATTGTCTTAGGTAAATACTTATTAGACCATAAACTCTAGGTAAATTTTTCAGTAATTATTTTTTGATTTTGTGTTCAAAATACAAATTACATGTTAAATAGTTAGCAAAAAATTATGCCGATCTTCACAATTTTTTTGTTCATTTTATGCTAATGATTCTCAGAATGATTATTTCCTACTTATGGGAAAATATTGGACTTTGTTAAGCATTGTTTAAGTGAGTCGTATTAAAATTAGTCTTGCAGGTTTCATAATATTTAATTGCCGCTATTTAAAATATTACAATTCATATAAAGAATCAATAAACTATTTATAAAGTATTAGTTAAGAACAGTACAAATACTAACTTAACTTCCTCATGTTTTCCTCATTTTTTTCTGATATGGTCGAGCGATATAGCTAATTAGCATGTTAAAATCAAGCTAATAGTGGTAATATAGGTAAGACTCTGGGCAATTTAAAAACATATCATGAGAGCGTTTTTGCATCGTTTTTCACGATAGCTTTATTAATATTATTGACTAATCAATTTATAATCATTCAGGTGCCAATACTAGCCTAAATTTGTACATTGGGCGCTGTGACAGTCAAATTTGCTGTTAACTGATTTTAGGCTGGTGTAATTTACATATAGATTAATGTAAATAATTGTGATATTTCTACAAACTGTTATTTTTGATGTACTCACTACTATATGGGTAGTGATGTTGTTTGTAATTGTCTTTATTTGGCTACCCAGCAAAGTTTTTATTTTTCCAGATAAAATGTCTTGGGCTAGTCGAATAGTTGGTAGCAGCTCTCGAATAGTGCTAGTTACTTTATTTGGGGTTTGGCTGCTGAGTGCGTTGCACTTGTTTAGCTGGTTTACGCTGGTATTTTTATATAGTGGTTGTTTTTTGCTGCGCTGGTTACATCATCATAATTGGCGTGTTAAAAAACAGTTGCATCTGATAAGCCAGAGGGTAGGATGTATTGTTTTAGATGCACTAGATCAAGGCTTTTTACCGAAAATTCGGCAGCTTTGGCAGAGAATTCTCCAGTTTGGCAAAGAAGAATTGGCGATGGTGGAGAAATTAATTGCGATCGCACTTTCACAAAATATCCTAGAGGTGCTACTGCTCGCAGTTATTTTGACTTTTGCTGTATTATTGCGGTTTGAACATCCCTTACGAGAACTGCGGTTTGATAATCCTGATAGTTATGGGGTTTTACTAGCTACTAGACAAATTATCGCCGGGGATTGGCCGGGACAGATTCACTCTTTTCCTATTTTGTCTACTTTAGCTAGCGTCTTATCTCTGTTAGGTGCGGTTGACGCTATGCAAGTTATCCGCTTTCTTAACCCCCTGTTAGGTTGTGTGTTGGTGCTAAGTGTTGGCTATAGTCTGGGGGTAATTTCTCAAAATAGAACAGCAGGCTTTGGTGCTATGTATAGCTTAGGGGCTTATCTGTTCACTTCTCATCTAGAACTATCTCAGGTGACGCCGCTATGGTTACAGCAATGGCTGACAACGGTAACAGAAAGTTTAAATTCCTCCTTAATTCGTCAATGGGCTGGGGGTAACTTAGAAATAGGCGCGATATTTCTAGTTTTAGGATTAGCACGAGGTTGGGAAGCATCGAGAAGTCTACACCGTCGAGATGCTGTGATTGATACAGTTTGTTGCTTGACGATTGTGGCGATCGCAAAACCCACCTTATTAGTTTTGGCATTAATTGGCGGTATGAGCTTTTTCTTTGGTGGAAGATTAGCGCTGACTGTCATGACTACTAGTTGGATATTGTTGGCTTTAGTCTCGGCTTTACCGGAAAATCCTTTAGGATGGGAAAGCAGTTTTTTAGTGACACTCCCTGTAGGACTAAGCTGGCTGTGGGGATTGATGTTAATCCCTGTTAGTTGGTTGCTGAGTCTGGTAATAGGTATATGGTCTGAGATTATTTGCTTGATATTAGTATTTGCGATCGCAGTTAATTTTTTGTTGCCAAATCCGCCCAAACTTAGTTATCTAGAATATGAGATAGCTGCACGTAAAACCCTAGAACTAAGAGCCAGATTCCCCATCAAGCGCTGGTTAATTGTGGCTCCCGTTGAACAGCTTGCAGAAAGTTATGGTGCGGGTTGGTATGAGGATTTGGGTTTATTTGTTGAAAAGTATGCTGCTAAAGTTAGCAATCCTCGGTTTCACTTTCGTTATTCCGTCGAAAATATGTTTATCTTGGTGGAAAAACGACCATTGGCGACAGGAATTAGCGAAAATTACACACTTCCCTATTCGGTTTTATCTGACCCTACCTATCGTAATTATCGTTCGTCAGCTGGGCGTGCGAGTTTAGAATTTACGGCTTTGCAGTTGTGTGAGACTTATCGTCACCTCCATGAGAAAGATGTGGCTATTTATTATGAGGATAAGGATTTGAGAATTTATCAAATTCAGGTTTTTGAAGATCGGCTTGGTAAATAGGGCGATGCAATTAAAGATAGCTGGTTAAGGCTGTGATTAGTCAACAGTCAACAGTCAACAGTCAACACCTATATTTTTTGATTTAAGGAACGGATATGATTTATTTCTTCTTGCCAGTAAGAGGGTAGGCTATTCCAAGGATCTTTGTCGGGATTATCGGGACTATCATCTGTGATATAGATATATTGGATATTGCGCGCCACTGCTTGATTGATATGTTGTTTCATGGTGGCTGCATCAGGGACAGAGTGAATTAAACAGGAAAAATGCTTCGCTGCGTAATCTTTGATATAGGACTGAGGCTGATATTGATTCCAAGCTTGGGAATAATTTTCAAAAATCACTAAATTATCCCCAGCTGGTCGAGTTAGATAACCTTTATCGGTTTGAGTTCCTTGGTTGAGTACAACCATTTGCAATTTAGGCTGAGTTTTAATATGTTTGTAAATTTCCTGGTAATAGTTGAGTTTATCTGCTCCACTGGCGGCTTCATCTAAGAAAATTCCATCAAGATGAAAGTGTTTAGCGTAGATATCAATATCGGCTTTGACTTGATTAATATTGCGCTTACCGTAATTTGTGGCTACATAACCCAGGATTGTTACTCCCCCTTGTTTGAGGTCTTGAATCCCTCTGGCGTAGTCTCTATTGGGGGGGCCATTATCGGGGCCGTTATTAGGATTAATAATGGCGGTAATTGGTACTTGTTTGGCTGCTGCTGCAACTTGCGGCCATGTGTAAGTTGGGAGATTGTACCAGGTAGGATAGGAATAAAGGGGAATAAGAATTTTAGTTTGAGCAATGGCAGTTTCTGGCTTGATGGCACTGCAAGCAAGTAAAGCTGTCAATAAAGTACTCATGATTAATTTGTAGGATTTGTTAGAGACGCGATTAATCGCGTCTGTACAATTGTTATTGGTCATGATGTTTACATAGAAGATGCGATCGCCAATTCTTTTTTTGGTGTTGTGTCTTTTCTTACTCGCTGTGTGAGATGGTAATAAGTATCTAGGTGGGCATCTAAGAATTTTTGCTGTGTAAATAGCTTGATGGCGCGTTCATAGGCTCTCTGTCCAAATTTTCGCCTTTCTTCTTCAGGTAATTCGAGTAGCTGTAAAATCGCCGCAGCTAGGGCTTGTGGGCGATGGGCTTGTACCATCAATCCTGTATCACCTAATGCTTCATTGACGCCACCCACATCCGTAGAAACAATGGTAGCGCCCGAAAGCATGGCTTCAATAAGCGCGTAAGGGAAACCTTCGGAAATACTCGACATCGCCACAACATCGGCTTCGCTGTATGCACGCCAAGGTTCGCTGGTAAATCCGGCGAAGTTGATATTGTCTTCTAATTTATGGGTGCGTACTAGTTCTTGACATTGGGCAAAATACTTTTCATCGGAAGGACGCCCATAAAAGCGAAATTCTACATTGGGGATTCTCTCACGGACAATAGCGGCGGCGGCGATTAAATCTAGTTGTCCTTTGAGGGGGAAAATCAAGCCCATGTTCATGACTTGAGGGCGTTCTTTTGTCACTGGCGGGGTAGGATGATAAATATTCGGATCGGCTCCGTTATAAATCACCTTGATTTTATGGTCGGGGATACCCCACCAACGCTCCCAACGGGCATTGTATTCGCACACGGGAGAAACTTGATCGGCGTAGTGGTAGTTAACTTTAACTACGGCTCCCATTAAACGATATAAAAATTGTCGGACAAAGAGGGAGGGAATACTACGGTTTAAGTTGAGATACTGCTCTCGGATATTGATACCATGTTCTGTCAGGAGATAGGGCGTGCCTCTTTCTAATTTGGCAATGACACAAGGTAAGCTACAAAAACCAGCAGATGAGGCATGGGTGAGATCGGTTTGGGGAACAGGAAGATGTATAGGAATGAGAAACCGATAAAGTAGCCGCATGGCTTCCGTCTGTTCTAGAAGGGTGACGGTAGCCGGATTAACTAACGGATGCCAATGAGTAGCAGTTAATTGTTGAAAAGTTGACCATACCTGTTTTGACTCCATTGTTTTGTGGTAGTCATAACGCTGAAAATATTTATAAATGGCTAGGATGAGGTAGCCTAATTTTTCAATATCTGCTTGGCCAAAGAGGATGGCTGTTAAAAAACTCTCAAATAAAGGGATAAATTGGCTGGAAATTACTCTGTTGGTAGTGGCGATTTTGCTTTTAAAGGCTTGAGAAAAGGGAAAGCGCCAAGAGTATTCTACAGGGTCTTCTGTTCCCCACAAGGGGACTTTAACTAGTTGCTTGATATTATCTGGTAATTTATAGCGTAACTCTAGGTAGGGGTTAGCCGCGATCGCCAATACATGAAAATCTATCTCTGGTAGTTGGCTGATTAAAACATCGCACCAGGTACTCACACCACCTTTATGATACGGATACGTCCCTTCCGTGGTTAATAATACAGAGAGTTTCTTCATCAATATTACTCTTTTAAAAACTGGATAGATGCCATTTGCCCCACTAGTAAAGCATCTTCAGGATTTTCAAACTGGATCTCAACACTGTGATTCATATTCTCTGCGGGTATAGGATTAATCGTGATGATTTTTCCTGTAAATTTCTGCGCAGTTTTACCGACACCGACTTTCACAGTGGCTTTTTGTCCTGGACGTAGAGCATTAATGATGCGTGCATTCACCAATACTTCCACGTTGAGGTACTTAAGTTGAGCCAATTCTAATAGGGGATTGCCAGTAAAGATTTGATCGCCTATCTTGACTGGTAGTTGTACCACTACACCTGATGTTGTTGCCTTGACTATGGTATTTGTCGATGGCATTTGTCGTTGGAATAGCTGAGTTGCTTGTTGCCGAATTAATTTTAATCGTTCGGTGGCTTGTTGCGATTCTAAACGCAGATTTTTTAATTGTTGTTCTAGTTCTTGGCGCTTGAGTTTTTGTTGTTCTAGGGAAACTTGACGCTGTAACTGAGATTTTTGTTTTTTGGCGCGTTCTAAATCGTTGGCAGCAGTTGCAGCATCTATAGCTACTTGATAATCTGCTTTAGCGACTCTCATGTCTGCTTCTGCTTGCTCTAGCTGGTCTTTTGCGATCGCACCTTGTTGATATAGTTGTCCGAACCGACGCACTCGTGATTGCGCTCTTTCGTATATGGCTTTGGTTCTTTCTATCGAATCTTGTCTCTGGGGTAAAGGTAGTTTATCAGCTTCACTCTGCGATAACGATAGCTGTAAATCTGCATCAGCTATCTTTTCAGCTAGAGGGGTTTCGTTTTGCTTAATATCGCTAATTTTCTGTTCCCATATCAATACTTTTTGTTGCGCTGCTTGCTGTTGTTGCAGTACTGCTTGTTCTTGTTGTAGCAGGCTTTGGCGTTGCTGCAAAATTTGTTCAATTTCTCTGTCACCCTCTGGATTTTTCACCACCATCAGGGGTTGATCGAGTTGCACGCGATCGCCAATATTAACATTAATTTTTTCTACTACTGAAGGGCTAGAAGCCGCGATTTTGACTATTTTGGCAGGCTTCACTTTACCGCTAAATTCTGTACCTATCAAGCTTGACTGTTGTTGTAAGTAGCTCAAAGATGGTAGCGGCGTTCTCAATGCTTGGCGGATCAGATATATACCCGTTGTCCCGCCTACAGCAATCATGAGTAAGATTAATAATTGCTGCCAACTAATTTGTTTAGGTGATGGGGGATTGGCTGCAATAGGAATTTCTTTTTGCTTGCTTGGTAGTAGGGTTAAATTTCCTGCTGACTTCAAGTGAGATGGATGAGCAACAGGTAAGCCAAATCTTCTCTCTGCTACAGGAAGTTTGACAGCAGATTCTTCATAAGCTGAGTTGGTAGAAACTGAACTCGCTACAGGAATTTTTACCCGCGATTCTTCTGGAAAATGAGCTTCTAACTCACTATAACTTTCACAAAAAAAGCGCATAGAATCGCGAAATTCCTCAGCCGATGCATCTTTGAGCAGATAACCCATTGCTCCCGCATCTAAGGCTTCATGGATATATTCATCGCGATCGTCACTACTTAACAACAGAACTTTAACCAGTGGAAATCGCTGACAGATACTCTGCGTCACTCGCACTCCATCTAAACGCAGTGTATCTATATCTATCAGGACTATATCAGGCTGTAAAGTAGCTACTTGTTCAATCGGATTTTTCCCTTTTGGAGTCTTAGCGATTACCTGTAAATCCAAGATTGGATCTAGTAGAGCTTCCAAGTATCTTCTAATAGAATTTTGGTCATCAACCAGTAATACACTAACCATGTAGATATATATGTGCTTGCACTAAAAGTATTTAAGTAATTCATTTTTTTATGGGGTGCTTGTGGAGATATTATGTTATTTAATTAACAACACTTCTCTATCTATATTTTGGTTGGATTTTTCTATCACCCCATTAACATTAAGTACAAATTAATCTCTGATAATAATAATTTTTCACAGAGAATTATAGATTATTATATATACTTAAGTAGTAAGATTTAATAAGAATCAGTAAAGATTGCTGGTGTATCATTGTCGTTTTTGTATTGACTTTCAATTAGAGTGTTACTTGCTCTCTGCATCTGGTGCTATACATCCCTAAGACTGCTGAAAGTGTACCTATATCAAGTATTTAGGTGAGTTTGACTACTACACCAAACACCTTAATTTTCAGTCAAGCTGATGATGCTCAATACCTTGGAAATTTTGCATATCTAATTGCCCCTGATATATATTTTTTGCACCGAGTGAATTTATTGATTCTTTAATCGTCAAAAATTAAGTGACAAAAGAAAAAGTCAGTATCGTTTGGATTCTAACATGAAGTTACTTTATTAAATTAGTAATAACTTTAAAAAAGTTAGTCAATATGTAAATAATTAGTCAATTGCTTTACTCAAGTGTGTTAAAAATTAAAAGTTAATTGCCTGTCAAGAAATAATATCTAATAATCTTGTTTTATTGTCATGACTTTTTGTCAATACAGAAAAATATCCAGCGCGATCGTTACACAAACTACAAAATTATGCGATCGCGTCGTCGTTCCTCTTTTTTCCGAGACGCTACGCACTAAACGAGGCTGAATGTCAGTCCCTTCACTGGAGGAAACACCAAGCACGCAGTTGTCAAGAGCGCAGATGGAACAACTTACGAATAAATTTGTTCAAAAAGTTGGAATACTGAGTAGGTGATAGATTAGCAGTGGGTGTTGTGGATTCGCTAGTTAACTCAGAGCAAATATTTGTAAACTGTCTTTCCTTTTTAGCAGCGAGAATTCCCCAGTAAAAGCCATTGGCATATTCAACAATTTCCACTGTTGAAAAATGTTTCTTAAACATTTCAACCATGTATTCCATTTGCGGAACAAGCATGTTGTCATGGCGTTTACCATTACTTTCAATCCAAGACCAGATTACCGCAGTAACTAAGATTTTACCTCCATAGGCAGGGGCATTTTCACACGCTACATAGGGAATATTTGTCTGTCCGCTATAGAGATTTTTAGCAGGATTACAGATAGGCATAAAGCAAACACCATCATCTGTTAACCAATCAAATATATTTGCGATTAATATCTCAATTTCTGATATTGATTCGGCAAAGCTATAAGCCCACCACATTGAAGAAATAATATCCCATTCTCCTTTTTTCACCAGAGATTTATCTCTAAAATTACCTTGGATTAAGGGAATCTCAGGATTTTTTCTCCTGGCTATATTCAGCATTGCTGGTGAAATATCTAAACCTGCTCTCTGTATTTCTGGGAAACAACTGAGATAATACCCTGTACCACAAGCAACATCTAACCAACGAGCTTCAGTACCTTTCTCACTCAAAAGATGTGTTAATATTTTCAGTTCATGCTTTGTTTTTGTCTGTGAGTGAATATCAGTGAGAAATGTATTATTATAAGCCTCTGCATAAGCTTCATCGTAGGTTTCTAGAACTTGCTCAATTTTCATATTAACCTCCTGATAAAACATTTATTTAATAATCAACAATTACATACTATTTAATTACATTTTCAAAAGTTGTCTATAATTAAGAAAACTTTGCATAATTCCCCATCTGAATAAATACCAAAAATCCTTCAGCCACCACCATAAACGCTGATAGTAAATTAATAAGTGAGCAGCTAAAATAATGAGACTTTCAGGGTGTTTACAGCTAGATAAAATCAAGAATCCCAGAGGATAAAACACATCATAGTACTCAAATAAGATAAGTCTAGAGTTATTGGTAGGTTGAACAATTACTATATCTAGTTGCCAAAAGTAGTATCTCAGCCATTCTGTGACGAAATAAAGACACAGAAAAATCCAGTTAAAAAGGTTATTTGTCAAGAATAATATCGCTATTAAAGATGCAAATTCGATAGGGAAGACAAGCCATTTACCAATTCGCTGTAAAGTTTGGGTAGAAGCATTGACAGCAAATGTATTAACACCAGCCAAACTATCGTTCTCAAAATCAAGTATTTGATGCCAAAAAATGCTCCTTAATCCCGATGCAAACGCCCAAATAGAAATTGCAGTGATCAATATTAATGATAGGGTCTGACCAGTATAATGAGCGACTAAAAATATAGCCAAAATTTGTGGTACAAGACTTTCTCCCACCGCAATTGCTAACCCCCCCAAAAAACTGCGATTTTTCAGCCGGATAGGTGGTAGAGAGTAAACAGTAAAAATTAACCAATTGCCTATGTAAATGCTCAGTGCTAGAGGAATTTGAATCAATAGTCCTGATACAATCAGACCTGGTAAGATACATCCGATGAGAGCTAAAGCAATGAAGATGTGAGATTGACCTACGAAGTAGTTAGTTTTGCCACTAATTTTGTCTGCTTCTCGGTCACATATATTATTAATTACACTGGCGTAGCTTGCACCAATTACCAAAGCAACTAGTAGAAATAAAAATGTACTCCACAGCGAAATTAAAGATATATCTGAAATTGCAGCAATAGCATAAGCAGTTCCCAAAACAGGAGCAAGTTTGTATGACCACCAATCTTTAGCTCGAATGAGAGCGATCGTTTGTGCACTAAGATTTTGTATTTGTGTAATCATATTCTAAACTCCAGTTTTGAGACCCCCTTTAGTTGCAGAGAATGTGGTTTAAAAATCGCCTTGTTTGCGATTTTATCGCCCTTATGTTTGCAGTTCACTAAAGCTAGCACAAAAATATCAACCATCTGTTGTATTCCTATCTCCTGCTTGTGCTAGCTTTGACCAATATCCTAATTTTGAGGACTGGGGCGAGCATTTTCACCAACTTTGTCTTGACATGGATTAAGCATCTGTAGAGAGGCGCTTAAATTTTACCTGTAAACCACTACGGGGATGCGGAACTGGGGATACAACCCGATCTTGGTTTTGTTGTGGGACAAGTTCCCAATCATATTCCCGAATCAGTAAAGCCGCAAATAACTTCATTTCCAGCCTAGCAAATTCTTTACCTAGACATTCCCGTACACCACCACCAAAAGGTATGTGACTAAAAGATTTCGTTTTATCCTCTGACCGAAATGGGTCAAACCTTTGGGGATCAAAGTTTTCTGGTTCAGTGTATATACAAGTATCTTGATGAGTCTCTATAATTCGGTAAAGTACAGACCAACCTTGGGGAATAGAGTATCCATTGAACTCACAAGACTGTAAAACTTGCCGAAAACCTCCACTCGCCGGAGGTTGCAAGCGTAGAACTTCCTTAAGGACTTGTTCAAGATAGGTCATCTGCTTAAGGTTATCTAGTGTGAATAGTTCTTTAAATCCCAATTGCTGTTGTTCTCTCCGGGCAGTTTGCAAAACGTCTTTGTTCTGTGCTAACAATAAACAAAAATATGAGAGTGCTGAAGTCAATGTATCATGACCCGCAAACAGCAAGAGTAGTATTTGGTCTTTCAATTCACCCAAGCTAAGTTGATTCCCCTCTTCATCCTTTGCTTGCAACAATATCCCCAAAATATCCTCGCCTAGTTCGGTTTGCTGCTGTCGCTTCTGTATTATCTGTTCGACTTTTGCCAGCAATTTTTGACGCGCTTTCAGCGCTCGACCAAACCTAGTCCAAGGTAAAGCCACTGGAATAGCAAGTACACCTTGAGAATACAACTCAAACCATTCAACCACAAGCTCATTAGCACCTCCATCAACTCCTACCAACAGCTTGGAGGCAACATCAAAAGTATATTTTCTTAATTCTGGATACCAAGTTAAGTCACCAATTTGCTCCCATTTGCGTAAATAACTATGGGTGATATCGGCCATTGCCGACACATATCCACTTAAGGCTCTAGGTTGGAAAGCTTGTGATAGAAGTTTACGTCCTTGCAGGTGTTTGCTTCCTGTGGCACCCGATAATGAATTTCCTGCCACCAAAACTCTAGTACTATAAGGCCAGTTGCTACAAAAGTACCGATTCTCGTTTGTCAACAAAAACTGATTAGCTTCAGCACCAATCATCACAATTGTGGGACATCCAAGCAGATGTGTTTTGAAAATATTCCCATATTTTTGCTTGCGCTTGCGTACAAAGTCTGGGTCTTGCAAAAAGCTAATTGTCTCACCGATAAAAGGGAATCCAAAATGACCAGGGGGTAAAGGTAGTGGGTTTTGATCTACAACCTGTTTGTGTTCATGAAAGGAATTTGTAGTCTTCATAGTATATGTGTATTATGAAATACAATATTGTGCATTCATCACAAGTTAAATTAGCTTTCAACTTTCTGGTATTTCTCCAAATATATAGGTATCGTAGAATTCATCTTCTACCTCAAATAATTCTATTTTTCTAGAGGTCGGAGTTGCTAATTTATTTGTCCAAAATCTTTACTCCCATTCTGTAGGAATATAGAATATATATTTATAACTTCTTGCAAAATTTAGTTCCAAATCGTTGTATCCTTTAACTTCAAAATAAAATGGATTATCTTGGTATCCTTTGAGGGAGAGAATATCATAACTATGATTTTCTAAAATTGACATTTTTAATTGATATTTTCCTGGTAAGAGTGGTAGTTTATCTACAAAACAACAAAATTGATTCCGTCCTTGTTTGATTTGATAGTATTCTTCACCATACTTTCCCATCATCATGGCCATAGGAAATAATTTTTCCGTCCCCACAGAAAAACTGATTATTATAGGATAATTATCCAGTTGTGAATTACAAGTCATTTGGAATTTTACTTTACTGCCTGGAGTAATATCTTTTCCATCTACAGCAGTTACTTCTACTGATTCAATTTCAACTAAGCCAAATTTTTCTCCAGCTAGTAAATCTTCATCTGTTGACTTAGTAGCTCGATTATTTTGAATTGTTGGCGAAGATAAATTATAATTATTTTCTCTTCCCAGCATCAATTCATTATATGTGTAAATTATTTCATCAGGTTTATTAATATCATAAATTTGTCCTTGGTCGAAAAGAATTACCCGGTGACAAAGTGACTTTATCTGATACATGTCATGGGAAACTAATAAGATAGAGCCACCATTTTTAATATAATTTTTCAAATAATTTTGAAAGCTTTGCTGAAAGCGAATATCTCCCCCTCCTAAAGCTTCATCTATAATAAAAACATCTGGTTGTAATTGAGTATAAATAGAAAATGCTAACCGCAGTCGCATTCCTGTACTGTATGTACCAACAGGAGCATCAATAAATGTTTGAATACCTGAATAGTCAATAATATTATTAATTTTATTTTTGATTATGTATTCACTAATTCCATACATTGATAAGAGATTATATATATTTTCGCGCCCTGTTTGCAGAGAATTTAATCCAGCTTGACTATCTATCATGACAACGCTATTGGTATACCATCTAACCTGACCTAGAGTGGGGCGTAAAATTCCCATAATTAAATTAATTAATGTGCTTTTACCTGCACCATTGGCACCAATTAAGCCTAATACTTCACCTGCGTGCAGTTGTAAATTGACATCATAAACAGACCAAAATTCACCTGGACGTAAGCGATTCTCTCCTTCTGGTTTGCGGCGAAACTCCCAGAATATATCTGCAATTGTATAACGCAATGCTAACTTATGGGTGCGACAAAATCTTTTTGATAAATGCTTGGTTTCTAAGATAATTTTTCCCATAATTTAAGTTAGCGATCGCTCGATAATATAAGGTAGGCATAAACGACAGAATAACCAGCTTAATATAAGTAATATTAATGCTAAAGGTATGAGTAATAATAAAGCTAAAATATTAATTGTCCCCGCACTATAAGCGAGAAATCTCGTACATTCAAATATATAAGTAAGGGGATTAAATTGCTGTAAAATATAAAGCCAGTTACCTGGGTGGACAACTACAAATACAGGAGTAATTAAAAATAGTAACCAAGGAAAAAACTGCATAATATTTTCTAAGTCTTTACTTAAAACATTCCAAGGAGCTAAGAATAAACCTAATCCCGTTGCAGAACTAATAATTGCCGCAATACCTAATAAAGCGAGAGGGAATGTCAAAGCAGGAGTGATATGAAAAACTAAAAGAATAACCAATAATACTGGAAGACGCATCAAAAAACCAAAGGCTGATTCTGCCAAACCAGCTATGACGATCGCTTCTAGGGGAATTTTTTGTCTGACTAATAAGTGAATGTATTGGTTAAGTGAAACGCGGTGAATATTTAATGCTTCTAAAAACGTTTGTGCCATAACTAAGCCAAAGACACCATAAACTGCTGGTGGAACTTCACCAGCAATTAAGATAGGAATGCGCTCCGGCTGTCCTAATGTTAGTAAAATCGCGATTAAAGCTGAAGGTACAAATGCCCAAAATAATCCCAAGGATGAATAACGATAGCGTTGGGCTATATTTTGTAAAAATAGTCGTTTAGCAAATTCTGATGATGTGCGTAAATCTAGCCATGCATCTGTCAAAAAAGCTCTAATTGAAAATAGCTGACTTCTACCACTGTTAATCTTTACAAAACCAGACGAATCACTTCTGCTTGCTTCCGACTGAGAATGACGTAAACTCATATTTTTTCTCCCGTAAGTGCAGAATTAACTGACAGCGTAGATAATTGCAGCAACTTATCTGCAAATACTTGTTCTGGATGGAGTGGAATTAACTTGCGAATAGATTTAGATGCTTGCTTACCGATACTTTCCCATTCATGGCGACGCTTCCAAGCACGTTCTAAAGCTTCATCAATCGCCGCAAAACAAGCTCCCTTAGCAATAAAACCAGTGATATTATCTTCTAGTACTTCGGGAATTCCTCCGACATCTGTTGTAATTCCCATCCGTCCACACATCATTGCTTCTACTAAAGTGATGGGCAATCCCTCTGCACGGGAAGGTAAAATTAAAGCATGATAATCTCGCCAAACACTGACAATATTATTTGTAAAACCAGGAAAACTTACATTTTTTAAGCCTAATAAATTTGCCATATCTATTAAACTGTCTCGATTATTCCCTTCTCCAAAAAATGACACTTGTAAATTTCGGTACTGCCACTTTTCTTGAGCTAAAACCTCTAAGAGAATATCCTGTCCTTTATCTAATATCCACAAACGAGCAACACAGGCTAATTTAAAACAATTATCTTTAGTTGCTGGCCAAGGTAAAAATTGGGAACCTGATGTTAAATAGGGATTTCTAACAACCTCGGAATGGGGAAGAGTTTGACCTATTTGTATCTGAGTTAAGGATAAATTATGCTCAGAAACAAAAAAACAGCGTTTTGCTTGCTGAAATACTTTGCGCATCATAGGACGTATAGCATCAGCTGGCCAGATAGAAGCGCTCGCTTTGTGAGAAAGTATTACATAGGGTAATTTAAGTTGCAGACAAATATTTGCATAGTTCAATCCATCAAAATTTTCTCCTTGGGATATCACCACTAAAGAAGGTTTTATTCGTCTCAAACTCTCTAAAAAAAATGTTTGTTGTGGATCTGTTTGAATCAGATACCAGCTTGTTGGTAGAGGCAAAAATTGGAAAAATCTAACAAGATAGTAGATTCTGTCTTTAATAAAATGTTTGATATTGATAAAATTCACCGACTGAAGCGAGATAACCTCAACACCAGCCGCTCTCAGATCCAAAATTCGGAGATGTTCGCTGATTTGTAATTTAAACAGATAAACTTTATGTCCTTGTTGTTTTAAATATTTAGCCGTAATACCTATAAGTTCTTCACTACCACCCCAAACCTCAAAACAAGAGCTAATAAATACCAAGGAATCAAGCTGTTGGCGATGATTGTTATTGATGTTAGAAATAGTTTCTGTTAGCATTTACAAATAAGATTTGATAAGTTACTCAATAGGTTATGCGATCGCTCACAACAAGGGTATAAAATTCTCTCTAGTCCCTAGTCCCTAGTCCCTAGTCCCTAGTCCCTAGCTCCTAACCCCTATTTTCAAACTAGTCCATAACAGATAATTAATTTTGTTTTTAGCTTTTAATGGGAGATAATTAGCTTTGGCATAATTGCAATAAATGATCTGAAAATACCTGTTCTGGATGGGGTGGAATCAGCTTGCGAATAGATATAGATGCTTCCTTGCCAATATTTTCCCATTCATAACGACGTTGCCAAGCTCGCTCTAGTACTTTGTCAATTTCTGCAAAACAAGGACTTGTGGCTATAAAGCCAGTAATATCATCTTCTACAATTTCGGAAATACCTCCAACATCTGTAACGATTCCTGGTCTACCACACATCATTGCTTCTACTAAAGCTATGGGTAAACCTTCTGCGCGAGATGGCATAATTAGGGCTTGATGATGATGCCAAATATCCATAATATTGTTGACAAAACCAGGAAAGCTGACATTTTTCAGTTCCAAAAGTTTGGACAGATCTATTAACCCATCTCTATCAATTCCCTTTCCAAAAAAGGAAATATGTAAGTTACGATTTCGCCACTTGTCTTGAGCTAAAACTCTTAATAAAATATCTTGCCCTTTATCTAAGATCCACAATCGTGCAACGCAAGCTATTTGAAAACAATCATTTTTGGTTGGAGGATAAGGTAAAGCTGCCGGAATTAATGCTCGATGGGGATTTCTGACAACTGTAGCATTGGTTAAACTATAGCCTAGTTGAGCTTCTGTTAAAGCTAGATTATGTTGCGAAACAAAAAAGGAAGACTTAGCTTTTTTATACACATCCTGCATTATTTGCCGTTTTTTACTATTTGGCCAAACAGCATCAGATGCTTTTTGACTAATAATTATATAGGGTAAATTAAGTTCTAAACAAACTTTAGCCATTTCCACACCATCATAATTGTCTCCTTGAGAAATGATGACTAAAGATGGTTGAAGAATGTTTAATTGATGACGCTCGTTTTTATATTTAAATATTTGTATTTTTTTGAGAAAAGATAGGAGCTTGATCGCAAAGCTAAATCTATACAGTAAAGTAAATAAAATTGCAATATTTTTCACTGCAATTCCATCTGCTTTTAATTCTTGAATTCGCTGAACTCTTTGAACGCGATTCTTAAAAGCATGGACTGTATAACCTTGTTTTTGCAAATATCTAGCTGATTCTGACCAGAGTTCTTCACTTCCACCCCAGTATTCACAGCAAGAGCTAATAAAAATGAATGTTAAGGGTTTCTTAAGGTCTTTGAAGACTATAGGCTCTGTATTAGTAGATGTTAACATTGACGATCTTCTTGCCAATTGACAATAGAGTTTTTTAATAAAAATTACACACTGAGCTATAACTTGTATTAGTTATAACTTTAGATACAGATGCAAGCTTGGATATAATCCAGGAAAACAATAGTGTATAATATATCAAAGTAAAAAGAACCAACGTAAATTTACTGAAGTAATTTTTAATTTTTAAGGATCGGTTACAAACAGTTACAATTAACCTTAAATCTTGCCATTAGTTGTCATCAGGCTATCAGAACCAAATATAAAAGCCAAAAAATAACAAAAACTATGATTTTGTAGCAAATTTATTGCACTTCGCTTGTCAAAAGTTAGTTGTCTGTTGTCAGTTGTTGAAAATATCTGATCTAATATCCCAAGCCATTGTGGGTGGAGTTTTTTATTAGCTTTGGGTATGTTTTTGAGGATTGGTAACTCAGACTTAGCATACCGAAAGCTATTTACTCAGGAAATAAACAGGTATTTGCAGAAAACTTGCTTAAATTCCGCGATCGCGTTCTAATTCGGTAATGACTTTTTGTAAATACCACTCTTCTGGCATTTGCGGATAGTTATCTTTTTTCTGCTGAATTAATCTTTGGGCTATTTCCCATTGTCCGCCAACTAGACGTAACAATCGCTGGCGGAGAAGATTATATTTTTGCTGTTTTGTTTCGGGGAGAGATTTTTGAATTTTATTCAGGCTATCTAAAACTAATTTATAGTTATCCCAGTCTTCTTTTTCGAGAAAAATACTGGCAGCTTTTTGATAATTTTCTATAGCCTGTTGCATATCCTCTAAATGTGTATGGGCAATACCGCGATTATAATAAGCTTGGGCATCTTCGGGATTAATTTGGATTGCTTGAGAATAGTCTTGAATTGCACCAAGATAATTGCTCATAGCGCGATAGGCGTTACCTCTAGCCACATAAACTAAAGCATCTTGGGGTTCAGTTTGCAACGCTTGGTTAAAATCCGCGATCGCGCCTTGATAATCGCCTAACAAACAACGAGCTTTACCTCGGTTACGATAAACAATAGCATCAACAAAATTTAATTTAAGCGCTTGATTAAAATCTGCGATCGCTTCTTGATATCTACCCATTTTGCAACGTACCACACCCCGACAGCAATAAGCTTGTGCATCTTGCGGATCTGCTTGTAATACCCAGTTTAAATCTGCGATCGCTTCTTTGGTATCTCCCTTTTCTGCCTTATCTAATAGTTGCCGAAAATATTCCTTTGGGGATGTGATTCTTATAGTCGGAGAATTAGCTGGGGTAACTGCTGGTTTTGCTGGTGGTTGTAGTTGTTTAATTCTTTCCAAACACAGACGACAATTTTCTGCATCCTTTTGCTGGAGATATAATTCCGCAGCTTGTTTAAAATTAGCGATCGCATCATGAATATAACCCTGTTTGCGCCGCACCATTCCCCGCAAACTGTAAGCTGCGGCATAATGGGAATTAAGGCGAATTGCACGTTCAACATCTTCCAACGCGCCAGGTAAATTTTTTAACGTCACCCTAGCTAAGGCGCGAGAGTAATATGCTTCCACACTTTCCGGGTTTAACTTGATGACTTCGGTGTAATCGGACACAGCTTTGAGAATTGCCCCTGAGTCATAATATGCCAATCCCCGTTGAAAATAAGCCTCTGGAAAATCAGGTGTCTGCTGTAAAGCCAGATTAAATTCCGCAATTGCGCCAGCGTAGTCTTTTTGTTTAGCTTTTTCCAAACCTTGATTATAGAATTCGTTACTCATGGCTTTTATTTAGTTATGACTATATTAGGTATTCACGGTGAATGTATCTCATTTCCTATGTTAGTACTGCGTCATTAACCTAAAAGTGTACTTTTCATATTCTCTATCAATCTCTCTGACTTAGCGTTTTCTCTGGGAGACGCTACCCGCAGGCGGTTATTTTGATTATAAAAACCTATGAAAATCAGAACTATTACTACAGGAATTTCTCTGCAATCTCCTCAAGATGCAGAAAAAATTCAACAAGCTGCTGAATTTAACCAACAAGCAAAGGATATTTTTACTCAACAAGGCTATGAAGTGCAAACAACAAGAATAGCCACAAATTCTTGGGAAGAATATCTGCAAGGTTTATCTCAGAAGGAAATTTTAAGTCAAATTCAATGCTTAGAAGAAATCTGTGAAAATCTCAATTTAAGTTTTTTCAATATCGGTTATGCAAATCAACCGGAAACTATCGCTTTAATTCCCGAAATTAACCAACAAACCTCAGTAATTTATTGTTCGAGTAAAATTGGCGATCGCGCAATGGGAATTAACTTAGAAAATGCCTTAGAATCAGCTAAAGTAATTAAGCGTATTTCCCAAGATAGCGAAAATGGTTATGGAAATTTTCGCTTTTGCGCTTGGGCTAACTGCAAACCGGGAATCCCATTTTTCCCCACATCATACCATCAAGGTGATACAGCATTTGCAATTGGCTTAGAATGTTGTGATTTGGTAACTCAAGCATTTTCTCAAGCTGATGATATCCCCACAGCAGAAGCCAAACTAAAAATATTATTAGAAATGGAGTTAAAGCAAGTTGCAAATATTGCCGAGATGATATCTGATAAATTTGCAATTAACTTTCTAGGAATTGATACTTCCCTTGCACCATCATTAGATAAAAATAACAGTATTGCTTTTGCTTATGAAAAGCTTATGAATGGTAAATTTGGACAACCAGGAACTTTAGCAATTTCGGGGATGTTAACTCGTGTTTTAAAAAATGTATCAGTGAAAATCTGTGGTTATTCTGGTTTAATGCTTCCTGTTTGTGAAGATGTGGGATTAGCTACAAGAGCTAATGAAAAGACTTATGATATTACTAATTTATTACTTTATTCAGCAGTTTGTGGTTGTGGATTAGATACAGTTCCCATTCCTGGCGATATTTCTATTGAGAAAATTTCTGCAATCTTAATTGATATGGCTACTCTCGCAATTAAGCTAGATAAACCTCTATCAGCTAGATTATTTCCTATCCCAGGTAAAAAAGCTGGAGAAATGACGGCTTTTAATTCTCCATATCTGGTAGATTGTCAAATATTTGCAGTAGATTGAAGAGGGTATATAAATTTTTGTGGAGATGCGATTATTTTTAATGAAATGAACCGCCAAGAACGCCAAGTGCGCCAAGAAAGAAAGAGATAAATGAAAAAGTAGATTTTTCTAACTCTTACTCTCTGCGCCTCTGCGCCTCTGCGTGAAATAACAATTAATATTCCAATGCCCTATGCCCTATGCCCCATGCCCCATTACTATAAATTAAGAGTGCGTTAACCTACTACGGCATAACACACCCTTAATGAAAATTTTTGATTTTACTTGTAAATAGTATTAATTAATCAGCAAACTAGGAGAAGTTAATACAAATACATCCCTTGTTCCTAAAGCATCATTCTCTGGTTTAATGGGAGTAGTAAAGTGGAAAAATTCATGGTCGTTGACTAATAAAAGCTCGCCGGGATGTAAAACTTTACCAAAAATGGGCTTTTCTTTCTTACCAGTATATAAATGTGTTTCTCCGCCTTGAATATTGTTTCTATCTACAGAGAAGATACCGATAAAATCTGTACCATCACTATGGATACCTTCAGGTGCAGGATTACCCATATTATCAGGTGAACAGCTAGTTCTAATTTGATGCACTCCTATCTCTGCTTCGGGATGAATTTTGCAAGAATCAGTAAATGCGAAAATCATCTCTTTAAAGATGTCGAGTTTAATCATCGCATCATCTAATTCGGCAAACTCTCTTTTAATATCTCCTACTAAGGGGTTGTATTCTTTGCTTTGAAATAGATAACCATGAGGTAGTTTAATTAACTCATCCCCAGCAACGACAAACCGCGATAATCTGCGAGAACGATAATTACCTTTAATATAAGGATCGACAGGCATATCGTTAAAAAATGGTTTAAAACCTTCTAATCTGATGGAATTTACCTTTCTTAAGGTAAAAAGAAAGGCATATTCTAGTTCCGTTATTCCCCGGACTGTTTGCATAGGATTTACCTACTTGCAGATTGCAATCCTCCTAACTTTTTTGATTTTAGGAGGCTGATAAGATCTATTGTATGCTGAGTTTTATTAAAATGTCGTAAAAATAACTACAAAAAATGCCAATCTATGGTAAAGAGATTTTGTGGTATTCAATCATAGGTAGTTTCTCAAGCAACAGTGCGATCGCACAATCGCTGTTACATTTATCTACATATTATTACTGAGGCATTTTATTGATGTAGCAACTAAATAAATTAAATTAGATAAATCACTATTAGCCATATTATTTCCTGTTCAACATTAAAAAAGCTGGGTAAATGACTACATTAAATTCCCCAGCTTTGATAGATTGTCAAATATTTTAGCTAAATTAATTATTCCGCCAATTTAAAGTCATTCTAAGTGAGAAAAAAGATGAATCTGTAGGGGTGCAGCTTCCCTTTTTCAATGACAATCTATAGTTATATTATTTAATACTATTAATGAGAAAGTAAACTAGGAGAAGTTAGTACAAAAACATCCCATGTTCCTTGCTCTGGAATCTCTGGTTTAATGGGAGCAGCATAATGGAAAAATTCATTGTCATTTAGCAATAAAAGTTCTCCAGGATTGAGAATTTTACTAAAAATTTGTTTTTCCTTCTTGCCAGTGTATAAACGTGTTTCGCCACCGACGATATTATGTCGATTAACAGAGAAGATGCCGATAAAATCTGTACCATCACTATGGATACCTTCAGGCGCAGGATTACCCATATTCTCAGGCGAACAGCTAATTCTAATCTGATGTACTCCTATTTCTGCTTCTGGATGAAGTTTACATGAATCAGTAAATGCGAAAACCAAGCTTTTAAATATATCCAGTTCTATCAGCGCATCATCTAATTCTGCAAACTCTCTTTTAATATCTCCCATTAATGGATTGTAATCTTTGCTTTGATAGAAATAACCGTGAGGTAGTTTAACTAATTTATCTCCCAAAACTGTAAATCTGGATAATCTTCGCGAGCGATAATTTCCTTTAATATAAGGGTCTACAGGTAAATTATTAAAAAATGGTTTAAACCCTTCTAACTTGATTGAATTTACCTTTCTTAGGGTAAACAGAAAGGCATATTCTAATTCCGTCACTCCCTGGACTGTTTGCATAGGATTTACCTACTTGCAGATTGCAACCCTCCTAACTTTTTTGATTTTAGGAGGCTGATAAGCGCTATTGTATGCTGAGTTTTATTAAACTAGCGTGAAAATAAATACAAAAAATGCCAAACTATGGTAAAGAGAATTTCTTCCTAAAGTTGTACTCAAAAAGTAAAAATAGTCATCCTTTAGAGCTTGACTAAATAGGCAAATACTTTCCTAAAGTTACTTATAATTAGTCACCATGAACAACTTGACAGCATTTTCACTGTCTGATACTTTAAAATCAGTGCCGAAAACCAAGGCCAACTTCATATCTGGTTTGTAAACCACAGTCGCGTTCATTAGTAGCCAGCCTTTAAAAAGGTCGAAGGTGATACCAAGATTCTTTAAATAGGTGGAAAATAATTTTGAACAATGGCTAAAAGCTTCAGAAAAAAATTGGACAGACCGCAAAATAGGCTCGGCTAGAGCCAAATTTACGCCTGTGGACAAGAAGGAGCCGACTCCCTTGGTGGAAGCAGGAAGCAGACCCTCTAAAGAAAACTTTAGTTGAATGGCGAAGCTTAGATAAGTTTAGCCAAGTTTTGTATAGCAGGTAAACTTGTGTAGCTCTTAATCATCTCTTTGCTGTGATGCAGGAGATTTTCACAATTATGGATTGGCTCTATCGCTACCCAACTTTATATCCTGGAATTTTACTAAAGCGCTACAAGCGCTTTTTTGCTGATGTGCAGCTATTAAATGGTGAAATAGTAACAGCACATTGTCCCAATACCGGGCCGATGACTGGAGTATCTACTGTTGGTAGTGCGGTACAACTTTCTCAAAGTGCTAATCCGAAACGCAAATTAGCTTACACTTTAGAATTAATTCAGGTGGATGATAATTATCCTACTTGGGTAGGGGTGAATACTGCTTTACCAAATCAGATAGTTAAGTTGGCTTTAGCGAGATATTTATTCCCGGAGTTGGGTGAATATAGTCACATCAAAGGTGAAGTAGTTTATGGACAAGATAAAAAAAGTCGCGTGGATTTTTTCTTAACAGGAAGTGATGGGGAACGTCCAATATATTTAGAAGTCAAAAATACAACTTGGTGTCAAGGTAGTTTAGCAATCTTCCCCGATACGGAAACAACTAGGGGACAAAAACACCTACGGGAACTGATGGCGCTGTTACCTCAAAGTCGTGCAGTAATGCTGTACTTTATTAATCGCGGCGATTGTACAGAGTTTGCCCCTGGTGATACTACAGACCCTGTATATGGTAAGTTGTTACGGGATGCGATCGCTCTCGGTTTAGAAGTATTACCCTGTCGTTTTGATATCTCTCCAGAGGGGATACGCTATTTAGGTTTAGCAAAACTCAAAATCTGATTCTAAGATACCCCGACTTATCAGAATGGGGAAAATATAGTACATTTGTACTAAATATATGATAAAAAGTTGTATCAGTAATACAGCATCTTAAAAGCGGGTGCTATGCCTAAACGCCTTTTAGTAGTCGAATCTCCCGGTAAAGTCAAAAAACTCAGTGAAATTCTCGGTGCTGAGTGGATTGTGCGCGCCAGTTGCGGACATATTCGCGAACTCAGTGACCAAGGTGAAGATGCGCTAGGATTTAGTATGGATGGGAGTCACGTACAATGTAACTATGTCCCCCGTGATCAACGTTCTAAAGAAACTATTCAGCAATTGAAGACTGTAGCCAAACAAGTCAGTGAAGTAATATTAGCTACAGACCCAGACCGAGAAGGGGAAACAATTGCTTGGCATTTGAAAGAAGTGCTAGGTTTAAGAGAAGCCAAGCGCGTAGTTTATACAGAAATTACCGCCTCGGCGGTGCGTAGTGCGATCGCAAATCCGCGCAAACTTGACTTAAATTTAGTAGGTGCGGGTTTGTGTCGAGATTGTTTAGATAAATTAGTCGGTTATAAAGGTAGTCCCTTAGTTTGGGCGTTAAATAATGGTGCTAAGAGTGTCGGCAGAGTTCAAAGTGCCACATTACACCTAATATGTCAGCGAGAACGCGAGATACAATCTTTTGTACCCCAAGATTACTGGAGTGTCTGGGTAGATTATGCAGAGGGGTTTCGGGCGTTTTATCTGGGAACGGCGAATGCACCTCAAGAAACTCAGCAGGAAACAGAAGTACATGATGATACCAAAATTAATAATCAAACAACACCAGAATCAACGCGGGTACTTTCCGAAGCTGAAGCTAACCGCTTAGTGGAAGAAGCGAAACGCCATCCCCACCAAGTTGTGCAATATGAGGGGAAAATCAATAACCGCCAACCACCACCAGCTTTTATCACTTCTACTTTGCAACAAGCTGCGGGTTCGCGATTGCGATTTACGCCAGAAAAAACCATGCAGGTAGCGCAAAAACTTTATGAAGCTGGTTTAATTACCTATATGCGCACAGATTCGGTGATGTTAAGTCCAGAATTTTGTGAAAGTGCGCGACAGTGGTTAGAACAAAACGATCCGCAAAATGTCCCCCAGCGTACTGCTAGACATCGTAGCAGTAAAACTGCCCAAGAAGCTCATGAAGCGATTCGCCCTACCGATGTCTTTCGCCCTTCCGCAGAGTTACGAGTGCAATTGCCTGCTGACGAGTTTAACTTATATGTTTTAATTTGGAAAAGAGCGATCGCATCTCAATGTCGCCCAGCCCAATTACGCAAAACCAAAGTTATTACAAAATCTGGGGAAATTTTCTGGCAAGCTAGAGGGCAAGTAGTGGAATTTTTAGGCTATGCACGCTACTGGCCGAATTTGGGTAAGGATACCATTTTACCAGCCTTACAACAGGGACAAATGCTAACTTTAGCCGATGCCGGTCACGAGAAAAAGCAAACCCAACCGCCACCACGCTACAGCGAACCCAAATTAGTGCAATTAATGGAGCGTAAAGGCATAGGTCGCCCTAGTACCTATTCTCCCACCATTGCCACATTGAAAAAGCGAGATTATATCCAAGTCACAAAAGAAATTATTCAGCCAACAGCATTAGGGTTAGAAGTTGACGTTTTCTTACAAAAAGCCCTACCCGATCTACTTGAAGCAGAATTTACTGCGAAAATGGAAGATGCCCTAGATGCGATCGCATCAGGAAAACAACCTTGGCAGCAATATCTCACCAGTTGGAATCAAAATTATTTTGCACCAGCCTTAGCCAAAGCTAAAACTGTAGCTGTAACTTCAGGGAATGGAAGCAAAACTGCTGCTGTTGCTGAACGTAAATTTGAAACTTCTCGAACTCGTTGCCCGGATTGTAATAATTGTCTCGCCAAAATTCCTAGCAGTAAAGTTAAAAAGAAATACTTTTTGAAATGTCAGAGTGGCTGTGAAAATATAGTCTTATTTTGGAACGAATTGAAAAAAGCTTGGGAAGCACCGCGCAGTCAAGAAAAAGCCACCAAGGAAGAAAAGCCTCCCAGCAAAATTACCACATATTCCTGTCCGGTATGTAAGAAGTTTTTAGAGGAATATAGTTACATCAAAGATGGACAAAGTAAAATTATGTTGCGCTGTTCTCAACCTCAGTCACGCCAGGATAAAAAGCATAAAGATGTGGCTTTTTTTCATACGCAAAAAGGTTGGTGGAGTCCTAAATATGGCGAATTGAAATCTTGAGAATGAAGGGTATGTAACTCTTGGCGTCCTTGGCGTCTTGGCGGTATAAAATTTAAACGCAAAGGAACGCAAAGGTACGCGCAAAGGTACGCAGAGAATTGGTGATGAATTAATGTTTAAGCACACAGAGAGGAAATAAAAGACTAAGGAATCGGCCACCAGCGCAAAGTATGATGTAAGCGCGATCGCTCGTTTAACCGCCACCAAACTGCTAAAGTTAATTGGCGAGATATCTTTTCTGTAGTTCCCAGCTTGTCAACAGGGTAAAGAAACCAGCACACCCGCAAACAGCGCGGAGAATCATAAGCTAACAGCCAAGCTTTTTCATAACGCAGCAAATCCCTTACCCAAACCGGCTCAATCTTCTGGGTTTGGATGAAATTAGCAAATGCGATCGCATCTAGACGATGTTTCTTGATACCCTGGGGTATATAAGTTTCCGCATATCGCCAAAATAAATCGTTGAAATTTTTACCCAATACCTTTGCAGTACCTGGTAATAGTTCGCGCACTTCTCCTAACCGTTTCCATTTGAGAGAATTCGCAAACATATTTATCTGTTGGCTAGAAATTGTCGCTAATTCCTGTATCTGTGGTTCAGTTAATCCCAACTCTGCGCCCACACTTTGCGGATTAGCAAAAAAACGCTGTCTCAATTGCGAATTAGTATAAAGTTGGGCTAAAACTTGCTGTGTTTGTGCTAAACCCATCGCTGATGACTCCTACCGATTTCTCTAGCTTGTTGTAGTTCTCCCACTAAGTCGCTAAATAATGGCAAATTTTCATCTCTTTCCAACACAATCCCTTTGACTGGAACCTGAGCAACAACTCTATCCATCAATTGCCAAACTTCCACCGGGGTAGATTGAGAATGACTGTCAATCAATACACCATCATGCCAATGTCCGCCAACAAAATGCAACTGAACTATCCGTTCTAAAGGTAATTGACTGAGAAAATCATCCACGTTATAGCCGTGATTGACAGCATTAGTATGTAGGTTTGTCACATCTAACAGCAAGCCACAATCAGCACGTTCTACTATTTCCGCTAAAAACTGAGCTTCTGTCATCTCCGCACCGGGAAGCGTCACCATATAAGTGATATTTTCCACAATAAACGGCACATCAATCCAACGCCGCACTTCAGCTATATTCCGACAGACAACTTCCACTGCTTCTTGGGTATAAGGTAGGGGTGATAAATGTCCGATATCCACCCCACCAGCTTGAGTAAAACAAATATGTTCGCTCCACCAAGGCGGGTTAAGCTGTTTCACTAGTGCTGCTAGTTTCCGCAAATAATCTACATCCAAACCTTCAGCACTACCCAATGATAAATTAATAGCATGGGGAATTATCGGGAAATGCGCCGCCAGTAGTTCTAATTCCTGTTGTTTGTGCCAAGGTGAATCTAGATAATGTTCAGCAACAATTTCCAGAAAATCTACTTGCTGGCGGTTAAGAAACAAATCGCTTTTAAATGGTTGGCGAAAACCTAACCCTGCGCCTAAAGTTGGAAGCTGAGATAATATCATTTCCGGTTGAAGACTGAATCGTTTTATTTACTCATCATCTACATCTGTAAATATAGATTTTAAATCGCGGTAACCGTTAATCACGCGCACAATCACAATACTATCTTCAAATACACGGTAAAATATAATGTAGCCATCTATAGGTATTCCTCTGAGGTTTGGATCAAAAGCAGCGTAACTTCTGCCTATATTTGGAAATTGTGTTAAGTACTGACATTTTTTGTTGAATTCTTGTGCAAATCGTTCCCCTGCATCAATATTGCGGCTTAAAAAATAATCTAAAATCTCCTCTAAATCTTGAGTTGCTTCTTTGGCTATAACGTATCGCATTACCCTTGATTCTCACGCGCTTTTCGTATTTTCTCAGTTAATCGCGCCATTACTACTTCACCATCAACTACTTCTCCACGTTCAATTTGAGCAAGTCCAATCGCTATTTTTTGACGGGTTTCTTCTTCCCATTCTTGATAGCCTTTTTCCCATTCTTCCAGTAGTTTTAGAGCCTTGGCGATGACATCGTCCGCATTCTCATATCTACCAGTTGCCATTTGCGCTTGAATAAATTGCTCGTGTTCGGGTTTAAGTTGAATATACATATTTTCTAACTTGAAAATGGGCATAGGGCATAGGGCATTGGGGATAGGAAAGATAGATTTTCATGCCTGATTGTGCCAAAATTTGGTATCAATGACTAACTTGAGATAATTAGTACCATCTTTTGCAACCTTCTCCAAGTTGTTGCCCTGATACAATCAACGGAAACATAGCTTTTGTTACCTTAATTGTATCTAATTGCTTGCATTGTAGTGTTTCGTCGCGTCCAGCGTTATGCACCCCTCCCTTAACGAAGTCGGGAGGGGATTTTTGCCCATTTGCTTAAATTTTGCTAACTGCTACAACCCCCACCACAACCACCACAACCGCCACCGCAAGAACTACCGCAGGAACTCCCACTGCTACAGGAACTACTACTACTGCAAGAACTACCACAGTTGCTACTGCTACAGGAACCACTGTCAGAACTGCGTTGTCTGCTATTTGTGGAAGCGAATCTTGTGGGAAAGAAAATTTTGTAATATGAATCGTAGGTAGTACCAGCTAACGCTTCTACACCAAATAATGCGACAACCAAGTTATAGTCAAATACAGAAGGGAAAGTAAATTTTAGCTTAGTTTTCGATTCAGCAAAGGTTTGTTGCAATTGTTGCAAGTAAGCTTGTCCTCGATGACTTAAACGCGATCGCCTACTCGCAAGCCATATAATAAACATAATTGACAGGACAGCCATCACAATCAGAAACCATACATTATGCCGTCCTTTTCCTAAAGCGATTAACAATTTATAACCGCCTAAGCTGAAAATAATCGTCGCCGCAATCAAGCCAACTTTAATATTTGCTGCTTGCCATTGTTGAGCATAGAGTAATTGCTCGTTGTCTAACTGCTCCTCGTAAATTTGGCAGTAAGACTGCACTTTTGCAGCTATTGACTCTAAAGATTTGGTTCCTGGGTTAGAAGAAAAGCTAGCAAGAACCTCACGTTCTATCGGCTGTAGCTCAGATAAATTATCTTTAGCTGTGCGGCTGATTAATTGTTCCGAAACTTGTAAATAATCCCTCTGAATTAAATTCAAAATCGCTACTTTTACAACTTCTACTGCACCCGAACGTAAGTAAGCAATTTCATAGGGATCTGGTTGACTGGGAATTAATGGTAAAGATTGATTTTTTGTGGGATCTTGTACAAACCATCCACAGACGATTGTAATCAAGACAATAACACTGCCATACAACAGTAGAAAATCCGGCCCGTACATATCTGCTATAGGATTATGTAGCAAGGCATCCATAAAGTTTACTCCCGATTGGCATCAATCAACTTCTGGGCTGGCAACAAAAGCCCTATGTTTATTCACGCTGATATATTTCTACAATCCCATTCCCAAGCTTTACGGAAATATTCTAAGATACTGTTGACTGTTGACTGTTGACTATTGACTATTGACTATAGGTAACTTAGCCCCACAACTTTTACAAAACCTTGCATCTGCATCGTGAAAAGCTAAACCACAATTCGTACAAATAGTTTCTACCTGATTAGCAGTTTTTACCAATCGCTTAATTAAATCCCCAACTTGCCAAGGTATTAATGCAATCCCTGTCAAAATCATAAATACTGTGAGCCAACGCCCTAATTCTGAAGCTGGTGTGACATCACCAAAGCCTACAGTTGTCATTGTCACAATTGAGAAATATAAAGCATCTAAAAAAGTTGCAAACCCTTGGGGATTAACTGGATGTTCAACTTGATAAATTAACCCAGAATAAACAAATATAATTGCAAATAAAGTAAATAATATCCGGGCAAATATTACCCCATCTTCAGTACTGATACTACCAAAGAAAAACCTTCGATCAATAAATCTAATTAACCTTAAAATTCTGAACCACCGCAGCAAGCGAATAAAGCTCAGATCCACTGCTCCCAAAAAGAAAGGTAAAATCGCTATTAAATCAATAATCGAGTATAAACTCAAAAAATACTTAACCTTATTTTCCGCACTCCACAGCCGCAAGACATATTCAACGACGAAAATTATAAAAATAATAGTATCGACAATATTTAACTGAAACCGAATATTATCAGGAATATTATAAGTTTCTGCCACAAAAATTCCTGATGATAACAGCACCAACCCCGCAATAGTCAAATTAATTATTTGCCCGATTGGTGTCTCTATATCTGTTAAGTAAAATTCAGTTTTTTCTCTACTAAGTAACATATTTAACAATTAGCTATTTTTCTAACTTGCGTAGCATAACATTGAAAATACGGTATTCTTGACTATGATATTTCGCAACCCCACACTTATATGCAACCTGAAGACTTTATGCATTTAGCACTAATAGAAGCCAAAAAAGGTGATTCTCCTTATGGTGCAGTGATTGTCAAAGATAACGAAATCGTCGCCGTAGGTCATAATACTGTAAGACGAGATAACGATCCATCGGCTCACGCAGAAATCAATGTTATTCGTAGTTTAACAGCTAAAATTAAAAAGCCTGATTTAACAGGTTATACCATCTATACCACTGGCGAACCTTGTCCGATGTGCGCCACAGCTTGCGTTTGGAGTGGGATATCAGAAATTATCTATGGTGCTTCAATTCAAGATTTGATTTCTGTAAATCAATCACAAATTGATATTTCTTGTGAAGAAGTTATATCTAAGTCGTTTAAAAATATCAAAGTAACTAAAGGTATTTTAAAAAATGAATGTTTGGAATTATTTAAATAAACGTCGCTTGCGCTATCAACGCCAGCTACGCAGTTTATTTGACTGAAAAATTACGGGTTACGAAATTCGCCGATGACTTCAATGTTACCCACAATATTATTGTTTAAATCTTCTAACTCTTCAGCAGGAATCCACCATTCTGTATGGTGAGATGCACCTACTTGATGAATGTCGTATTTATCCATGAATAACTTTTTAACTTGAAAGCGGGTAACATAACCTACCCCGCTATCCCTCACATTCCATTTAGTAGCAATTTCCTGAGCATATTGCTCGTTAGTAACTGGGTAAAAAATCGGCTGTTCTGGTAATCTTGGCGGCCATTTAGTGTAACCGCTTTGTTTCACTAATTCTAATTCTTTTGGGCCTGTAGGACGATATAAGGTTACAGTTTCATCCATATTAATTATTATATAAAATCTCTTAAATAAGTTAGATTTTATTACTGAATATTTCAACTCTTAATTTAAGTTTAATCAGACTCATTTAAATAAGATAAATATGTATTAGCAAAAATTGCTGCTTGAGTGCGATCGCGTAAATTTAGCCGATTTAACATATTTGTAACATGGTTCTTCACCGTCCCCTCAGAAATGTAAAGTTGTTTAGCAATTTCGCGGTTACTCGCACCTTGCGCAATTAACCGTAAAACCTCTTTCTCTCTCGGAGTTAATTCTGCTAAACTCGGCGGTATAGGTGGTGATTGAGTTGCTTCTAAACTGGGAAACTGAGTTAACAATTTTTGGACGATTCCCGGCCCTAGTTGAGTATAACCTTTATCTACAGCACGAATAGCTTCAGCTAATTCTTCTGAAGGGGTATCTTTCAATAAATAACCCATCGCGCCATTTTGGAGTGCAGCTTTCACATATTCATCATCATCAAAAGTAGTTAATACTAAAATCTTAATATTAATAAACCGCTTGTGAATTTCTCGCGTAGCTGCAACACCATCCATAATTGGCATTCTCATATCCATTAATACTACATCTGGCTGTACTTGCTCAATTAATTTCAGCGCCATTTCTCCATTTTCCGCTTCTCCGACTATTTCTAAATCTGCTTCTAGTTCTAATAATGCTTTTAATCCTTGACGAATTAAACTTTGGTCGTCTACCAGTAATACTTTAATCATCTACTTAACCTAATATGCGGGATATCAACTATAATTTTACAACCCTGTCCAGGAGTACTGATAATATTAAATACACCACTCACAGCTAAAGCGCGATCGCGCATACTCTGCAAGCCAAAACCAGTAGTATTTTGCCGAAAATCAAAGCCTACACCATTATCCTGCACAATTAAACGTAAATTTCTCTGACTTTCTTCAATTTCTATCCTAACTTCTGTTGCTTTCGCATATTTAGAAATATTCGTCAACGATTCTTGGAGAATGCGATAAATCGTAGTTTTCAGTTCATTAGAAAGAGAAGTTTCTAAATTAATGACACAAATTGGTGAAAAACCATTTGCATGTTGGAAATCGTCTAATAATCCGGGAATCGCCTGTTCTAAAGATTTCTCTTGCAAAGGATGAGAACGCATAGTAGAGACAGATTGTCTGACATCTTGTAAAGCTTTAGAACCTAATTCTTTTGCTCTGACTAAAAAACTGTGAGCTTTACTAGGGTTAGATTGGGAAAGTTTTAAAGCAGTTTCTAACTGTAAATTTAAAGCAGTTAGTGAATGTCCTAAAGAATCATGAATTTCTCTAGCAATTCGGTTACGTTCTTCTAAAGTTGCTTGATTTTCAATCCTCACAGCATATTGACGTAGCTTTTCATTTGCCAGCGCCAATTCTTCCCGACTTTGACGTTCCGATAATACTGTATTCATCAATAGTAAAACGAAAATTAAACTTAAACCAAATAATAAAGATAAACTCAAAGTAAAATATTGAAAGCGTTCTAAAGCTTGCGGTGATAGCGGAAAATTGTGTAAGCGCCGTTTGAGTGTCAGCAAAAATAAAATAAACGAAATAGCCGTGACTACCAAACGTCCTGGTAAATTAAAAATTAAGCAACTGCGAGTTACTAAAATAATATAGATAAAAGGAAATAAACGTGAAATTCTGCCACCAATAAACCCAGTAATTAAAATTAAAACTATTTCTGCAGCAGTATAGATAACTTTCATGATTTGACTACCAGTTGGTAATCTTAAACCCATTAAACCAAAAATAATTAAACAACCAGTAGAAATAATTAAATTTTCTGGTGTGAGTTCGGGAAACCTAGCAGCAAATCGCGGTGGTGGTGCAGGATTTGGCATCACAGCCGTTATAGTAGCGATCGCTAATAATATCCACTCTAAATAAAGTAAAAATTTAAAAGGGTGATTGTGAAATTGAATAGAACGTTTCATATAGGTAATTTGACGTAAATATATATCACTAATGCAGATTTTACCCTCTGCCTTTCTGCACTCAGGAATTTTATCAGCCTAGTTTAAATTACCTTGGTTGACTAGTATTATTGCTCACAAATGAATAATGACTAAAGTCATGGTTATAGTCGTGACTTTCTCCCCATGTGATTTTTGGTCATGAGTTCTTATGATGGTGACATCAAACAGCAAACCACACACGAGGTCATCCATGAAAGCTCAAAAATTATCATTACTAGCTGGTGCGATCGCTTTAACTTTAACAGCTATTCCTTTTACCGCTCAAGCCCAACGCGCTGGTGGTTCACACTTCAAAGTCGCACAAGCCACAAACCAACAAACTCCACGTAAAGGAGGTTGGGCAGAATTAGGATTAACAGATACACAAAAAACCCAAATTCAAGCCATTAAACGCGATACCCGCAACCAAATAGAACAAATTGTTCTTAGTAGAGTAAACCTCACCCAAGAACAAAGAGCTAAATTAAATGAATTAAAAGCACAAAGAGATCAAAATCAACAAGCTCCGCGTCAAAGAGGTGAGCGTGGTAAAAAAGGAGCTTTTGCGGCGCTAAATCTAACTGAAGAGCAAAAAACCCAACTTAAGCAAGTAATGCAATCTGCTGAAGTTAGACAAATCATGGAGTCATCGCAACAAAAAATTCAAGCACTCCTCACTCCCGAACAACAGCAAAAAATGCAACAATTTCGCGAAAATGCACGCGCACGTTGGCAACAAAGACAACAACAACGCAATCCTAACCAAGGTACACAACGATAGGGTGAAAAATGGGCATGGGGCATTGGGGGAGCCAGTGCGTGAGCTTTTCACACTCATACTCAACAACGCCAAAATCCAAAATATTTATGCAAGAAGTTTTATAAACCGCAAAATCTTGAATCTGGCATGAAAATTAGCAACCCCACCCTAAATAGAGTGGGGTTGTTTTCTTAACAGCAAGACTTTTATCTAGCAGGAATTATAAACCATGCATAACAGGAAGAAAATTTTTCTTCCCTAGCTCCTCACATCTAGCCTACAAACTAGATAGCACTTCCCGCGCCACAGCTATAGTCTGCTCAATATCTTCGTCAGTATGAGCCAAAGAAGTAAATCCAGCTTCAAACTGAGAAGGAGCTAGATAAATACCCCGCTCTAACATACCGCGATGGAAACGTCCAAATTTCGCTGTATCGGAGCTTTTTGCATCTTCGTAGTTATGCACCGGGCCAGCTGTAAAGAATAAGCCAAACATAGCGCTAATATGACCGCCACAAGCCGCATGACCGGTTTCTTGAGCGACTTGCAACAAGCCATCGGCTAGCTTTTGGGTGATTTTTTCCAAATACTCATAAGTACCTGGTTTTTGCAGCAATTCTAGGGTTTTAATTCCTGCTGTCATCGCCAAAGGATTACCAGACAAAGTTCCCGCTTGATAAACAGGGCCAGCTGGGGCAATCATGGACATGATATCGCGACGACCGCCATAAGCACCCACTGGTAAACCACCACCAATGACTTTACCCAAGGTAGTTAAATCGGGGGTAATGCCAAATTTCTCTTGCGCGCCACCATAAGCGATGCGGAAGCCTGTCATGACTTCGTCAAAGACTAATAAAGCCCCATGCTCTTGGGTAAGTTCTCTTAACCCTTCCAAGAAACCAGCATCGGGAGTAATAAACCCAGCATTACCGACAACTGGCTCTAAAATTACTCCAGCAATTTGATCGGGGTTTTCGGCAAATAAAGCTTTAACAGCTTCTAAATCGTTGAAAGGCGCGGTTAAAGTATTGACAGTTGCTGATTTAGGTACGCCTGGGGAATCGGGTAAGCCAAGGGTAGCTACACCAGATCCCGCCTTGACTAGAAACATATCGGCGTGCCCGTGATAGCAGCCTTCAAACTTGATGATTTTTTCCCGATTTGTAAACGCCCGCATCAGCCGCAGCACAGCCATACAAGCTTCTGTCCCAGAATTGACAAATCTGACCATTTCAATACTGGGTACGGCATCAATCACCATTTCTGCGAGCACATTTTCTAAGGCAGAAGGCGCACCAAAGCTTGTGCCTTTTTCTAAGGCTTCATGAAGGGCTGCAATCACTTCTGGATGAGCATGGCCACAAATCGCCGGCCCCCAAGTACCCACGTAGTCAATGTATTGGTTGCCGTCTACATCCCAAATGTATGCGCCTTTAACGCGATCAAAAACAATTGGTTGTCCACCTACTGATTTGAATGCACGCACGGGAGAACTAACGCCTCCGGGCATAAGATTTTGAGCAGCAGCGAAGATTTCTTGTGATTTGGTTGTTTTAATCGTCGTATTTACCAAGGTTCTCTCCTAAATCAGTGGCAATAAAAAGCTCTATCTCAGGATAGGGTGAAAAACTGCTTAGAACATCTATCGTATAGAATTATAGGAACCAAAAAAATAACGTTATGTTATACAAGTCAAATCAAGACTTGCCTTTAGAAATTAGAAATCGATTGCCTGAATCATACCAAGATATTTACCGAGCGGCGTTTAACTCGGCAATTCATTGGTATGGTGAAGCTACAAAGGCGCATCAAGTCGCTTTAAGTGCAGTTAAAATGCAGTCTGCTATGGATAAAAAGGTTCTCGTTTAAGAGAACATCAGCAGCTGCAATTACGAAAAGCGTATCAGATGCCCTATTGAGAATGGTATCGTGAATCAATGAATCATTCTCACTGAAAAAATTAGCTGGTATGTCTTCTACAGAACCCAATTCATTACACCACGCCATCCCTGTGGAAAAAATTAAATATGATGCGCAAGGTTTAGTGCCAGCAATCGTCCAAGATTATCTTGATGGCACCGTCTTAATGATGGCGTGGATGAATCGGGAGTCTTTACAACAAACTTTAGCAACTGGAGAAACTTGGTTTTGGAGTCGTTCCCGTCAGGAATTCTGGCACAAAGGAGCGACTTCTGGTCATATCCAGAAGGTACACAGTATCCGTTATGACTGTGATAGCGATGCCCTCCTCATCGGTGTAGAACAGATAGGAGATGTGGCTTGTCATACGGGAGAACGTAGTTGCTTTCATCAAGTGGAAGGACAAATTGTGGCACCACCAGGAGATACATTGTCACAATTATTTCAGGTAATCTGCGATCGCCGCGATCGCCCTACAGAAAATTCCTACACTTGTCAGCTATTTGCCGGCGGCGATAACAAAATTTTGAAAAAGATAGGCGAAGAAACGGCTGAAGTAGTCATGGCTTTTAAAGATGATGATGCCGATGCGATCGCAGGAGAAGTCGCAGATTTGCTCTACCATACTCTAGTTGCTTTAGCACATCATAAAGTCGATGTCAAGGAAGTTTACCGGAAGTTACAAAAACGCCGACGGTAAACATGAGTGCGATCGCAGAAGGGAAGGGAAGGAGGACAAGGGGGACAAGGAGGACAAGGAGGACAAGGAGGACAAGGTAGATAATTATCAATGCTCAATGCCCCATGCCCAATGCCCCATGCCCCATGCCCTAAAAAGTAAATGTAGTCCGCAATACACCTACGGCTGTTGTTTCATTTCTGCTGTCGCCTTCCGGATTGAACAACACAAAAGCCCCAGGTGTAACGCTGATATTGTCATTTACCCGTAAGCGGTAATAAGCCTCTAAATGATAAGGAACCGCTCGATTCACACCTGCATCTGCTAATTGTGCTGCACCACTAGCATCAGTACGATAAAGCGGCTGTCCAAAAATTATCCCCGCATTGTTACCAGGCTTTAATAAATCGTTGAAATGAACGCCTACCATCCAACTAGTAAAGGTAGTACCAGCATTAACATCTGCCGAGGAATCATCGACAAACAGCGCTGCACCATAGCCAGATAAGGCAATTTTGGGAGAGAAACGCCAAGTCACAGTCCCACCAAAGGAATTGAGTTTGACTGGTGTGCCTAAAGGTACTCCAGACAAAGCACCAATATCACTACTAGTTAATCCTGTACCCAAAATATTAATTTCATGATAACTATTGGCATAGTTCAGACCAATAGCTAAAGAATTGCTGGGCTGAAAAGTTAACTGTGCTGCTACTACGCCACTACCGCTAAATACCCCTGCGCCCAAGGGAGTGTTAGAGACTCCTGGGAGAATATCCCCGGCTTTGCTAGGAAGATTGGCATTCACGCTACCATACAAAGCCCTCAGATTTAGCTGGGGGGAAAAACTATAAATAAAGCCAGCTGCAGAAGCTAAACCAGAACCGGAAGTACCACCAGAGACACGTAATACAGGGTTTAGACTAGCAAAGCGAGAAATCGCCTCTTGTCCTTCACCGTAAAAGGGAGTGATAGCCGGAAAAGCATCGGAAACTTCTGCTGCTGTCCCCGCAAACAAAGTCAACTTTTCCGCGACAGGAAAGATATAAAGCAGTTTATAAAGCTGAAGCGAGTTTGCACCAACACTAGATAAATTCTTCGGATCGACGCCGGGAAATTGCGGTTCAAAGCTAGTACGCGCACTGCTAGAACTGAGTATCGGTGATGCTAAACCTAAACTCTCTTGTAAACTACCGCTACCATCAACACCACCTAAAAAGTTATGGGATTGCAACCCAGTAATCAGTAAATCTTTACCTGTAAAGCTGGTGTTGAGATTTAACCGCACTCGGTTCGTCAGAATAATATTAGGATTGTTATCACCAGGAGCACCACCTGTCGCACCAATAGCGGAGATAATTACCTCACCATTCAGCTTAGTAGTTGTAGAAAATTGATTCGCTTCTAATTCAGCAGTACGACCTTCTAAAGCATCTACCCTACCCCGTAATGTGCTTAATTCCGCCGCAAATTGTTCTTGCAGTTTTTGTAAGGTATTTAAATCTTCTTTAGTCACTAAATCGCTAGTTGCTGTGGCGATTAGCTCATTAATTCTATTCAGACAAGCATTTAAACCTGCTGCAAATTCATAACGGGTGAGAGCGCGGTTACCTCTGTAGGTGCTGTTGGGATACCCAGCAATACAGCCATAACGCTCAACTAAAGATTGTAATGCCGCAAAAGCCCAATCTGTAGGTTGTACATCTGAAAGTTGCGATACAGATGTCACTTGTTCTATGGCATCAGATGCTAATAGTACAGGAGAAGATTTGGCTTGATTTACAATCGATAAATCTGGTTTTTCTTGCTCAACTTTAATCTGAGCAAAACTATTGTTAGATTTTAAATCTTTAGCATTATCTACAGTATCTGGCAAAGCAGATTTAGCTTGTGCTGGAGATAGTCCAGCAATTAAGTATAAAAAACTTAGCCCACCAGCGTAAGCTAGTAGATTTACTTTCATAGCAAACCCTCACGCACCAATTTGAATTAAATACAAAATTGCCAATACCAAACTATTTGAGCTTGAAAATATAGAAGCTCAAAAAGTGGATTTATGTAGTATTGTGCCTGTCGGAAATAAATAATTCTCAGAGAATTAACTGAGAATTTATGATTACCGCAGCGAACTTTAACTACCCATAGTAAAAGTAAACAATATTTAGCTCAAGAATTGATAAATATAATTATTGATAATTTTTATGATGACGATTAGCAAAAATAACTAAATTTTTAGAAAAATATGCCTATATTTAAAACTAATTTTTGCATAAAAAAAAGTCCATAATTGTGTATAATTACAAGCTATTTATCAAACTCAAATATTGATATTAGCAATAAAACGCTTAAGTTAAACTTATATTCTTGATCACTGGCTTTGTCAAAATAGTAAGCGCTATGCTAACCATTAGCTAACATGTATTACTCCATAATTATTACCATCAAAATTTAACTTTTGAGTTAATTATTTGGATATTTGATGAATAATTAAGAGAAAATCCCATTGATAGCTGCTGATAGCTAAAAATATCTCTGCCAAAGATTGATTTTGAAGTTATTCCTGAGACAGAATTCGGTTGAGATACTGTAAAATACCTACGGCGATTAAGACACTCAAGGAAAAACCAAGCCAAAAGTTATCCGCAATCATTCGTGGTTGATCTAAAGCCCAGCCGCCCAAGGGTGAGCCGATAAAATGACCTAAAGCCCAGCAAAGTGAATTAATAGAGAAATACACCCCACGCTGTGATTCTGGGGCTAAATCGGTGACGAGAGAGGCTGCAAAAGGGGTATAGGAAACTAAGGCTAGGGCAAATACTGTTAAGGCTAAGGTTACCCACAGTAGAGGATAATTTGGCGCGATCGCAGTTACCCAAATCAAAATAAAACCAATCGCCCACAAAATCGCCGAAATTGTCAGCGCCTGGGTGTGGGAGTACTGTTTTAACATCCGCGCCATCGGAAATTGGCAAATCACTGCTAAAGCCAAATGCCAAGCAAATAAGCTGCTAATTGTGGTTGCAGCTAACCCCAGGGTATGATCTTCCACCCTGACGAAGTTTCTCAAGTAAATGGGCAGGGTGCTGTGTAACTGCGCAAGACAAGTCGTGAAAGTAATATTCACCGTAACGTAAATTAACAAGCGGCGATCGCTTAATGCCGCTAACCAAGAAGTTAAAGGTGGTGGTGGCTGAGATTCTGCTATCTCTGGTTGCGAGGTTTCATGAATTGCCAAAAAAATTACCGTAAAAAATACCAGGAAGGAAATTGCATCTATAATAAATAGCCCCCGGTAATTATTAGCGATCGCTACCCACCATCCTGCTAATACACTGCCGATTGCTAACCCTAAATTATCGGCTACCCTGGCGAGGGCAAAAGTTTCCCGGCGATTTTCACTTTCGCTAGCGTCAGCTACCACAGATTCGCTAGCAGGCCAATAAAAACCAATACCTAAACCTACAATAGAGCTGCCGATAACCAGAGTCGTAAAATTATTAGTTGCAGCTAAAACCAGCGAACCGACAGCAGAAATCGCCGTTGCTAATAACAAAGTGCGCCGTCGTCCCCAATCCCGAGAATCGGCTAGAGAACCACCCAAAATCCGCCCGAAAACACCAGCTACAGAGGTGCTAGTCAAAGCAATACCGACAGTCGTAGCAGATAAGCCAACTTGATTGACAAAAAAGATGGGCGCGTAAAACAGAGTAAAGCCTGTACCTATTTCCGAAAAAAATCTACCAACAATCAACATCCCCACAGGCGTCTGTAGCTGAGATAGCCAGGAAGATAACCAATCTTGGGGCGCGAACTCTAATAGTTTAAATTTCATTCAAAGAAAATGTTTTTGTAATTCTTATCATTCACAAGTATTTTCCTCACAGATTCCACAGAGTTTCCACAGCCACTTTCCTAGTTTTCCACAGATCCCCCACGAGTTAATCACCTCTTACCATCCTCTTGGGGATTTTTATTTCCTACTCTAAGAAATCTCAGTGACTGAGTTTATATAAAGTTATGTAACGAAAATCATGCTTAAACCCTGATGATTGCGTTGACATTTACTTTTTATACCACCGTTTTTAACATTTCGCAGCATTGACAAACCTACCCCCTCTTAGCGCACAATGATTCGGCTTGCTGTTTTAGTTCGTTGCATCGCTGACATCAACTGTGTAAAATTACCTTAAATGTTGGCGGAGATTGTCAGGCAGGTGAAAGATTGCGTATGCCGCCTCTGGCTACTGACTGCAAGCAACTTGTACCTCTTGATTGACCTCAGAGGAGGAAAATCTCATGAACACAACGGTTAACATTTTTACAGAAATCCCGGAAACACTTCACGAATCGCTAAAAAACTATTTAGAGACACATCCAGACTGGGATCAAAACCGGGTATTAACCGCAGCCTTGTCACTGTTTTTATTACAAAATGGCGAGAGCGATCGCCGTGCTGCTCGTGTTTACCTAGAAACCCTGTTTCATCACAGCTAAACAATTGTGGATCTCGGATGCGCAATTTGTGCTGAAGCAGTCAAAGTTAAGCAATTCCCTTAGCGGGGAAACCCGCTCAAAGGAGTTGCTATCTAATAAGGCTTAGGGTTTGATTATTTGTCAATACAAATGGCTAATGACTCAGCCAGCTACTCATCCTAGAGTATTGGTCTGTTGTTGTAAATGAGTTTCTACCAGCTAAAATTTGGCTGCTAGGTTATTTATCTTGATGAGGTGTCAGCACAAAAATACATCATAGCTGGTCAATTTAGTCAATAATCCGCCAATTTTTGGCAGACTAAACTATTAAAAATCTTCAGGGTTACTGAAATTAATGGTCAAAGTTACGATTAACTTTTCCAAAAAATAGCTAAAATTTATCCTCCACTAGGAGGATTTCTTATGAGATAGAGTATTTATTTGTAAGTTTTTCCCGAATCAAAATTATCTTAATGACCCAATATATCTGATTCAAATTCAGATATATTCAGACTAGCATCTACTAATCAACATTATTACTGTCAAAGAACATATTTACCCAAGCTGAAAGTAAGCCAAGGCAAAAATTGAGCCAATTTCTCGTTTTTTAGTCATTAGTCATTAGTCAAAAGTCAAGAGTTAAAAACTCTGGACTATAGACTAAGAACTCAAGAATGGACTTCCAACTGTGGCGGGTTAGTTGGGCTTTCAAACTTATACCCTACACCACGTACTGTCTGAATTAATGCAGGTTGGCTGGCATCAATTTCAATCTTTTTGCGAATTTGACCGATATGTACGTCAACAACCCGTTGATCGCCGACATATTCGTAGTCCCAAACCTCTTGAATCAGTTCTGCACGCCGCCACACTCGACCTGGATGGCTAGCTAAAAAATGTAACAAATCAAATTCCAGCGCAGTTAAGGGTACTGGTTGGTTATTCAGTGCCACTTCCCGCCGGACTGGATCGATCATCAGCTTTTCAAACACCAGACGTTTTTGTTCGGCTGTGGTGACAACGCGCTGACGCCTTAAGATAGCTGCTACTCTGACTTCTAATTCTCCCAATCCAAAGGGTTTGGTGAGATAATCATCAGCACCTTTAGCAAAGCCACGAATTTTGTCAGCTTCGTCAGCACGGCTAGTTAGCATTAGCACAAAAACACCATTACGGCTTTGCATCTCTTGGCAGAGGTTAAACCCAATTACATCTGGTAGATTTACATCTAAAATCACCAAATCGGGGTTAAATTGCTCAAATAGCGCTAAGGCGGTTTTGCCATCCTCAGCAGCTTCTACTTGATAGCTCTGCTTCATCAAAAAGCGTTGGATTAAATTCCGAACCGCAGGGTCGTCGTCAACTACAAGAATCTTGGCAGGAGCCATGACCATCACTTTGCACAAAAATTCTAAGGATTTACAGGAGTTTTGCGTGAAAACGCAGTTTCCACTTGGGGATAAGTTAAGAATCTACAAGGCTAAGAGATGCATTTCCTGATTACCTACTTAATCATAGTCTAATCAAGATTCCGGACAATTAAACTTGTAGGCAAACTTGCTGGGATGATTGAGCAAGTGCGGCAAATGTCTAATTTTTCCAGTCAGCAATAGTTTTGACCTAGCCACAGTCATCTAGTAAACTAGAAAACTCTCCTTTTCCCGCCAGTGGTAATCTAAATTGTTTCAATCTTAAATCGAGATGCCGATTGAGACCAGTGATTATTCTGAAACTCATTTATGAAAACTTCATCTGAGTAGTTTCAGCCGCCGCAACGGCAACAGAAAAGGTAATTTTTTCATAAAAACTGCAATTTAGGTATTCTAAGTTCAAATTCTAGGTTAGAGCCAGAACTAAGTAACGACATGAGGGGATACACGGAGTTCTGGCAATATGTTAAAGTGACTTATAGTTAAAATTTCCAAGTCGATCAAATCAACCCATGCTACTATCCTGGTAGGGCTGAAAATTGATCGGCAATTAAGTGACGATCAAAATAAAACCTAAAGTTGTATTTCCGTCAACAAAAGACTGCCGCAGACCGAGGCTGAAGTATAAACTCCCATGAGCGATCAAAATCCCTACGAAAAACTTGGGGTCTCAGAAGATGCTAGCTTCGATGAAATTCAAGATGCTCGCAATCGCCTGATGGAGCAACATATTGGCGATAGCAAGAGTACTGAAGTCATTGAAGCGGCTTACGACGCGATTTTAATGGATCGCTTACGAATGCGCCAGGAAGGTAAAATTAAAGTCCCTGAGCGAATTCGATTTCCAGAAACTCGAGTGCAATCGCTTCCCAAAGAAAGCCCAACTAAGAGCGAGCAGTCGCCAGCATGGCTGCAACGCATGTTGGATCGGCCAACCCGTGCTGATGTGTTGCTACCTGGTGCCTGGTATTTGGGTTTGAGCGCTGCTAGTGTATTCTACCCAGCTACAGGCGATCAAGTTTTGCAGTTAGCATTAGTGGTTGGGGTAGGAATTAGTATTTACTTTCTCAATCGCAAGGAGGGTAAATTTGGTCGAGCAGTTTTATTTACACTGCTTGGGCTGATCGTTGGCTTAATTGTTGGGGGGCTGGTTGCTAACTGGCTTCTGTCACCAGTAGCATTTATTAATTTATCGTCAAATCAGTTTTCTACCGTGCTGACGTTTATATTGTTGTGGTTGATTAGTAGCTTTTTACGTTAACTTCACAGCACAGCTTACCCGATTCTTTGAGTGGTAAAGCTGGTTAATTTCAATGTTTAAAAATTTCGGCTTTTTTATGGCTAAGGGGTAATAGAGTATATCTATTACCCCTTAGCTGTAAGGCCAGCTACTAAGGAATATAGGCTGGTTGTGGTTGGGATAATTTACCTTCTAGGAGTAAATCTACAGCAGTAGTTAAATCCCGAACTATGAAGTCGGGTTGGTAAAGTTCTAGTTGAGCGCGATCGCGGATACCAGACTCAACTGCGATCGCTTTAATTCCGTGTTTTTTCGCTGCTGTAATATCGGCTTCTGTATCCCCTACCATCCAGCTATCATCCACAGCAGGTAGTTCCGCTATGGCTTTAGCCATTAATAAGGGTTTATCCTCAATATCGCGGGTTTTAACATAATCATTAGTCAAGCAATAACAGCGATTTTCTGGGAAAAATCTTCCTAGCTGGAATTTTTGGAAAGCATAGTCAAGTTCCCAAACTCGCCGCATTGTCATTACCGCCAAATCGATACCCGCTTCCTGAATTTTTAACAGTGCTTCCACTGCACCGGGTACTAAGGTATCGTAGGCAAAGTAAGGTTCTGTATGGACTGTTTGTCGCCGTAGTTGAGCAAATTCTACTGCTTGTGCTTCATCTAAACCAGAGTTTAGCGCAATTTGTTTTTCCGGAACGCGCGATCGCTTTAATTGCCAAAATTCTCCCTTAGAAAGTTCTTGTATTGATTGATCTGAACGTCGGGTTTTCTCTAAGCAAAATTGATAAACACGGTAGTACCGTTCGGAAACATCAACTATAGGGCCGTCGAAGTCAGTAATTAGTCTTAGCATCGGCGGAGACGAATATGTTAAATTTTATGAAATTATCTCACAATTTAGTCATTAGTCATGAGTCAACAGTCAACTGTGAACAATTAACAGTCAACAGTCAACAGACTTCAGTACTTCATATTCTCGACCATGCAGTTGTAAGGTAAAGTGAGGAGATGATTGCAAAAATTTGGTAAAACTACTACCTAGTTTTAACTTTTTCATAATTGAATTCGGCGATTGTCCGCATATTTTCTGTAACTCTGTGCCTAGTTTAGAGACAGATAATTTACTTTTAGGAGATTGGGCTTGCATATTCTGAAAAATTTCTAGCAATAATTTTTCCAAATCGGCTTTAGATGCAATCTCCTGTGGGGGAATCGATATTGTTGTAGTATTTACTGTTCCTGTGAGATCTTCGGTGTCTGAAGATGCAGTGGATTTCGCTTCTAAAATAGAATTATTTTGATTAAATTCTAGGTTACATCTTTCTTGAAAAAGATTTGCTATTGTTGTCAAATTGCTCAATCTAGAACTAATTGATTCTTGTTCGGCTTTAATTAAATTCTCAATTTTATCAACTACTCCTGCTAAAGAAGGAACTTCTGTGGCTAGCGGTACAGAATAGAAAGTTAATTTTCCCGTATTGCGATTTTCTATATGTAAAATTTGCGATTGTCTACGCACCCAATATACAGTTAAACCTTGATTTTGCATTTCATTGCAGAGGTGAGTTAAAATTCCATCTCCCGAACAAACAAATATTTCTTTGACTGTGGGATAACCACGCAATAAAGAAGCACCGAAAGCAATCATTTTCGCATCAGCGCCATCTTTACCATCAGGTACATGAAAAAGCTGATATCCACGTTCATATAGTTCTGTATCTTGCTTACCATTGCTAGGAGTTTTCCAATTAGCAAAAGCGATTTTTACTTGCAGAGGATAATTACCGATACTAGCTAAAAACTCTTCAGCAGCAATATCTATTTTGAGATTTTCTGCATCTAAAAGTAATAAAGAAATTCCTGGAGTTGATTGCGGTTTAATCCCAATATTTGGGCTAATTTTGGCGATGAATTGCTGAAAGGCAGCAGATTCTAAGAATTGTGGCGATAAAAAAGTTTGTAAGAGTTCTTGGGCTAAAGTTGTAGACAGAGATGGGGAAGATGTGTTTGTGTTTGTCTCGACTGGTAAATCTTCGCTTAAAGACAGTTCTTTTGCTTCCTCTACAGGTAATTTACTATATCCGTTGCTATTCCCAAGCAAGTGAGGTGACGGAGTATTGAGTAATACAGGCTCAAGGAATTGTTTTCGGCAATTTTTGCACAAATAATACTGCTTACCATTCCTATGACCATTTTTGCGATATGAAGTTGATTCGCAGCGAGGACATTTCATCTTCTTATTTATTTGGTCTTGTGCTGATATTTACCTTTAAGTGTACAATTTGGAAAGTTTAATTTATAAATTTTAATATAATTACCAAGCTAAGTGTGAGAAGATTTATACTCAAGACCTAAGATATAGATGAATTTAAGATACAGTTACATCCCATTCTTTACCTGTTTGCTTCAAGGTAAAACTGCTACTAGATTGTAAAAAAGTAATAAAATTACCAATAATTTGCAAATCTTTTATTTGCTCGTTGATTGATTTATTATATTTATTTTTAAATTCTTGCGCTAAGATATTAGTCTTAACAAAATTTGTAGAGTTTTTGTTAGTTAAATTTTCTATTAAGTTTTTCAGTGCTTTTTCTAGATCGTTTCGAGAATGAATACTTGACGATAAAGACTCTGATTTTTTATTTGCTAGCTGTGCTTGATTTACTTCTAATAAAGTGACATATAATTCTGAATTAGCATCAATTTGATGAATCACAAAATCAGCAGGATAATTAATAAAAATATCTCTAGCTTTTTTACCTGGTAAATAGCGAGGAACAACTTGGCTAAGAGTTAATTTATATTTATCTTTAAATACTGTCGATAGTTTGGAAAGCTGAATCCAAAAACTTTGGCTTTGTTTTTGTTCTAATTTTATTAAAACCTTTAATTGCTGAATAAACTTTTCTATTGTGCCAATTTCATCTGGCAAAATAGGAATGATAGTGTTGGTTTCGCCAGTCGAAATATTAAATACTCTTACAGTCTCTCCCTGCTGACTAACTTGATACACTATTAATCCATTCTGCTGAATATGGTTGCATAAGGTAGTCATAACTGTATCTGATGAACAGACAAAAACTGCTTTCACGTTGGGATAACGCTCATGGATTGAAGAGCCAAAAGCGATCATTTTGCCATCAGCATGATCTTTACCAGCAGGAACATGAATTAAATCATAGCCACGGCTATGTAATTCAAAATCTAATTTACCCATGCTGCGCCAATTAGCAAAAGCAATTTTGACTTGAAGAGGAAAGTTAGATAATTCAGTTAAAAATTTTTCTGTTTCATGATTGATTTTTAAATTCTCTGCATCTAAAAGTAAAATGGCTATACCCATCTGCTTAGGAGAAATAATCTCAGAAGTAGGTATAAATGTTTCAGATGATTCGAGATATTTAAAATTATTTTTGCTATCTAAATATTCTTGTTTAATTTGAATATGATGAACTTTATTATATAAATCTATTAATATAGGTGAATTAGATGATTCTGGAATTAAGCAACTTTTTAAACATACATCCAGTTTTTTCATTAAAGAATCCCAGTCTTGGCTTTGACTAAGAACTACAGCGATTTGTGATTGAAGGCTATAGCGATTCCATTGAACATTTCTGTATTTTTCATATAAAAATTCTGGCTGCTGCTCTTGGATAGAGATAATAGCTTGGCAAACATACGATGCAATTGTATTTATCTTTAAATTATCATCTTTAGTCAGCGAACCCTCATCATTTGCCATAACTAACACAATAATATTTTTCTAAAAAAATAATCTAATATATGTTATATCTATTCAAAAAACTATTTGATATCCGTGAAACTCCTTAAAGCTAGGGCTTAAATTTAATTGAGTGAGTGAGGATTATTAATATAATAATCCTCTAATAATTATGAGAAATTACCGAACATACAAATAATTGGGTAATAACCCTCATCTTTTTCGTGACTTACAAACATATTAATTCATACGTGGTAAAACGTAGTCGCGGGTGCGGTAATCGGAAGGATTAGAAAAGAGTTTAGTGGTACTACCAAATTCAACTAGATTGCTAGCCTGATTTTCATTAAGACAAAAGAAAGCTGTAAAATCTGATATGCGTGTAACTTGTCGCATATTATGGCTAACAATTACAATTGTGTAATGAGAGCGTAGACTTTGAATCAACTCTTCAACTTTCGTACTAGCAATGGGATCGAGTCCAAAACAAGGTTCATCCATTAAGAGAACTTTTGGCTTGACGGCTAAAGCACGTGCAATACACAATCTTTGTTGTTGTCCGCCGGAAAGATCTAAAGCTGATTTGTGTAGTTTATTTTTGACTTCATCCCAAAGATTAGCATTTTTAATGGCCGACTCAATAATTTCATCTAATTCTGCTTTTGGTCGCCATCCTAAAAGTTTTACTCCATAAGCAACATTATCATATACGCTCATAGGAAAGAGATTTGGTTTTGGCAATACCATACTAATTTGGCGACGTACTCGATTTAAGTTAACACGACGCTCATAAATATTTTGACCAAAAAATTCTACTTTTCCTTGAATGCGGACTTCTTCTGCTTCTAGTTCGCTCATCCGATTAAGCGACTTGAGAAAAGTCGATTTACCACAATTAGTATGGCCAATAATTGCAGTTACTCTATCTTGGTAAATATCTATTGATATATCTTCCAGTATCTTTTTAGTATCGTAATAAAAACTAAAATTGCTGACTCTTATGGCTGGTACTAATTTACTCATCATCGCTAAGACTTGATAGCAAACTTGACTGGGCAGAACAGTTACAATTCCTTTCTCTATGAGATTATTTCTACTCTTTTATTGAGCAAAGATTTGTAAAGTATTTGTAAATTCACAGATAAAAGCAAAACTTTCTCACAGACAGATCTATGAGAAATAGTTAAATAAATAATGCGCTAATTGCATTTGACTTTTAAAGAAAGCATCAAGCTGTTACCAAACAATCATTTTGTGAGCGATTACAACTTACCCTCCATATAACCACTGGTTAACTTTTATATTACCTGAGTAAGTCAAAATTCAGACAGCGAGCAATTAACAAATATGTTCGCAATTTTGAACTTCAGACAATTATTGTCATTTGATAGCGATTCGACGGCAATCGTAGGTGTGATAAATTAGGAGCATCCTGGTGAACAAGATAAACTTTAAGCTTAACAGCTTGACGGTATTAGGTGTAACCTCAGTAGTAGCTGCCACTTTTGGATTAACAATGTCTGCGGTTCAATCCCAAAGTCAGAAAACAATTCAAATAGATGGTTCTAGTACTGTCTTTCCAATTACGGAAGCAGTAGCAGAGGATTTTCAAAAAGCTCAAGGCGGTAGAGTCAGAGTTACAGTGGGTGTTTCTGGTACTGGCGGTGGCTTTAAAAAGTTCTGTCGTGGTGAAACAGATATATCTAATGCTTCCCGTCCTATCCTCCAAAAAGAAATCAGCGATTGCAAAGCGAATGGCGTTCGTTACGTAGAATTACCAATAGCATATGATGCTTTAACAGTGGTAATTAACCCGCAAAACACCTGGGCTAAGAATCTTTCAGTTGCTGAACTCAAGAAAATTTGGGAGCCTGGGGCGCAAGGTAAGGTGAATAACTGGAGTCAAGTTCGTTCTGGATTCCCCAATGCACCACTGAAGTTGTTTGGCCCTGGGACTAATTCTGGTACTTTTGATTACTTTACTGAAGCTGTAGTTGGTAAAGCTAAATCTAGTCGGGGTGATTTTACCGCCAGTGAAGATGACAACGTTCTGGTACAGGGCGTTTCCCGTGATAAAAATGCACTTGGCTATTTTGGTTATGCATATTATGCAGAAAATAGCAAACGAATCAAAGCCGTAGCTGTTAACGGGGTATTACCATCAGAAGCTACAGTCAAAAATGGCAGTTATAGTCCTTTATCTCGCCCTCTGTTTATTTATATCAGTTCCAAATCCATTGATAAACCAGAGGTGAAGCAGTTTGTGCAATTTTATTTGCAGAATGCTGCTAAGTTAGCGAAAGAAGTTAGATATGTGTCGCTACCAGGTTCAGCGTATACTACAGCGCAAAGCCATTTCAATAAAAAGAGATTTGGCAGTGTATTTGGCGGTCAAGAAGCAGTTGGTTTAAAGATTGATGAACTATTGCGTCGTGACGCTAAAGACTAAACGGATTTTTGAAGTTTAAATAGTTCAAATTCACGAGTTATTCAAGGGAGGTTTTCACCTCTCTTTGTCTTAATTGAAGTTAATTTTTGCAAGAGCGATCGCTATCCTGTAACATGATTGGTGCTAAACCAACTCGACTTTCTCCCAAGCTAGTACGTAATCTTCGAGAACGGGCGATTGAGTTTGTCTTATTTCTCGCAGCATTATCTTCTGTGGCGACTACCATAGCGATTGTCGCTATTTTGGTTTACGAATCGATTTTGTTTTTTCAGAAAGTACCTATTTGGGAATTTCTCACAGATACTCAATGGACGCCTTTGTTTGATGACAAGCACTATGGTATTTGGCCTTTGGTGTCTGGAACTTTAGTGACTACGGTAGTTGCCTTAATAGTAGCAATCCCACTGGGGACAATTATTGCTATTTATCTGAGCGAATTTGCACCACCGTTAGTGCGAGAAGTCATCAAACCCGCTTTAGAATTATTGGCGGGAATTCCCACAGTAGTGTATGGCTATTTTGCCTTACTATTTGTGACGCCTTTATTACAGGTAATATTCCCCGAATTACCTGGGTTTAATATGTTGAGTGCGGGTTTAGTCATTGGGATTATGATTATTCCCTATGTTAGCTCGTTGAGTGAAGATGCGATGCGAGCCGTACCGGCACATCTGCGGGAAGGTTCCTATGCAACTGGTGCTACTCGCTTGCAAACAGCTTTACGAGTTGTAGTCCCAGCATCGATTTCCGGGATATCAGCAGCTTATATTTTGGGAATTTCTCGCGCTGTGGGTGAAACAATGATAGTCGCGATCGCAGCTGGCGGTCAACCCAACCTTACCCTGAACCCAATGGAACCAGCTGCAACTATGACAGCTTATATTGTCGCTGTTAGTTTAGGCGATTTACCACATGGAAGTTTGGAATACGAAACTATCTTTGCTGTGGGATTATCTCTGGTATTGATGACTTTGGTATTTAATATCATTGGTCATTTTCTGGCGAAGCGTTATCGAGAGATTTATTAGGTGGTCATTTGTCATTTGTCATTAGTTAGTTAATCAAGAATTTTGTTATGGCGACCACTCAAAATATGCGGCAGATCCGCGCTGTTATTAACCGTAACAAGCTGTCTGAATATATTTTTAGTATTGTTGGTTTGTTGTCAATGTTGGTGGGAATTATTACTTTATTCGCATTAATATTTGACTTATTTAGTGATGGATTGCCGCGTCTTTCTTGGGAGTTTTTTACTTCATTCCCTAGCCGAAGGGCAGCAAATGCGGGGATTCTTTCGGCTTGGGTAGGCTCGATTTTAGTCATGCTAGTAACGGCATCTGCGGCAATTCCTATTGGTATAGCGTCAGGAATTTATTTAGAAGAATATGCCCGCAAAAATTGGTTAGCTGATTTTATCGAAATTAATGTCACTAATTTAGCTGGCGTTCCTTCAATAATTTACGGTCTTTTGGCGCTGGGTTTATTTGTTTATGGCTTAAATTTAGGCTCTAGTATAGTCACGGCGGGATTAACATTAGCACTTTTAGTTTTACCTGTGGTTATTGTCACCACTCGTGAATCTTTACGGGCGATTCCTAATAGCATTCGCGAAGCTGCTTATGCTACTGGTGCTTCTAAATGGCAAATGATTTGGGATCATGTTTTACCTTATGCCACTGGTAGCATTCTCACAGGAATTATTGTGGCTTTAGCACGGGCGATTGGGGAAACTGCACCGCTTGTAACTATTGGCGCACTAAATTTTATTGCCTTTCTGCCAGATTCACCAATTAAAAGTGAATTTCCCTTTATTTCTTTGGCTTGGTTGTCATCAGCTTTTACTGTAATCCCGATTCAAATGTTTGATTGGGTATCTCGTCCCCAAGAAGCATTTCAAGCAAATGCTGCTGCTGCGGGGATTGTGTTGATAACCATGACTTTGGCTATGAATGCTGTAGCCATTTATCTCCGCTATCGTTTACGCAAAACAATCAAATGGTAGAAAAAACATCTTCAACTGTAGAAACTGTAGAGAAGCCGATTAAGGCTGCGGTTAATTATCTGAATTTTTACTATGCTGGTAAAGTCCACGCTTTGAAAGATATTAATTTACCTATTGCTGAGAAACAAGTAACAGCATTAATTGGCCCTTCGGGATGTGGTAAAACTACTTTGTTACGTTGTTTCAATCGGATGCATGACCTTTATCCGGGAAATCGTTATCGGGGAGAAATTAATTTAGCACCGGATGGGATTAATTTGTTAAGTAATAAAGTCGATCCCATTGAAGTGAGAATGCGGATTAGTATGGTATTTCAAAGACCGAATCCTTTTCCGAAGTCAATTTATGAAAATGTGGCTTACGGTTTGCGGGTAAGAGGTGAAAAAAAACGCCGGGTTATTGATGAGAAAGTTGAAAAGGCTTTGCGCGGTGCTGCTTTGTGGGATGAAGTTAAAGATAGATTGCGCGATTTAGCTTCTAATCTTTCTGGTGGTCAACAACAGAGGCTTTGTATTGCTCGTGCTTTAGCAACTGAGCCAGAGATTGTTTTATTTGATGAGCCTACATCGGCTTTAGATCCAATCGCTACTTCTAGTATTGAAGAATTAATTGCCCAACTCAAGCAAACGGTAACAATTTTAATTGTGACTCACAATATGCAGCAAGCAGCCCGTGTTTCTGACTATACGGCGTTTATGTATTTGGGGGAATTGGTGGAATTTGATAGGACAGAGGCGATTTTTAATTATCCAGCAAATCAAAAAACCGCAGACTATGTTGGTGGATTATTTGGTTAAGTAGGTTTTTAAACGCAAAGGAGCGCGGAGGTTAGCGCAAAGTTTCGCGGAGTATTTTCTAAGTTTATTCGCGATGAATGGATGAAATGGTGTATTGAGGGAAATCGCTACTCCGTTAAATTTCTGTTAAGTTCAATGTAGCCTAATTTACTTGCAAAATTTACAAATAGATAAACCCAGCAGGGGTCAAATAGTTAGACCTCCTGCCAGGGTTGTGTTTTATATTCTGGCCATGTTTGATCTGGTTAACGCTTATTTGTAATAAATAATGCTTTATCCTTATTTAGATTAACCAAATTGTGCGGTATTGGCAGTTAAGAAAAGTAAAGAAATTGGTTAAGTTGTTGTTAAAAAATCTTTTGGCGGGAAAAAATTTTTTCTCGATATTCATGTAATTAATTTTCCGGAGTTTTTGGTGAGGACAAAATCTGTGGAGAAATTCACCCACTAAAGTGTTGATGGCGAAAACACAAGCGCAAATTGTGTTAATGCGGGTAATTTTTGGGGAATTATCTTAGTTAGGACTGGTGGTAAATTCAAAGCCACACCTATAGCTGGCATAATGAGGCAAAATTTCCCATTTTATGAAGACTAATCCATCATTTAGTAAATTTCGCGCTTTACCATTACAACTTGTGCTGATTGTTCCCTTTGTGGCGCAAGTATTTGGTGCAGTGGGGTTAGTAGGATATTTGTCTTTCAAAAATGGAGAAAAAGCGGTTCAGCAGCTGGCAGAACAGTTGATGAAGCGAACCAGTAGTCAGGTAGATAATCATTTAGATGCCTATCTATCGGTTCCCCATAAAGTCGCTCAGATTAATGCGGATGCAGTGCGGATGGGGTTGCTGAATGTAGGCGTAGGCGCAGCCAGCCGTAGGCATCGCCAAACTGTTGGCAAGTACTTTTGGCAGCAAATGCAGGCTTATGACTTCACCTATATTGGTTTGTATCTTCCTAATGGGGAAGGTGCTGGTGCTGCTCGTTACGATGGCAAAACTGTCACTATCGATGATATCGCTCCGAAAACACCCACCCTCCCAAATAATTGCACAACTTACTTGACAGACAACGATGGTAACCGCACTCAAATTTTGACTCAAATACCGTGGGATAGTCTCAACGAACCAACATACACAGCACCGGTAAAAGCTGGAAAACCTACTTGGTCTCGGATCTATACTTACTACGATCCAGCCTTTCCGCCCTATGTTGCAGCATCGGCAGGTACTCCAGTTTATGATGCCAGCAAAAAGCTGATTGCTGTGGTGGGGGTTGATATTCATCTATTGAAACTCAGCGAATTTTTGCGAACTTTAGATATCAGTCGTGCTGGAACAGTGTTAATTATGGAGCGCGATGGGATGTTGGTAGCTAATTCTGCTCCAGAGCAACCTTTTAATTTAGTCAATAATGAAATTAAGCGCGTCAAAGCAATAGACAGTAGTAATCCCACGATAAAAGCTATAGCCCAGAAGCTACAACAAAGCATTCCTAACCTCAAAACTATTACCAATATCAAAAAACTCAAGGTTAATGTTCAAGGAGAAAAATATCATGTCTACATCGATCCTTGGCGCGATGAATATGGCTTGGATTGGTTAGTTATCACCAGCATTCCTGAAAGTAGCTTTATGGCACAAATCAACGCCAACACGCAAACGAGCATTTTGCTGTGTTTTGGGGCGCTGGTAGTCGCTACAGGGATTGGAATTTTGACTTCCCGTTGGGTTGTAAATCCTATCCTGCGACTGAATCAAGCCAGTCAAGCAATGGCAGGTGGCGATTTAGATCAGACAGTTGCTGAAGGAAATATCCAAGAACTGAATACTCTGGCTGATTCTTTTAACTATATGGTTGGGCAACTGCGGGAATCTTTCACAGCTTTAGAACAAAGTAACACCGAGCTAGAAAAACGGGTGGAAGAACGCACTGCCGAACTACAACAAGCTAAGGAAGTTGCCGAAGCTGCAAACCACAGCAAGAGCAAATTTCTGGCGAATATGAACCACGAGTTGCGAACCCCCCTCAACGGTATCCTTGGTTATGCCCAAATTCTCCAACGCGATCCTGCAACTACCGAAAAGCAACAAAAGGGATTGAGCGTGATTCATCAATGTGGTTTTCACCTGTTGACGCTGATTAATGACATTCTCGATTTATCGAAGTTAGAAGTACAGAAGATGGATCTCTATCCCCAAGATTTCCATTTAGCAAACTTCCTGACAACTACGGTGGAAATCTGCCGCATTAAAGCAGAGCAAAAGGGCGTAGGGTTTCATTACCAGCTGGCTGATAACTTACCGATCGCAGTTTATGCTGATGATAAACGCTTACGGCAGGTGTTGCTGAATTTACTCAGTAATGCGGTGAAATTTACTGATTTTGGCAGTGTGACATTTAGGGTTGAGGCAGTAGGGAAAGGGGAAACCGCAAATTGTACAAAAATCCGCTTTCAAGTAGAGGATACGGGTATTGGCGTAGCGGCAGAAAAATTAGCAGCGATATTTTTACCCTTTGAGCAAGCCGGAAAACGCGATCGCAATATTGAAGGTACAGGTTTAGGTTTAGCAATCAGTCAGCAAATTGTGCAGATGATGGGCGGCACAATTCAAGTTAAGAGCATTCTCGGTAAAGGTAGCACTTTTTGGTTTGAAATTGATTTACCTACAGCCGCCGATTGGCTGTCTCAGTCTGAGACTAACCATCAAAAGTTAATCGGCTATCAAGGAGAACGACGCAAAATTTTGGTGATTGACGATTACCCAGAAAATCGTGCTGTGGTAATTGGGATGTTGGAACCTCTAGGTTTCAAGCTAGCCCAAGCAGATAACGGGCAGACTGGATTTGACAAAGCTATCGAAATGCGCCCCGATTTGATTATTACCGATGTCATGATGTCAAACATGAATGGGCTAGAAATGACTCGCCGCCTACGCCAATTGCCAGATTTTGCGAATACACCAATTATTGCTTCTCCTGCCAGCTTATCTCAAGTGGATATGCAACAGACGATGGATGCAGGTTGCAGTAGCTTTTTCCCCAAGCCGATTGAGTTTACTGGACTGTTGGCTGAGTTGCAACGCCATTTACAGTTGCAATGGATTTATGAAACTCCACTACAGACGCCTGAAATTACCACTGTCAATGACAAGTCAGATTGGATAGTACCAACAGCAGCAGAACTAACCGCTATCTATCAAGCAGCTCAAGATGGCTTTATGGCTGACATTCAGCAGGAAGCCAACCGCCTCAAACAACTAAATCCTCAGTATGCGCCCTTCGCCAACCAACTGCTAGACCTGAGTCAGAAGTTTGATGATGAGGGCATAATTAATTTGCTACAGCCTTATATGTAGTTATACATAGGAAATTAACTATTAAAAATCTCCATCTTTAAATTTTTTAGGTTTAATTTTGATGAGGAGTTCATCCATGACCGTTGAAACTAATACTCGTACCGGAACTATTTTAGTAGTGGATGATAATCCTACCAATATTCAAGTTTTGTTTGATATATTAAGCGAAATTGGCTACCGAGTAGCGATCGCTAAAAGTGGCGAAGCAGCCCTCCAACGTCTACAATCTTACCAGCCAGACCTGATTTTGCTAGATGTGATGATGCCGGGAATTGATGGGTTTGAAACCTGTCAACGCCTCAAAGCCGAACCGACTACCTGTGAAATCCCGGTAATTTTTATGACCGCTCTTTCCGATACTGTAGATAAAGTCAAAGGGTTGAGTTTAGGTGCAGTAGATTATATTACCAAGCCCATCCAACATGAAGAAGCATTAGCCAGAATTCGCGTACATTTACAACTGCACAATTCCCAAAAAATTCTCGAACAACGCACCAGCGAACTTTCTCAGGCGCTAGATAACTTAAAACAAACACAGGTACATTTAGTACAGAGTGAAAAAATGTCTTCTCTCGGTCAATTAGTTGCAGGTTTAGCCCATGAAATCAATAATCCCATCAACTTTATTTATGGCAACCTCAAGCCGGCTGAAGAATATATCCAGGATTTGATTACCTTTATTTCCTTATATGAGGAATGTCATCCCCAACCCCATCCGAAAATTCAAGCTTGGATGGAAGAAGTAGATGTAGATTATTTAGCAGAAGACTTGCCGAAGTTACTTAAGTCTCTCAAACTGGGGAGCGATCGCATTCGCGAACTCGTGATTTCTCTACGAAATTTCTCACGTTTAGACGAAAGCGAATCCAAACCCGTTGATATACATTCAGGTATCGACAGCACTTTATTGATTTTGCAACATCGCCTGAAAGCTAGCCCCAATCATCCCACAATTCAAATTATCAAAGATTATGGACAACTACCAATGGTGGAATGTTACCCCAGCCAACTCAATCAAGCGATCATGAATCTTCTGAGTAATGCCATTGATGCGCTGGAAGAATCCACCGCTAACACCACACCACAAATTACCATTCGCACCTTTGCTACCAATGATAACTGGATCGCGATCGCGATCGCGGATAACGGTATCGGTATCAGCGAAGAAATTCGTTCTCAACTTTTCGATCCCTTCTTCACCACTAAACCCATTGGTAAAGGTACTGGATTAGGATTATCTATCAGCTATCAAATTATTACCCAGAAACACAACGGCAAAATTGATTGTTATTCCACTCCTGGAAAAGGGACTGAGTTTATCGTACATATTCCCGTGCGACAGGATATGTGTAAAATTAATTAGGGTCATTGGTCAGTTTTATCTGCCAATCACTTCTTCTAGGTTTGGTTTATTTTCTGCTGAAGATTGTTTATCAAATAAATCTCCCTTTAAATTTTTCTGGCGATTTTGAAACTCACCTAACAATTTGTAGAAAGTATTGAAACCTTCTTGCTCATTCGCGCAATGGAGCATAATTATTTTTGCCCAAGAATTTGAGGTTGATACCTGATATTTCTTTTGTACCCAAGGTTGAAACTCTCGATAAAAATCCATTTCTTCCTGAGTAGCTTCAATTCCTAATTCTCTCAAAGCTGTTTTGAAACCTACTAAGAAATGAAACAAATCGCTAACAGAAGCTTTTCCCAGATACATACCTGGTTTGGTGTGAATTTTCTGCAAAATCTCAAATAATTGGGAGCATCCCAAATGTGCAAAAACGCCCTCACCCTATAAGGGTGGGGCTAGAAATACGAAGCCTGCCTTCGCAGGCTAAAAGTTTGATAGCCTGCGAAGGCAGGCTTTGTTGGTATAGCAATACCCTAGAAGGGTATTGCGTCAAAATTGGGATGCTCCCAAATAATTTACTCATTTCTATCACCTGCAATGATTATTTATCCTATTTAATCTAAATAATCAATTAAAAATTCTCCGCTTGGACATTCAAAATCATTAAACCAATCTCCTCCCAAATAAGATCCTCCAAATTGGAATCAGCCAGAATTCCCTTCTGCCTTCTGCCTCCTGCCCTCTGCCTTTCTTGATAATATAAGAGAACGCTTCACAGTTCTTAACTATTCAGCTTTACTAAAACAATGGCGAGAGATTTGCGGGGATTTATCAAACTTCTGGAAGAAAGAGGGCAATTAAAGCGAATTTCTGCTTTAGTGGACTCAGATTTAGAGATTGCGGAGATTTCTAACCGGATGCTGCAACAAGGCGGGCCGGGCTTACTGTTTGAAAACGTCAAAGGCGCATCCTTCCCGGTGGCGGTGAATTTGATGGGAACTGTGGAAAGGATTTGCTGGGCGATGAATATGCAGCAGCCAGAAGAGTTAGAAACTCTGGGTAAAAAGCTGAGTATGCTGCAACAACCCAAGCCACCGAAGAAGATTTCCCAAGCCATCGATTTTGGTAAGGTGCTGTTTGATGTTCTGAAAGCTAAACCAGGACGCGACTTTTTCCCCGCTTGTCAGCAAGTGGTAATTCAAGGGGACGATGTAGATTTAACTAAGTTGCCTTTGATACGTCCTTATCCTGGTGATGCTGGCAAGATTATTACTCTAGGGCTAGTAATTACAAAGGATTGCGAGACTGGTACGCCTAATGTGGGTGTGTATCGCCTGCAACTGCAATCTAAAAATACCATGACCGTACATTGGTTATCGGTGCGGGGTGGGGCGAGACATTTACGCAAAGCTGCCGAACAGGGTAAAAAATTAGAAATTGCGATCGCACTTGGTGTAGATCCTTTAATTATTATGGCAGCCGCTACACCCATACCTGTAGATTTATCAGAATGGCTATTTGCTGGGCTGTATGGCGGTTCTGGGGTGCAGTTGGCTAAATGTAAAACCGTAGATTTGGAAGTTCCCGCCGACTCAGAATTTGTCTTAGAAGGGACAATTACACCAGGAGAAATGTTACCTGATGGCCCCTTTGGCGATCACATGGGCTATTACGGCGGTGTGGAAGATTCGCCCTTAATTCGTTTTCAATGCATGACACACCGCAAAGATCCGATTTACTTAACAACATTTAGCGGTCGTCCACCCAAAGAAGAAGCTATGATGGCGATCGCGCTGAATCGGATTTATACCCCAATTTTACGCCAACAAGTCTCAGAAATTGTCGATTTCTTCCTCCCAATGGAAGCTTTGAGTTACAAAGCGGCGATTATTTCCATTGATAAAGCATATCCCGGACAAGCAAGACGCGCTGCTTTAGCGTTTTGGAGTGCTTTACCCCAATTTACTTACACCAAGTTTGTAATTGTGGTTGATAAAGATATAAATATTCGCGATCCGCGTCAAGTTGTCTGGGCAATTAGTTCTAAAGTTGACCCCACCAGGGATGTATTTATCTTACCAAATACACCCTTTGACACCTTAGATTTTGCCAGCGAGAAAATTGGTTTGGGCGGACGGATGGGAATTGATGCTACCACCAAAATTCCCCCAGAAACAGAACATGAATGGGGCGCACCACTAGAATCAGATTCCGATGTCGCGGCGATGGTGGATAGACGCTGGGCTGAGTATGGGTTAGCAGATTTGCAATTAGGTGAAGTTGACCCAAATTTGTTTGGCTACGATATGAGATAGTTGCAAAATTCTCTGGGGACGTACAGATGTACGTCCCCATAATTTTAGGGCTTACCCAGATTCTCAACATTGTTGGCGTTCTTGGCGTCTTCTCTGCAAGATGCTGCGGGAAAACAGTGCAATAAATTAAGCGGTAATTTTTGCGTAAGTCCTGAATTCAATACGCTTGGTGTTAACTCAATTGTATTGTATTAACGTGAGTTCGTAGTGAGGATTAAAGTCCTCAAAATTAGAACTGAATTTCTGACTAAAAAAATAACTTGGATTTTTTATTATTCCTAATAATTAAATAGATAAATTACGAATTACAAATTACGAATTACAAATTACGAATTACGAATTATTGTGAGATACTTGCACAAGTATAAATGTAAAAAACACATTTTATGGTAAATAGTCCCCTATTTTCAGATATCCAAAATCATTGGGCAAAAGCCTCTATTTTAGCTGCATCTCAGAGAAATATCTTAAAAGGTTATCCTGATGGAACTTTTCGCCCTAATGCACCTGTTAATCGTGCGGAGTTTGCAGCAATAATTGTTACAGGTTTACCCAAACAGTCAGTATCTCGCCCCCCGATTACCTTTACTGATGTACCGGCGAGTCATTGGGCGGCTAAAGCCATCGCTCAAGCATATCAGACAAACTTCCTCTCTGGCTATCCCAACAGTTTATTTAAGCCCAGTGAACTCGTGTTACGGGTACAAGCTTTAGTAGCAGTAGCTTCTGGCTTAAAATACCAAGCTACAGCCGATCCAGCCACTACTTTAAAGAAAAATTACGATGATTTGGCGCAAATTCCCAGTTATGCGATAAATGCGATCGCAGCCGCAACGGAAAAAGCGATCGTTGTCAACTACCCCGACATCAAACGCTTACAGCCGAATCAAAACATTACCAGAGGCGAAATCGCCGCCTTAGTTTGTCGAATTTTGGGCATTCAGACTGTACCGTACAATTACATCCCTGGTATAGAATTATTCGTGATTTCACCAAAATTTGATACAGCTGATGCTTTTACAGCAGAATTGGCAAGAGTGCAAATTAATAATCAGTGGGGTTATATCGATAAAACCGGACAATTTGTCATTCCTCCAGAATTTGATGAAGCCCATCCTTTTGTAGAAGGATTGGCATTAGTTAAAGACAATATTATTAAATCAAGCATCACCTAATTCATGGAAATTCGCGGTATTTGGATTACAACCACAGCTAGCCAAGTCTTAAATTCTCAACAGAATATTGCTGAGGCGATGAATTTTCTCGCCGACACAGGATTTAACGTCGTCTTTCCTGTTGTTTGGAATAATGGCGAAACCATTTATCCCAGTAAAGTCATGGGAGAAAATTTTGGCATAGAAATTAATCAGAGATTTAAAGGTAGAGATCCCTTAGCAGAATTAATAGCTGAAGCTAAACGAGTTAATATTGCAGTTATTCCTTGGTTTGAATATGGTTTTGCCAGTTCCTATCAAAAACCAAATGATACTATCCTCACCAAAAAACCAGAATGGGCGGCGATTGATGCTAATAAAAAACCAGTGGTTAAAAATGGCTTTACTTGGCTAAATGCTTTTGATAGTCAAGTCCAAGAATTTTTATTAAGTTTATTTCTCGAAGTCGTTAAAAAATATGAAATAGCAGGAATTCAAGGAGACGATCGTTTTCCCGCTTTACCCAGCGAAGCCGGTTATGATGATAAAACAATTGCCCGTTACAATCAAGAATTTAACCAATCACCACCAGCAAATATAAAAGATCCAACTTGGTTGCAATGGCGGGCTGATATTCTTTCTAATTTTTTAACCCGCGTCTACCGGGAAATTATTAATATCAAACCTGAATTAATTATTTCCTTATCTCCCAGCGTTTATCCTTGGGGTTATGAAAACTATCTCCAAGATTCTCAAACCTGGGTTGATTTAGGATTAGTTGATTTAATTCATCCCCAGGTATATTGGAAAGAATTTGACACTTATAAGCGAGATATCGATAGATTTATAGCCAATAATTTTAGTAAACAGCAATTATCCCAACTCGTTCCTGGTATATTGTTAAAACAAAGTAACTATCGAATTTCACCAGAATATTTAGTCCAGGCAATTAAGTATAATCGTTCTGTGGGGCTGCAAGGAGAATTATTATTTTTCTACGAAGGTTTACTAGAAGATAATAAAGCCTTAGCCAAGGTGCTAAAATCTGAAGTTTACGCACAACCACCTGGTAAATTTGACCCTAAAGAAATTAAAAATAATAGCTTTACCCATAGGCGGATAAATAGTCATTATATTACCAAGAATCTCTCACAAGAAATTATCTTGAAAGCTCAATTTGATTGGGTGGAACCATTTTCTCAAGGAATCGCCGCCGTCAAAATGGGATATAAATATGCTTATATTGATAAAACAGGTAAATTGCTCACTCGCTTTGACTATGATGTAGCTGAACCTTGTAGAGAAGGACTAGCACTAGTAAAATTTAAAAATCTATATGGCTATATCGATGTAACTGGTAATCTAAAAATTAAGCAACAATTCAATGATGCCAAATCATTCTCTGAAAGTTTAGCTGCTGTCAAAAAAGGCGAGAAGTGGGGATATATTGGACAAGGATATATTGGGAATAATGTGCCATTAGTAATTCCTACAAACTTTGATGATGCTAAATCATTTTCTGAAGGATTAGCTGCTGTCAAAATTGCTGATAAATGGGGATATATTGATAAGCAAGGTAACGGTATTATTCAATTCAATTTTGATGATGCTAGCAATTTTTCAGCAGGTTTAGCATTAGTCAAATTCCGAGATAAATTAGGTTATATAGATAAAAACGGCAATTACCTGATCCAACCCCAGTTTGATGATGCTGATATTTTCTCAGAAGGTTTAGCCCCTGCGAAAGTAGGTAATAAATGGGGATATATTAATCAGTATGCTGAATTTACCATTCCCCCAAATTTTGATAATGCTAAACCTTTTGTTGATGGTATGGCATTAGTTAATGTTGGGGGTAAATGGGGATATATCCGTAAATTTTAAAGGTAAGACTATTTGAGCCACTGCGAGAAAATCGTAGCGACTGTCTTGAATGTCAAGCGATCGTTAACAAAAAAGTGGTGGTGGAAACATTGACGCAACTGAGGATCGCTGCGCTAGATTCGGCGGTGTCTGGTACGGGCTACAAGGCTTGTGGCTATGTAGTCTAGATAGTCACAGCCCGCACCAGACACTCCTGCGATGCACCGAATCTTCCTCAGTTGCTGGATTTCCCGTTGAGGCAAAAAAAGAGCATGAAAAATTGACCCAAGTCATGCGATCGCCTACTCGTGTCAGCTAGTATTGTATAAAAAAGGTTGCAGTGCTAAGAATTAACAATTGTTTTCTTGTTATCAGAAATGCACCAAGGCAAATTATCTCGAACCATTGCATTTAAAATGACTAACATTTTATGAACACAAGCGGTCAGAGCAAGTTTTTTTGATTTACCACGCTCAACAAGCCGTTCATAAAAAGCTTTGATAACTGGATTATGACGCATTGCAACAACAGCACCCATATAAAGAGTGGCACGAACATGGGCACGACCACCGTTAATCATACGCTTACCTTTGTGTTGCCCACTATCATGATTAATAGGTGCAACACCAACTAGACGCGAGATTTGTTTGGCAGTTAATTGACCGAGTTCTGGTAAGTCAGAAACTAGGGTTGTAGAAATAACTTGACCAATACCAGGAGTAGTTTTGAGGAAATTGACCTTATTAATCCATTGTTGATTTTTTTGAGTTAATTGCTCAATTTCTTGGTTAAGTTGTTTTAGACGACCTTCAAGATATTCAATATGTGCTTCAATATCTGCCAATGCTTTGCCACGAGAGCGTGAGCGACGATTTTTCTCCGCAGTTTGGATTTCAACTAATTGTCTTCTGCGACTAATCAACTCTCCTAATTGACGCGCCTCTTCGGATTGAATTGGTAAAACCTGGGGTTTCATTGCTTCCCCAAATTGTGCCAGAATTTGTGCATCAATAGCATCAGTTTTAGCCAGCCTTCCTGTAGCTTTGGCAAAATCTCTTCCCATGCGAGGATTAATTAATGCTACTGGTAAAAGTGCTGCTTGCAATTGAATGATAAGTTCTGTTTCTAAACCTCCTGTTGCTTCTAACACAATCAGATTTAAATCATAGGATTTGAGTTGTTCTACTAGATGAGATATTTCTACTTCTGTGTTAGCAACTTTCAATGCTTTACCCAAAGGACGGATGTAAACATCAAGAGCGGCTTTACTCACATCAATGCCTACCCATTGAGAAATATTTTCCATTGTCAACTCTCAACTAATTTCTGTACTTTTTTTTGAATTCATCCCCTTGATTTAACTCATCCTTGCCCGATACGGACTGTATACTTTAAATATCAGTATTTAAAGATTTGACCCCGGCGACTGTTCGAGTTCTGTCAACGAGATTGTTGTAGTGACCCATGCTACGAAGCGGTCTATGATGACCAAGGTTGGGACGGTCTACTACTATTTCTAAGATACAAGTGTCTTTATGGAAAGTTGATGATAAAGGCACATCTGAGTTTATGCAAGAATTTTACAAGCAAATGTGGCAGCAAAATAAATCAGCTTCTCAGGCTTTGCGGGCGACGCAATTAAAAATGTGGGAACAAGAGAAATGGCGTAATCCTAATTATTGGGCGGCGTTTACGTTTTTGGGCGAATGGAATTAAGCAGGTCGGCGTCATGAAAATACTGGCAAGGGCTATTATTAGAGAGGCTATAGCCCTTGTCTGTAATATTTTTTTTAACGCAAAGGTACGCTAAGGTTCACGCAAAGGTACGCGGAGTTTTTTTTAGATCCCTATCTGCCAAAATAATTACTTGTATCTTGATATTAAATTGGTGTTACTTAATTTGTAATTCGTAATTAAATCACTCTCAATGGGGATATTAACCAAGCTGAATGTATGGTAGAAAGCTATATTGATGCTCCCCGCTAATGTGCAGGATTTCGTAGATAAGACGGCAAAAACGCTAAGAATTATCAGACTTTGCCTCAATTGTAATTGACTAAGAAATATACAGATAAGTTAAGAACTATGACATAAAAAATCTGTCTTTGTTATGATTTCAGATTTTCAAGTTTTTTAGTTATTTTTATTTGTATTAGCAGCCATCGTCAAGATGTAAAATATTAATAATACAGTCTTGAAAGCAAGACAGGGAAGGGATTATGGTAACATTAAACGTGTCAGAGCTAGATGGAGTCGATCGGTTTCGTCGTTTGCAATCAACTTTGCGCGATCGCTGGAAAACTATCGAACTGTTTGACAACAGCGAAGCCGATATTTTAATTATTCCTTCCTTGAGTATTGACCAGCGAGAACTACAAAAAGTAGAAGGCTGCGAACATTATGAAGAACGATTATTATTTTCTTTGATGCGGTTGCGGAATCCGCGAACTCGGTTAATTTATGTAACATCAATGCCGTTGCATCCAAGTATTATTGATTACTATTTGCAACTGTTACCAGGAATTCCTTTTTCCCACGCCCGGAATCGGTTACTGTTACTTTCTACTTATGATTCTTCGCTTAAACCCCTCAGTCAAAAAATTTTAGAACGTCCGCGTTTGCTAGAGAGAATTCGTCAAGCTTTTAGACCAGAACAAGCCTTTATGGTGTGCTACAATTCCACATCATTAGAAGCAGAATTATCGTTAAAATTGGGCGTACCCCTATATGCAGCCGCCCCAGATTTGCAAATTTGGGGTTCAAAAAGTGGTAGTCGCCAGATATTTGCAGAAAGTGGGGTACCTCATCCAGATGGTAGTCAAAGGGTATGGAGTGCGCAAGATTTAGCACAAGCAGCTAGCGATTTGTGGGAACGCCAACCGACATTACAAAGAATGGTAGTCAAACTCAATGAAGGGATTTCCGGTGAGGGAAATGCTTTGCTAGATTTACGACCAATTATGAATGTAGCACCAGGAGAAGCTTCTAGTGCTAAACGAGTCGCAACAATTAGCGATCGCTTTGCAAATTTGCGTTTTCAAGCATCTCAAGAAACCTGGGCTAATTTTTCCGGACGCATCTGTGAATTAGGGGCGATTGTCGAGGCTTTTGTCGAAGGAGAAAATAAGCGATCGCCTAGCGTTCAAGGACGGATTACACCCACAGGGGAAATCGAAATACTTTCCACCCATGACCAAATTTTAGGGGGGCCTGACGGTCAAATTTATCTCGGTTGTCGCTTTCCCGCAGATGAAAGCTACCGCTTGGAATTACAGCAATTAGGATTAAAAGTAGGGAGAAAACTCGCCGAAAAAGGTGCTTTAGAAAGATTTGGGGTAGATTTTATCGCCGTAGAGCAAGAAAATGGTAAATGGGATATTCAAGCTATTGAAATTAACCTGCGTAAAGGCGGTACTACTCACCCATTCATGACCCTGAAATTATTAACTAATGGGCGCTATGACCTATCTACAGGGTTATTTTACAGTCAACAAGGTCGTCCAAAATACTACATCGCCACCGATAATTTGCAAAAAGACCGCTATCAAGGCTTATTACCCAACGATTTAATGGATATTATTGCCCATCACAGATTGCACTTTGATAGTTGCACTGAGACGGGTACAGTATTTCACCTCATGGGTTGTCTTTCCCAGTTTGGCAAATTGGGATTAACCAGCATCGGTGATTCATTGCAACAAGCAGAAGATATATATAACCGGGTGGTGAAAGTTTTGGATCAAGAAACCCGCAGCGATAGTCAAGATTTTCCCTCATTTTCCGATTATGCCTTCCCCTTAGTTTGGGACGGACAGTTTAATTCCTAATTACCTTAAGACTTACGCATATTCTACGAATTCTTGGCGTCTTGGCGTCTTGGCGGTTCCATAAATAAAGATTTGGGAAATTTTTGCGTAAGTCATGTTACCTCAAAAAATCTCCACTTTCCTCTCTGCGCACTCTGCGTCCTCTGCGGTTTACAATTCAACTATTTAACCACAGAGGCGCAGAGAACACAGAGAAAAGAGGTGATGGAGTGCAATCTGTTGCAACTTCTGACTACAACCGACAATAAACGCTAAAATCGATTCAGCCTTTGTATGTTAGCGGTTGTGTCTCACAACACTCTGAGTGCGGTTCACTGCATAAATCCCGATTGTCAACGTCCCTATCCTCAACCTTGGGGAAACAAATTTTGTAACAACTGTGGCGCACCGTTACAGCTGTTAGATCGTTATGTACCAATTCAACCTTTGGGTGCGGGAGGATTTGCCCAAATTTACACAGTTTGGGATGAAAAAACTCAAACAGAAAAGGTACTCAAGGTTTTGGTGGAAAGTTCCGCCAAGGCGCTAGACTTGTTTAAACAAGAAGCTGATGTTTTAAGTAGTCTACGCCATCCAGGTGTGCCAAAAGTAGAGGCTGATGGGTATTTTTTACTCAATTTAGCTAACCCCCAACAACGCCAACTGCATTGTTTGGTGATGGAAAAAATTAATGGTCAGACTTTAGAGGAGGTACTGAAAAATTATCCTCAAGGCTGTCCAGAAAATCTAGTAGTAACCTGGTTAACCCAAGCGGTGCAAATTTTACAAGAATTGCACAAACGCCAGATTATCCACCGGGATATTAAACCTTCTAATTTAATGCTGCGTAATCGGCTGGGAAATACATCAATAACTGGGCAAAATCAGCTAGTATTGATTGATTTTGGCGGTGCAAAACAATTTAGTCCGGCGAAAGTGCGATCGCAATCCAGTTCTACAAGGTTATTTTCTTCTGGTTACAGTCCGCCAGAACAAGTCATTGGCGGTAATGTCGGGCCTAGCGCGGATTTTTACGCTCTAGGGCGGACAATGATTGAATTACTCACAGGGAAATATCCGCCAGAATTGGAAGATCCGCAAACTGGGTTATTGCAATGGCGCAATCGGGTTAATATTAATCCCAGGTTGGCAGATTTATTAGATGACATGATCCAAGAAGATGTGCGATCGCGTCCTTTAAATGCCAAAATCATCCAAAGACGGTTAACCAGAATCGCTCAAGTCTCCTCGCCTCAACAATTATCAGTTTTTATTAAAAATCATCTACAGCAAGCATCAGTCCGATGGAAAATGCTGATGCAAGCCATTGAACAAGCTGTAAAGGAATTTACTAAAGCCGTAAGTAAAACTACGCTATTAATTTTCAAAAGTATTGGCAAATTCCTCCTCGCCTGTTTAATCACAATTTGGGCGATGATCCTTACAGGGAGTGGTGCGGTACTCGGTACAATCGCCGGATTCTTTTTAGCATATCGCACAATTTTAGGCGATCGCGTTGCGCAACAGATTATAACTCAGCTACCAGGGTTGTTTACACCAGATCAAACAATTGCGATCGCCGAAATTTTAGTATTTGCGATCGCTGGCTTAGGAACTGCCTGGGGACTCACAATAGCCGGCGGTTTTGCCCAGCGACGGCGATTTTTAGTCGTATCGCTTATGGGTATAATTAGTTACAGCCTAGCTTGGTTAATTTTGCAACTAACCATCCCCACCAACAGTAATGAAGGATTAGTCATTTCAATCGTGTTTGCAGTATTCCTGCTAACATTGAGCTTAGGACTACGCAGCCATCGTATAGTGTACGCAGTCATTGCTTCTTTAGGTACTGCAATGTTATTTGCAGGAGCCATTCGCTTAGACATTCTGCCAACCATCTTCCAATTTTCCAGCCCACCCCAATGGTATCAAGTATTAATACCTAGTACATTTTTTGCCATAGAAGGCATCTTGATGAGCTTCTGGTTAGGAGTGAGCTATTACCTCATAGTACCCGGCTTGCGCTTCTTAGGCTGGCGTTAGGCATGGGGCACTTGTACTGAGCGAAGTCGAAGTATTGGGCATTGGGCATTGATATCCTCCTTGTCCTCCTTGTCCTCCTTGTCCCCCTTGTCCCTCTTCCCTTGTCCTCAAACAAAGCCCCAAAATTTAAAATCCCCCTAGCTGCTTCTGAGCTTGAGCTAGGGGGATCGCATATGTGATAGTCTATAAAAGGTTCAGTATAGTTCGTTACGACACGATTCTAATCCCTAAATTTAGTTTTGGGTAGTATATTCACCCGAATTTATAAGAATTTTATAACTTCTTCACTGCCGCTTCATTACCCGTAATTTGCCGAAAAATTCGGATATCTTGTGTATGAGAATAGGTATAGTTGTTATACCTTACCCAACAATCGTCAATTAGCTGTAATCCAAACGATCCGCTTGTACTGTGGTATGAGCCTTAAACTAGCCTTTCGGTATCTCGCGACAGGTTAGGAGAATTTAGGTATTACAGGTGTTCAACTGCACTTGCTATTACATATCATCATTTGTAAATATCCTTAAAAAATATGAAACTCCACATTACCGCCACTCTCACCCTGTTAGCTTGTTTTGGGCTAGCAGGACAAGCCTTCGCTTTCAATCCCCAAGACTTAGAGCAATTGAAAGCAACTAAAAGTTGTCCTAGATGCGATTTAAGTGGTGCCGATCTTACTCAAGTTCCCTTAACGGGGGCTAACTTACGCGGCGCTAACTTGAGAGCAGCGAATTTATCCCAAGTCAACTTGACAAATGGCGATCTCACAGGGGCAAATCTAGAAACTGCTATTCTTAGTTCTGCCAATCTCACCGGTGTCTCATTCACAGGTGCAAATTTAAAGTCAGCATCCTTAGAAAAAGCTAATCTTTCCTACGCTGGGTTTATTAGCGCTAACTTAGAAGCTGCTAACCTCAAAGATGCAACATTGCTATTTACTAATTTCCGGGGAGCCAATTTCCGCCTGACTACCCTAGCTAATGGTGTCGTCACTTCCGATAAACCCTACGGTTGGTCTTTACAAGAAGGTACAGAAGCAGATGTAAATCCGAGGAAATAGCGCTTTCACCAAAAGTCTACGCTTTTGTGTCAGATTCTTCAACAAAGCCCGCCTACGCGGGTTTTGTTGTTTTTGGTAGTAAGGGACTTACAAAAAATAAATTACCCATATTTCGTAGTGCGAGCATCTTGCTCGCTTTTGAACACCAGCGAGCAAGATGCTCGCACTACAAATTTATTGGGTATTTAAAAATTGGATCTCCCTAAACTTCCAGAAAATAATATTTTCTTTCCTCCCCTTGCTCCCTGCTCCCTGCTCCCTAGTTAACGATCGATTAACACTTCTTTATCATGGAGAAAAAGCTGTCAACTGCGATCAATTCATGCTCAACCAAATAAAAGACTTGGCCACAAAGCTAGCACCTCGCCTGATTGAAATTCGTCGCCACATCCACTCACACCCAGAACTTAGCGGTCAGGAATACCAAACAGCAGCCTTTGTTGCTGGCGTGCTATCTTCTAGCGGTTTGTATGTACAAGAAGGTATTGGTAAAACCGGCGTAATTGGCGAATTACGGGTTAATAGCAATGATGAAAGATTATTAGCTATTCGCACTGATATGGACGCTTTACCCATTCAAGAACGTACTGGCTTAGAATATGCATCTCGCGCCGAAGGTGTAATGCACGCTTGCGGCCATGATGTTCACACCACAGTTGGGTTAGGCACGGCAATGGTACTATCCCAAATGGCAGAAGAACTAGGTGGTAAAATCCGGTTTTTATTTCAGCCAGCAGAGGAAATTGCTCAAGGGGCTAGTTGGATGGTAGAAGATGGAGCGATGAAAAATGTCTCAGCGATATTAGGGGTACATGTTTTTCCTTCGATCCCTGCTGGTTCTATCGGCGTGCGTTATGGTGCATTGACAGCTGCGGCTGATGATTTAGAAATTTTGATTATTGGCGAATCTGGACATGGTGCGCGTCCCCATGAAGCAGTTGATGCAATTTGGATTGCTTCCCAGGTAATTACGGCTTTACAGCAAGCTATTAGCCGGACACAAAATCCTTTACGTCCTGTGGTGTTAACTATAGGACAAATTAACGGTGGTAGAGCGCCGAATGTAATTGCTGATAAAGTGAGGTTATTGGGAACAGTGCGATCGCTCCATCCTGAAACCCGCGCTCAACTTCCCAACTGGATTGAGAACATAGTTGCTAGTGTTTGCCATTCCTATGGCGCTACTTATCAAGTCAATTATCACCAGGGTGTACCCAGCGTGCAAAATGATTACGCCCTGACACAATTATTACAATCAGCCGGTGAAGAAGCTTGGAGTAGCGATCGCGTCCAAGTCTTACCCGAACCCTCCCTCGGCGCAGAAGATTTTTCCGTTTATTTAGATTATGCTCCCGGTTCTATGTTTCGCTTGGGTGTAGGCTACAAAGAGAGAATTCTCAATCACCCATTACACCACCCTGAATTTGAAGTTGATGAAACTGCCATTATTACTGGTGTCGTAACAATGGCATATGCCGCGTATAAATACTGTCAAAATTCTCAAACCTAATTCAATTGCTGATTCCTGTTTTGCTTCAACTTGATTACCTCAGTTGAAGCAACTCTTGATTTGTACAAGGCAAAATTTTGTACAATATGACTAATTTGTACAAAATAGTCAAATATTATGGATATTGTTAGTGCAACTGAAGCTCGTGCTAATTTACCAGAGTTAATTAATCGTGCTGAATACGGCAAAGAACGTATTTTGATTGAGCGTCACGGTAAAGCAGTTGTCGCAATTATCAATCTTGATGATCTCAAATTGTTGGAAGCGATTGAAGATGCGATAGACTCAGCTAGCCTACGTAGTGCCATAAATCAAAATGAAGGATTTACCACCATAGAAGCAATCATTGCCAAGCACGGTGATGAGTGAGCGTTATATATTGAGGATTGCCAAAACAGCAGAAAAAGATTTGCTGGAGTTGCAAGCTAAACAGTTTAAGCAGGTAGTATCAAAAATCTTATCGCTCCAAGGTAATCCTAAACCGCAAGATTGCAAATCTCTCAAAGGTTATGAAGGTGGTTATCGTGTAGACTCTGGCGAATTCAGGATTCTTTACACTATTGATGATGAGACTCAATTAGTTGATGTATTTAGAGTAGGGAAGCGAAATGATGATGAAGTCTACAAAAATTTGTAAATAAAAACTCCCAACACCTCAGTGCTGGGAGTGTACAACTCTAACTAACCTTTACTAACCTCTAGAGAAAAGCTGAATTCGTTCTACACGTTGGCTTCGCTGACAACGCCAAGTCTTTCTTGAATTTTCTTCTTAGCAGCTTTGAACTCAGTAGCCCATTGTTCGGTTTGGTCGCTGCTTAGGTTGTTGCGAATAGCTGCAAACATTGTGCTTTCTTCTTGACGCATATGGTCGCCAACTGCATCCATCAACTGCTTAACTTTATCCTTGAATTGCTGTGAAGAGGGGCTAATAGCCTTAATTTCTTCCAACACCCGCTTCATTTCAGCTTGTTCATCATACAGTTCTTGGGTGTCATCCTGACCGTAGAAAGCACGTACTCTAGGATAAACAACTTCCTCTTCAGCTTCAGCGTGAGCTGTTAAATCCTTGTAAATTTGACCAAAGTACTCTTGGATTTTTTGCGGATCTTTGCTTTGCAGCAGTTCGGTAAACAGAGTATTTACCTTGTTGTGATCCAAACGAATGACATCTTGGATATTCATATCCTTTTTGTCACTACCTTGGGTAACTGCACTACCAACTACACCACTAACTGCGGCTAAAGCATCTTGAACTCTTGCCCAAATACCTTGATCTGCTTCTTGTCCGGTGAGTTCGCGAACGCCCAAGATTTCCAGAATACCTTTGAGTTGCTCTTGGTGAGCGCGGTTTTCAAAGTTAACGGCGTTCAAAGGCCCAATTGCCAATATGACATCAGCGCCAACTTTTTGCGCAGCTTTGTGCACAATCAAGCCACTCATAACTATTTGATGCTTCAGCAATTCATGCTGAGAGACTTTTTCATACAAACTCAGTTCGGAACCTTGGAACATTTTCCGAGCCTTATCAGTAAATTCGCGAACTGTTTGTTTAGGTTCAGCTTGAATACCATACTGACCGATAACAGTTTCTAAAATGCCCAGGTTTTTTTGGTCGTCTTTGATAAAATCCCGGATGCGGTCAGAAATTTCGGCATCTAAACCTTGCTGCAAAAGTTGCTGTTCATTTTCTAAAACCAACTGTTGCAGTGCTTTCATATTTGCCAATTTAACGGCAATTGCATTACGTTTAGTATCATCTAAATTAACTACCATTATTCAGTTCTCCTCAGGAAAAGAATTCTTAGTTGTCACTAATACCAAGTTTGCATACTGCTGAGAATCCTTCCCTCTTTCTTTTGAGTGATTACTTGAGTGACTTCAGGTAGAAAATAAAAAAAAGTGACTCTGAAATTTATACTTCTACTTTTAGATAGATAGAAACTTACTCTTGAGTCTTTCGCTAGATAGATAAATTTTTATTGCAGATTTTTTAGATTTGCTCAAAGATAGTCAAACAATTTTGGATTTTAGAGTCAATGATTTGATATTGACCACATTTACCTAAGCTAGGAGCGCTATTTATGTTTCCAAGCAGTAGCATTTAGGCAATCAAAAAACAAATCCAAAATTAAAAATTGGCGATGTCAAATAGGAGATTAATTGATAATGCCGGACAGTCCTGGACTAGGAGAGCAAGCCCTAAATAAAGCAGCAGAAGTAGGTTTATCTAGCCAATTAGATGAAGTAGAAAATTTAGATGTCAATATCAAAACAGATCCGCTCAAATTGGTTCAGGGACAGGTAGATTCAGTCTCCATTGATGGAGAAGGGATGGTGATGCAAAAAGACCTCCGCGTGGAGGAGATGAATATGCAAATCCAAAGCGTCGCCATTAATCCTTTGAGTGTTGCATTTGGCAAAATTGAACTGACAAAGCCAACTGTGGGAAGTGCGCGAGTTGTGTTAAATGAAGCCGATATTAACCGCGCCTTTAATTCTGATTATGTTCGTTCTCAACTGCAAAGTCAGCAAATCCAAGTCAATGGTAAAGCAACAACAATTAACCCCCAAAATGTAGAATTTCGCCTACCTGGTGAGGGAAAAGTTGCTATCAATGCCAATATCCTTTTAGGAGAAACTGGGGAAGCTCACCAAGTGGCTTTTGAAGCAGTACCTCGCGTAAGTGCAAATGGGAAAACTGTTTCTTTAGAAAATGTGGAATATGGACAAGGTGAGGAAATATCACCAGAATTGACAAAAGCTTTGGTGAATCAAACTAGCGAACTTTTGAATTTAAGCAACTTTGACTTGGAAGGAATGACCTTACAAGTTAATAGTTTACAGGTAGAAACAGGCAAATTAATTCTTCAAGCTCAAGCTTATGTTGAGCAAATCCCTTCCATTGAAAAGTAAGGTAATAAAATAATGGAAACAACAGAAAAAACCTCGACACCATTTCCAAATATTCCCCCAATTATTGAAAGTGACGATCGCGAATTTAATGATACTGGTGTACCAAGTACAGTAGCGATCGCCGGTCATCCCCTCCACCCCTTAACTGTAATTTTCCCCATCGCCTTTTTAGCTGCTGCGTTGGGCAGCGACTTTGGCTATTGGTTAACCAAAGATTTCTTCTGGGCTAGGGCTTCGATGTGGTTAATTGGGTTAGGATTAGCCGGAGGTGCGATCGCAGCTTTAACCGGACTCAGCGACTTTACAAAAATTGAACGAGTCCGCAAGCGTCAAGCCGGCTGGGCGCATTTGATTCTTAACGTTTCTATTCTCGTCTTAACTCTCGTCAACTTCCTCATCCGTCTAGGTAATGTTGACTCACGTATCCTACCTTGGGGACTTCTCATCTCATTAATTGTCGGCACCTTAACTAGCATTTCTGGCTGGTTTGGTGCCGAACTTTCCTATCGTCATAAAATCGGTGTAGTAGGCGCTGGTAGTAAAAGATATCCGTAAATATCTAAAAGAATGTAGTTAAATACACTGAATAAGGTGGCATTGTCCACCTTCACCTTGTTTGGTGCAACTCAAAGAACTGAAAATCAGCCTAAATAAATAGCGATCGCTATTGATTATTTCATCTGTGCTCATCATAGTTGCGATGAGCTTTTTCTTTATATATAAAAATTACGCAACTATCCCTCAAATCCGATTTTTGCTGACCAATCTTACCAACAAACAGAACTTTCCCATAGAAAATATAGCTATTCTCCTTGTCCTTCTTCCCTTGTCCATATTGATTAACTATTGAGTTATGCTTGAGCTTAGTTATGCCTAAATTACATCCCAATAATTAAAAATGCAGAAAAAAGTTAAAGTGAAACCTAATTCTAAACAGCAAAAAATTGCAGAACAAACCGACGGTAGTCTAAATGTACATTTAAAATCCCCGCCAGTAGATGGTAAAGCTAATGAAGAGTTAATTAAACTACTAGCAGAAAAATTTAATGTCCCCAAATCTCACATCAAAATTAAACTGGGCGCATCTTCTCGGCAAAAATTGGTAGAAATTGACACCGATATTTAGTATTAACTCAGTATGTATAAATAAATCAAACTACATTACGACACGTAACTAGACTTAAAACCCTTACCAATTACAAATGACAAATGACAGACTTTGCCAGTATTTTCGTTACGCCGACCTACTTAACTCAGTATTTAGGAGTTAGTTAACAGCTATCAGGGTAAAGCTGATAACTATTAACTAATAACTTTTGATAATCATCATGCGATCATTCTTGGTTAATACTTATATATCCTGATTGAGATTTGACCCGTTCTATCCAAGCTTGAATTGCTGAAAATTGTGTCAAATCAAATCCACCTTCATCCGCAACATGGGTATAAGCAAACAATGCAATATCAGCAATAGTGTAGCGTTCGCCAACAAAAAACTGATTAGCGCTTAAATGTTTTTCCATCAGTTTTAATGCAGCATAACCAGGTTCGCGCCTTTGTTTGATAGCTTCTTGATATTCTTCGGCTTTACCCAAAATAGAGATTAAATATCTCGATGTGGCAATAAAAGGCTCGTGACTAGATTGTTCAAAAAATAACCACTGCATCACTTGAGCGCGGAGAAATCTGTCATAAGGTAGAAATTCTGTGCCTTCACTTAAATACACCAATATGGCATTTGATTCTGATAAGTATTTCCCAGGTTCAATCTCCAAAAGGGGAATTTTACCGCGAGGATTTTTACTCAAAAATTCGGGTGTTCGAGTCTCGCCTTTGGTGATATCAACTTCTATTCTCTCAAATGGCATCCCAATTTGTGTCAATAGAAGACGTATCTTGTAGCCATTACCTGAAGGTAAAAAATCGTACAGCCGTAATATTTCCATGCCAAAAATATAATAGGGAATATGTGCAGAATGTGGGGTTTAAAATACAATATCTTACCAAATGATTTTCAAAAAACCGGATATTTTCTGATTTATATTCAGTATCTGACTGTGAAGTAGAATTATCTGAAGAAATAAAAAAAATATTAATTATTTATCATTATTTTAGATGTGTGATTTTAATCTGTGGTCACAAATAAAAATATGTGTGGAAGATTTACCTTAAACCAGACAGCAGCCACCCTAGCTCAAGCTTTTGAACTAGAAGCAGTACCCGACTTGACAGCGCAATATAACGTTGCACCTACGCAAATGGTGGCGACAGTAGTACGAAAATCTGAGAGTGACAAGCGACAATTTCAGCAGTTACGTTGGGGGTTAATCCCCTCATGGGCGAAAGACCCAGGAATAGGGGCAAAATTGATTAATGCTAGATCTGAAACTGTAGCAGAAAAACCTTCTTTTCGTTCAGCTTTTAAGCACAGACGCTGCTTAGTTTTGGCTGATGGCTTTTATGAATGGCATCAAAAACAGGGTAAAAAGCAACCTTTTTATTTTCGCTTGCAAAATGGTCAACCATTTGCTTTTGCTGGTTTGTGGGAGAAATGGCAATCTCCTGAAGGTGAGGAAATAAACTCTTGTACAATTTTGACTACAGCCGCTAACGAAGTGCTACAACCAATCCATGACCGAATGCCAGTAATTTTGGCACAGGAAGATTACAATCTGTGGTTAGATCCCCAACAGCAAAAGCCGGAAGTCCTACAGCCGCTATTGCGTCCCTATCCCGCCGCAGCTATGAGCAGCTATCCAGTTAGCACTTTGGTCAATAAACCCCAGCATAATACTCCAGAGTGCATTCTGCCAATCAGCGAGAACAATCCCTGAGAAATCAGTAAAATTAGGTATTAAGTGTAGCGATATAGCGATCGCTAATTTACCAAATTAATACAATTTGCGGCTCTCCCCTTTCATCCGTTTGACTAAAGAGGGACAATAAGGAAGTTCCGCCTATGCCCACAAAATAACCACGGCTAAACAAACTCCCCTTTGAGCATCTTTTAAGCCAATAGCTGCAACCCCACAAAAGCAAATATGCCAAGAACCCAGAAAAACGATAACTTTATTGACAAATCCTTTACAGTCATGGCAGATATCATCCTCAAGATCCTGCCAACCAACAGAAAAGCTAAAGAAGCGTTTGTTTATTACCGAGATGGCATGTCAGCTCAGGCAGAAGGCGAATATGCTGAAGCCTTAGAATATTACGAAGAAGCCCTGACATTAGAGGAAGATCCTAACGATCGCGGTTATATCCTCTACAATATGGGATTAATCTATGCCAGTAACGGGGATCATGGCAAAGCTTTAGAACTTTACCACCAAGCAATAGAATTAAACCCCCGACTACCCCAAGCCTTAAACAACATCGCCGTGATTTATCACTACAAAGGCGAAAAACTCAAAGAAGCTGGGGATAATGACGGTGGTGAAGCTATGTTTGACCAAGCCGCCGATTACTGGGTGAGAGCAATTCGCATGGCTCCCAACAACTATATTGAAGCCCAGAACTGGTTAAAAACCACTGGCAGAATGCAAATTGACGTATTCTTTTAGTCGATAGTCCAAAGTCAATAGTCAATAGTCCAAAGTCAACTAACTATTGACCATTGACCATTGACTAATGACAATTGACCAATGACCAATGACTCTTATTCACAATGATTGACCGCGAACTAGTCCATAAAGTAGCCCTTCTTGCTAGGTTAGAACTAACACCAGAAGAAGAAGAGCAATTTACCACTCAACTAGGAAGTATTCTTGATTACATCGAACAGTTAAATGAACTAGATGTAAGTGATGTAGCGCCCACAACTAGGGCGATAGATGTCAGTAATGTTACCCGCGAAGATGAATTAAAACCCTATCCTGACCGCGAAGCCATCCTCCAAGGCGCGCCGGAACAGGAAGGAGACTTTTTCAAAGTACCAAAAATTCTCAATGCGGAATAGTCAATAGTCCACAGTCAATAGTCAATAGTCCAATAATAAATGACAACTGACCACTGACAACTGACCACTGACAACTAACCAAGGAGATAATTATGGGTTTGGGAATCCTCAAAGATGGAAGGTGGATATCGGAACGGGATCAAGAAGATTCTCAAGGTAGATTTATTCGTCCCTCAACCACTTTTCGCCATAAGATTACAGATGATGGCTCTAGTGGATTTAAAGCTGAAAGAGGACGCTATCATCTGTATATTTCCTGGGCTTGTCCTTGGGCTTGTCGGACTGCAATTATGCGTCAGTTAAAAGGATTAACTGATGTAATTGGTTTATCTGTAGTTGGGGCGGTAATCGATGAAAATAGTTGGGAATTTAGCGAGGAACCAGGCGCAATTCCCGATACAGTTAACGGTACTCAATATCTTTGGCAACTTTATCTCAAGGCTGACTCTAACTACAGTGGACGGGTAACAGTCCCCGTTTTATGGGATATTCAACAACAGACAATTGTTAATAATGAATCTCGCGAAATCATTCGCATGTTGGATACAGAATTTAATGATTTTGCGAAAACAAATGTTAATTTCTATCCCACCGAATTACAGCAACTAATTGACGAGACGATTGACGCAATTTATAAACCAATTAATAACGGTGTGTATCGCGCAGGATTTGCTACTAGTCAATCGGCTTATGATGAAGCTGTCACAGAATTATTTGCTGCACTAGATAATTGGGAACAAGTTTTAAATCGACAACGCTATCTCTGCGGTAGTCAAATTACAGAAGCAGATTGGTGTATGTTTACTACCTTGTTTCGCTTCGATCCCGTTTATTACGTCCATTTCAAATGCAATATCCGGCGAATTTTTGATTATCCTAATCTGTGGAATTATCTCAAAGAACTTTACCAAGTGCCGGGAGTTAAAGAAACTTGTAATTTAGACCATATCAAACGGCATTATTACCGCAGTCATCCCAAGGTAAACCCTACAAGGATTGTACCAAAAGGGCCGTTAATTGATTTTGATGCGCCTCATAATCGCGATCGCCTACCTATTCTCTAGCAATCTAGCAATCATATTTGATATGCGAACAAAAGGGACAAGGAGGACAAGGAGGACAAGGAAGATATACGTTTGTGAATCATTTAGAATTGCTATAGTCGGCAATCCCTATCTCACAAACTCAGCAATCAACACTATTTAAGACTGCAACGCAACTTCTAGGGCAGTTACAATAGTACCCTTAAGAAGGATTATGCCCGATTTTTGATTTTATGACTTCTGCTACAACTGTAAAAACCGAGTACGAAGCGATTATTGGTTTAGAAACCCATTGTCAGCTGAGTACAAATACCAAGATTTTTTCTACCAGTTCGACAGCATTCGGTGGAGACCCCAATACTAACATCGATCCAGTATGTATGGGTTTACCTGGAGTATTACCAGTTCTCAACCAAAAAGTACTTGAATATGCCGTCAAAGCAGGTTTGGCGCTTAATTGTCAAATCGCTAAATATAGCAAATTTGACCGTAAACAGTATTTTTATCCAGATTTACCTAAAAATTACCAAATATCACAATATGACTTACCAATCGCTGAACATGGTTGGTTAGAAATTGAATTGGTAGATGCTGATGGCAATCCTACACGCAAACGCATTGGGATTACCCGATTGCACATGGAAGAAGATGCAGGTAAATTAGTCCACGCAGGTAGCGAAAGGCTTTCCGGCTCTAGTTATTCTCTGGTAGATTACAATCGCGCAGGTGTACCATTAGTTGAAATCGTTTCCGAACCAGATCTGCGTTCTGGACAAGAAGCTGCTGCTTATGCCCAAGAATTGCGGCGCATTGTACGCTATCTTGGCGTTAGCGATGGCAACATGCAAGAAGGATCTTTACGTTGCGATGTCAACATCTCTATTCGTCCAGTAGGACAAAAAGAATTTGGCACAAAAGTAGAAATTAAAAACATGAACTCATTCAACGCCATCCAAAAGGCGATTGAATATGAGATTGAACGCCAAATTGCAGCCACAGAAGCTGGCGATCGCATTATCCAAGAAACTCGGCTGTGGGAAGAAGGTTCGCAACGTACAATTAGTATGCGGACAAAAGAAGGTTCTAGCGATTACCGCTATTTCCCCGAACCAGATTTAGCACCAATTGAAGTTTCCCCAGCACAATTAGAAAATTGGCGCAGCGAACTTCCCGAACTCCCAGCCCAAAAACGCCATCGTTACGAAACTGAATTAGGGCTTTCTGCCTACGATACTGGAGTTTTGACAGAAGATAAGCCTGTTGCTAACTATTTTGAAGCCGCGATCGCAGCTGGTGCAAATCCCAAAGCTGCTGCTAACTGGATTACTCAAGATATTGCAGCTTACCTCAATAAGCAAAAACTCACCATCAGCGAAATCGGTTTAACTCCCCAAAATTTAGCTGATGTGATTTTGCTGATTGAACAAGGTAAAATCAGTAACGCCCAAGCCAAACAAAAGTTACCAGACTTGCTTAAAGGCGTATCTCCTGAGAAAGCTTTCGCCGGACAAGAACTCATCAGCGATCCTGCTATTTTAGAACCCATCGTCGATGAAGTCATCGCCGCCAATCCCAAAGAACTCGAAAAATATCGCAACGGTAACACCAACCTCAAAGGCTTCTTTGTTGGACAAGTCCTGAAAAAAACCGAAAAACGCGCCGATCCCAAGCTGACAAATGAATTGGTAGAAAAGAAACTCAATTCTTAACCCCAATTCAATCAATGATTTTTCGCTCATCCCCTGTTTAACCACCAGGGGATTTTTACCCCTTACCTAATGAATAATGACTATTAGACTTCTTTCATGGGCGGGTTTCCCAACTTGAGCAAAGTCTCCGTCACGCAAAGACGCGAACAAGAACGCAAAAATTAGGACTTTTGCAAGAGATTCCATGAGCTATCCTCACAAGGAACAATAAAAATCCATCTTCTCTAGTCCCTAGCCCCTAGCCTAAGCGCCCCTATTTTTAGGGCTTGTTTAATGACTAATACAAAGATGGGTTATACCCCTCAATCCTAAAGTGCTATACTCTGTTAATTGAATACACCATGATGGTCTGGAGAGCTTTTAAATGGCTCTTCTTTTTCTTGACTCCACCAACTTAGACAAAAATATTCCAAAATTTTTAATAGGGGGTCTTGCCCCTCATAACAAATGTGTTATAATCTGATATATAGATGCACCCTGATGATCTGGAGAGCTGCCCAAGTAGCTCTCTCTTTTTTAAAGCTTCCATAAAACTTCATGATATCTTTGCACAAAAATCGCTGACTGATGGGTATTGACCCTCATGCGCAAAATGCTATGATATGCTGCGTAGATGCACCCTGATGACCTGGAGAGCCGCTTAAGTAGCTCTCTTTTTTTATTAGCGATAAAACAGCAAAAAAAGATTAATCATTTTTTTATATTTTTTAAGTAAGGGGTCTTGCCCCTCATAACAAATGTGTTATAATCTGATATATAGATGCACCCTGATGATCTGGAGAGCTGCCCAAGTGGCTCTCCTTTTTCAATTTTTATCCACAACTGAATATTTTCTAGTCAAGACTTGAGTCTTCTATGTGTCACCGAGCTTTTTTCTTGCATGAACTAAGGGCAGTTTTATTAATCAATGCACAATGACTACAATGCCCTAACAATTTCCAGCAGAATACCTAAACAGCTTTCATCCATTCAATACACTTTTTCATTTCTTGGTGCATGGTATCAACATCAGCATGAAATCTTCGACCATGACCAGGTAATACCCACTCAAATGAGTAATCAGCTAACTTACTCATTGATTTAATCTGTTCTGACCAAGAATACCAACAGAAATCGCGGAACGCAACCAATTGTTGTAAATTATTTGACCAAGCGAGATGATCGCCAGTAAAGAGAAACTTATTTTGATAAAGTAAAACAGTGTGCCCTTGGGAATGACCGGGAACTGGGATAATTAATACATCTGCACTCAAAGCAAATGGTTCCACACCAGTCAGTTGGATTTCTACATTGCGAGTACCCGCAGTAATATCATCTGCATGAAGAATGCGCTGACAATGAAAATGTTCGGCAAACTTTTGATGATCTGCAATATCATCTCTGTGGGTGAGGTACATATAAGCAATTCCCCCAATGTCCTCTAAACGCTTGACTAGAGGCGCTGAAAAACTAGGAGAATCAACTAAAATATTCCCTGCTGGATGTTGAATAAAATAGCTAGCAGCAGCAAAAGATTTTTCTGAGTGATAGCCACAATGGTAAACATTTTCTGCTATTAATATTGGCAGAGTTTCTTGAGCAATTTTAATATCTTCAGGTTTTTCAACTGTACCAATAGAATTAGTAGGACAAGATAAAAGTGCTTGTAGTGCTGCTAATCTTTCAGTTGGATTTGTGGGTTGATGATAAACTGCTGACTGTTCGTCAATACTATGAAATACTTCCGGAGCCATCCAGCGACAGGTATCACAATCTATACAAGTATTATCTACATAAAAATCGCCGTGAACATTTTCTGAGCGACGTAGTTTTAAATTCGCCATATTAAAATCCTTTCCGTCTAGCTAATTGCTGATTCTCAGCAACTTATATCACCACGCTAGCAAAACTCAACGCAGATTATAGAAGTCTTGAGAGATAAATTGATTGCTCAAATAGAGACATATTTTGATACAGCTAGCAGCAAAGGATCGTCTTTTGCTCATAGTGCAAAATTAGGTATTTTATAGAGAAATAAAAATAAGCGATCGCCTACTTCCACAACTCATAAATAACCTTCAACTTCAGCAAATTTACGCAATCGTGGCAAACATTGACGTTGATAAAAGCTGCTTAAAGTCGGGATAGGTAAGCCAAATTGCTCAGATAATTCCTTCCAACTAGCTTCAGGGGGTAGGCGTTTCAAAATTAATATCTGACAATTGACATCAGGACGGCCTTTCACATAAGTAGCCCGCAAATCTCTCGTAGTATCTGCTTTTACCCAATTTCTGACATTTTCTAAAATTGGCGGTGCTTCTGGGGTAGCAGCTAGGTTTTCTACAGGATCGATCGTCTCACTGCGATCGCCTGAACCAGACTGAAGTACTTTTAAAGGAACCTTAATAATTTGTTCTCGTTGTTGGTTGATATAAAAGTCTTGTAATCGGCGTTTTAAATATGCATTCAACCAAGTTACAACACTTCCATAGTTAGGATCGTAAGCTTGGCCTGTGCTAGCTTCACAAATATTACGACAAAAATATAACCAAGTTTGTTGGAGAGCGTCTTGATAATAGGAAGCAGTTTCCTTCCAGAGTTTGTTTGCAGTCAGGCGAATGATTTGTGTAAGCAACTTTTGACGCTGTAGACTTCCAGGTGGATTTTTACAGGCTTGGGTAACTAAGTGGCGTAGCTGTTCATCAAGTTGAAGCATACCAATCTGGGTTTAAAAAGCAAGAATAGCACAGTATGGCGTATAACAATGTACTAAAGAATTACCCTTCGTCGTGATATTAATTCTGATGCTTCATCCAGAAAATGAAGATTTTGATAAATAGTCACAGGAAAGACGTAGAGAGTTTGTGAGATAAACTGTCCCCACGTCTTGCAAAAGCGTTGAAATTATGGAACTTACAGTCAAATTAGTGAACTGTTATGTACCTATAAACCCAACCAAGAAAAGAATTGTTTCCACCAAGAATTTGTAATTTCGCCAACAGTTAACTTCATCTTGCGGCGAATATCTTGAATATTCCAGTTGGTTAGCTTGGCTAAAGTTTGCGCTTCTTGTTCAAAGCGTTTAGGTAAAGACTGTTTATATTCTCTTCCCGCAGGACATTTGACCTCACCTAAAAACGGATGTTGTAAAATATAACGTCCCTGGAAAGACTCACGATTAGAAGTTTCTTGGAACATTGGATCTTCAGGAAACTTATTGCGAGTATAGCGGATATGCAAGCGACTGATGAAAACACCACTGTTATAAACTGGAGGACGGACACTGCGACGGGATGCGGGAAAGTCATCACTAGAATCCCCATCTAGCCAAAATACACCAGCTTGCTTGAGTTCTTCCGGCGATAAAGGTTCAGCAGAACAAGGATCGCAACTGCTCATATCCCAGGCGTATTCCAAGAAAGCAACTTTGCGGTCTTCTTTATTGTAGGCTGTTTGGAACATGGACTTATAGAATTCGCCAAATTCCTCTTTGACATACAGGGGAATATTAGCATCCGAAGGGACTTTTACTGTCCGGTAATTGGTAGTTTCTGCTTGTCCTTTGGGCGATAGGATATAAACAATCACATCCTGTTCGCTAACTGCATTAACCATACCTAAGCGGATGGGTAACATGAACTTTGGCGATTTATAGGAAATTTGTATTGGGCGCAAAAACTGATAACCAGAGTCTTCAAATTTTTCGAGGTTGACTTTAGCAACAAAGAATTTCATCGCCGAACGAATATATGGCTTGAGTAAATCTTTTGCACCTTTAGGAATTTTGTAACCATTTTGACGCAGCCAGGTTTCTAATCCACCCGATTCTTTAGCGCTGAGAATCACAATGTCATATTCACCGACATTGAAACGCGCCTCGACAGTAACACCCAATTTATCAGCACTGGCTCTGCTAGCTCCGCCTTCATTTCTGGCGGATGGTGCAGGTACCGCTTGCATTCTTTCCTCATCAAGTCGAGCGCAGGGATCTGAATCGAAATATTCTACCAAGCGGGGTGCGCTAAAAGCGTCAAGACGTTCAATAATCTTGGGTTCAGCAACGCGAACTTGCTCTTTTTTCAAAACAGTTGGTACGGGAACAACGATCGCAAAATCTTTGACTTCCCCTTGAAAATCATTTGCCATTGTCAACACAGTGCGATCGCCATCTCGCGCAATTACTACTTGAGAAGCTTTGTTATATAACTTGGCGTCAGCTTTAGACACATAAAATCCGCAAAATGCCCATGCTGTCGGCGCAAAGCACAGTACAGCTACCAACACCATCACTATGGGGATGAAGAATTTTAAAGGTTTCATTTTATTTCTCGATTTTGTTAAAGGGGTTAGGGGCTAGGGACGGGAGAATTATCAGTAACATTGTTGTTATCTTCTTTACTTAGCCAGGAATATTTAGGAGCGGAGAAAAAGACATCGAATAGCAGCGTTAATGGCGCTAGGATAAATAATGCCCAAAAAACTGCGCTGGAAATAAAGAAGTAATTCCGCAGTATAAAAGTGAATAGAGCAATGCAGACTGCCCAGAGTATACGCCCAATTCTGGCATTAGGAATTGACCGAGGATCGGTGACCATAAATAGAGCAAATAACAACAAAGATCCACTCATCAACCGATGCAGATAAACATCCCAAGTCCACCCCAGCCAGAGATTACGCATTGCCTCTAGCATGGCGTAGGAACCCAAAAACGCTGCTGTAGTGTCCCAACGACCAACTCGTTGTAAAATCATCCCCCCAGTCCCGAAAAATAACAGCCCATACCACCAGTCCTCACCCCACTGTCCGGGAGAAACCCAAGCATCAGAGGTGAGTAATAAAGCGGTAATAATGCCAAAATTCGCCGGATTGAAGAAATGCTTATTTCCGACTTGGAAGAGAAACTTACTGGCGATCGCACTTGCTGCGGCTAAAGCCATTGTTGTCCAATGATCCGCCCGCAACAGTAAGCTGAGTCCTAAGGAGGTAATTAGGGCGCTACGAAGATTCAGCTTGTGTTCTTGGCTAATTAGCGATGACAAAATCCATTGAGTTAATAGACAAGTTGCGATCGCCACCCCAATTAACTCCGGACGCAGCGTCCAATCCCTAGTCCCAATTCCCAAAACAAGGAACAACGACAAAAACAGAATTTGATAATCTCGGATATCATTTAACACCATTACCCGTCTACTCCGGGATTCCTCGCAGATTTTTCCTCAATCTAGACGGTGAAACGGGTAAATAATGCCGTTGTTACAGTTTTTGTTACAAACTCAATTTCTCAGCATCAGAAATCAGGCGAGAACTTTATACAAATTAATCTTGCGTATCTATTCGCTACAATTCAAACATTAGACCTCTTGCAAAAGTCATAATTTTCGCGTTCTTCTTTGCGTCTTTGCGTCTTTGCGTGAGCTTTTCAAACTCCTAGTCAACACAGCGACAATATTTATGCAAGAAGTCTATTATCTTCCATACCAACTCTGAAGCTTATGCAAATCCGCAATGCGACACCAGCCGATGTCCCCAAAGTCTTACCTATGGTTGCAAAGATTTGTGCATTACATGATGCTTGGGACTCCGCCAAATATGGATTTTTGCCCAATCCAGAACAGCGTTATCAAAACTGGTTAGGGCGGTTAGCAAATAGCGATGGCGTTGCCAACGCTTCCAGCGTACGCAGTGTATTTTTAGTAACTGAAGATGAAGAGAACTTGGTAGCGTTTTTAGTAGCAACAGTTGAACGCGAAATCCCAATTTATCGGTTACAAGAATACGCCTTCATTCATGATATTTGGGTTGAGCCAGAATATCGCCAAAAAAGAGTAGCAAAGCAGATGGTGATGCAAGCTGTGGAACGCTTCGAGCAAATGGGAGTGAAGCAAATTAGATTAGACACCGCAGCCATCAACGAAGCCGCACGCAAATTATTTACATCTTGTGGTTTTCGCATCAGCACTATAGAAATGCTGATGGAATTTAGTCAATAGTCAATAGTCCAGAGTCCAGAGTCCAGAGTCAATAGTCCACAGTAATTAACCTTAAACATTGACCATTGACCATTGACCATTGACCATTGACCATTGACTAACCAGCTAACAGCGTTTTTTCCAGAGGTGTCCAACGAAAAGCGCGATCGCCACCTCTTTCAATTACAACCTTGACTTTTGGCTCTAAACGTGGTAAAGCCGTTAAGTAATCAAGTTCTTGATTGGAAAGAATATGTCCCTCAATAATCCACAATACGAGTCCTTTGGACTTTGGTGGTAACTGTTCTAAGTGGGAACCGATCAGAGGTGGCAAATAGTATACATTACCTACTGCCGCACCACTACCAGTACTTTTTTTACCCAAATGAGGTGGTCTGACGCCATGAACTCCGGTGAGATAGGCAGCCAAATCCCCTAGTCCCTTAGCACTAATGTGGAGAGTTTCGTAGCCGGTTGCACGCAGTCGGCGGCGATACCGACCTTCATAACCCCCCTCTGGAGGTACATAAACACCAAGAGAACCAACTTTTTCTAGTTCGCGAATAAAAGCGTTGCCAGTGGTAAGTAGCGCCATAGATATTCGTTCTATCTCACTTTAGATATCTCTATTATTTATCGTGAACCGTTCAATTAGGCTCAACAATTAATTTATGATCTAGATTAGGATTACTTGCTGTCAATCCATCCGGCAATATCGCTTCATCACCAATTTGCTCCCTCTAGACAGCACGGGAATGAGAGACAAAGGGAAAAGATAATTATTACCTATTCTTTTCTTCCCCAATGCCCAATGCCCAATGCCCAATGCCCAATGCCCAATGCCCTATTCCCAAAAACTTTCTAGACAAATCTAAATAAATCATATATATTGTTAGATTGTGACCAAATACGCAAATTAGGCTGCCCTCTTATTGGCATTCTGAGCTAGTGTAAGCATCAAGAGTTAATGACTTGATAGCAAATTTGCAAAAAGCTAGCGTAGAGCGATCGGAGACTGGTAAACTAAAAAAGCTTTCGGGTCAAATATAGAACTTATGGCTGGAAAATTCAAGCCAACCCTAAGTTCCAGGCTACATTCACTCCTGTAGTCCTGAAAAAGTAGGCAAAACCTTGAACAATAGTTTAAGGTATTTTAGTCGGAGTAGAAACTAAGCAGTAGTGTTGGTTTGGTCGCATTACATCAGCCTTAGTTAAAGGATACTGAGTGGCAAGAAGCTGCTTAAGTCCAACTACAGCACGGCTGTCGCTAAATGTCGGCAAGCCCGGTTTTAGCGCCTGCCTCCAGAAAGTGCCTAAGCAATTGCTTGGATAAAAGCATTGCTGCACAAAGTGCAAAGCCCTCAAGCCTTGCCTTGATTCCAGAAGTTAACCCTTCTTATAAAGAAGGTGCTGATGGCTGTTCTGGTGAACTGGTGAGTGAAAGTAAACGGATTCACCAAACAGTAAGGACATAGTTTTTTGTGTCCCGGAAAACTTGGAGCCTCCAACACGGCTCTAAATTTATCGGTGGACAAAAAGCCTGTCTTTTAGAGTCCGATGCCAAGGTTAGCAAGTAGATAAGGAGAACCAGTTACTGTGTCTGTAGGGATTCTCGGCACCAAGCTGGGCATGACCCAAATATTTGACGAAGCAGGAGTAGCAATTCCTGTTACTGTCGTCCAAGCGGGCCCATGCACTGTTACCCAAGTAAAAACTAAACAAACTGATGGTTATTCGTCCATTCAAGTTGGTTTTAGTGAAGTTAAACCCAAAGCGCTAAACAAACCGTTGTTAGGGCACTTAGCAAAATCATCTGCCCCAGCGTTGCGCCATTTGAACGAGTATCGCACAGATACTGCCAGCGATTATGCTTTAGGTCAAGAAATTAAAGCAGATATTTTTAGTGCAGGTCAAATTGTAGATGTAATCGGTACAAGTATCGGTCGCGGTTTTGCAGGCAACCAAAAGCGCAACAACTTTGGTCGCGGGCCCATGTCACATGGTTCCAAAAACCATAGAGCACCCGGTTCCATTGGTGCAGGTACCACCCCAGGTCGTGTTTATCCCGGTAAACGGATGGCAGGACGTTTAGGTGGTAGTCGCGTCACAATCCGCAAATTGACTGTAGTACGAGTCGATGCAGAGCGCAATTTACTGCTAATCAAGGGAGCTATTCCTGGTAAACCAGGTGCGCTGGTAAATATCGTACCTGCCAAGAAAGTTGGTAAGTAGTCAAGAGTCATTAGTTGTTAGTCATTAGTCATTAGTCATTGGCTAAGGACAAGTGACAAAAGACAAATGACAAAAGACAAATGACAAGGGACAAGTGACAAACATGGTTGAGACTATAGTTAAAAATTGGCAAGGAGAACAAGTCGGAGAGACTTCGTTTGAGTTGCGGGTTGCCAAAGAAGAAACAGCAGCCCATATTGTCCACAGAGCTTTGGTGAGACAACAGACCAATGCTCGTCAAGGAACTGCTAGTACAAAAACCCGTTCTGAAGTCAGAGGTGGTGGTCGCAAACCTTGGCGGCAAAAAGGTACAGGTCGCGCCCGTGCAGGGTCTATTCGTTCACCCCTGTGGCGTGGTGGTGGTGTAATCTTTGGCCCCAAACCCAGAGATTATGATTTAAAAATGAACCGCAAAGAGCGGCGTTTAGCACTGCGCACAGCATTTGTGAGCCGTGTGGACGACTTGATTGTTGTAGAAGAATTTAGCGAACAGCTATCCCGCCCCAAAACGAAAGAATTAGTCGCAGCACTAGCGCGTTGGGGAGCTGCACCAGAAAATAAGACACTGTTAATTTTGTCTGACATTGCGGAAAACGTGAATTTATCCGCCCGCAACGTCGAAAATTTAAAGCTAATTGCAGCAGATCAGTTAAACGTTTTCGATTTACTGCACGCTGACAAAATAGTCGTTACAGCATCAGCCCTTGCAAAAATTCAGGAGGTCTACAGTGCCTAACTTCGACCCCCGCAACCTAGCTGACTTAATTCGTCGCCCGATTGTTACAGAAAAGGCGACAATCCTGATGGAGTTAAACAAATATACATTTGAAGTAACTCCCAAGGCTACCAAACCAGAAATTAAAGCTGCCATCGAAGACTTATTTCAGGTCAAGGTTGTCAAAGTCAATACTTGTAACCCACCCAGAAAAAAGAAGCGCGTGGGTAAATTTATTGGTTACAAGCCCCAATACAAGAAAGCGGTTGTTACTATCGCAGCTGGGGATGTAGAGAAGGTTAGACAAGTTCTATTCCCAGAGGTCTAAAACAAAGATGGGTACTCGTTCTTATCGCCCCTATACCCCTAGTACTCGCCAAGTTACAATCTCTGACTTTGCGGAAATCACCAAAACCGAGCCAGAAAAATCCCTGACTAAGTACGTACATCGTGCTAAAGGACGGAACAACCAAGGCCGGATTACCAGCCGTCGTCGGGGTGGCGGACACAAAAGACTGTATCGGATTATCGATTTTAAAAGAGATAAAAGAAATATTGTCGCTACAGTTACAGCAATTGAATACGATCCCAACCGCAACGCGCGGATTGCCTTGGTGCAATATGAAGATGGCGAAAAGCGGTACATTCTTCATCCCAACGGCTTAAAAGTTGGTACCAAAATTATTGCTGGGCCAGAATCTCCTATTGAAGATGGGAATGCTTTACCCCTAGCGAATATTCCCTTGGGTACCAGCGTACATAATGTGGAAATGACACCTGGTAAAGGCGGTCAAATTGTGCGTGCAGCTGGTGCGACAGCGCAAGTAGTCGCCAAAGAAGGTAATTACGTTACCCTCAAGCTACCTTCTGGTGAAGTGCGCTTAATTCGCCGTGAATGTTACGCCACCATTGGACAAGTAGGTAACACCGACGCCAGAAACTTAAGTGCAGGTAAAGCTGGACGCAATCGCTGGAAAGGACGCCGTCCCAAAGTTAGAGGTAGCGTCATGAACCCAGTAGACCATCCCCACGGTGGTGGTGAAGGTAGAGCGCCGATTGGGAGATCTGGGCCTGTTACTCCTTGGGGTAAACCTACTTTGGGTGCCAAAACACGCAAACCTAAGAAAGCTAGCAGTAAATTCATTGTGCGCCGTCGCCGTAAATCTTCTAAACGCGGTCGTGGTGGTCGTGAATCCTAGAATTTTAGATTTTAGATTTTGGATTTTCGATTGGGTTTAACTAATGAGCATTCAAAACTTTTAAAGCTTAATTAAAATACCTAGTCATCCAAAATCCGAAATTCATGCATCCAAAATCCGAAATCCTAAAAGCAAAATAGCACTATGGGTCGTTCTCTAAAAAAAGGTCCTTTCGTAGCCGATCACTTACTCAGCAAAGTTGAAAAGCTGAACGCCAAAAACGAAAAACAAGTTATTAAAACTTGGTCGAGAGCATCGACAATTTTACCCCTGATGGTTGGTCACACCATCGCTGTTCACAATGGTCGCCAACACGTTCCCGTGTTTGTCAGCGAGCAAATGGTAGGACACAAATTGGGAGAATTTGCCCCTACACGTACCTACAGGGGTCATGGCAAAAGTGATAAAAAATCAGGGAGATAGTCAAAAGTCCAAAGTCCATAGTCCAAAGTAAAAACTATTGACTATTGACTATTGACTATTGACAAAAGGAAAAAAATATGGCTACTGATACTACTGAAGTCAAAGCGATCGCTCGTTTTATCCGCATTTCTCCCTTTAAAGTGCGTCGTGTACTCGATCAAATTCGGGGCAAATCGTACCGAGAAGCGCTGATTATCCTGGAATTTATGCCCTATCGCGCCTGCGATCCTATTTTAAAGGTTCTCAGAAGCGCTGCCGCTAATGCCGAGCATAATGCTGGTTTAGATCGCGCCCAGCTAATCATTACCCAGGCATACGCCGACCAAGGCCCAGTACTCAAACGATTCCAACCCAGAGCGCAGGGTCGAGCTTACCAAATTCGCAAGCCAACGTGTCATATCACCGTAGCTGTAGGCGCTGGCGCTGCTGCGGAATAATTCATAGACACAAAACATTGCGTAAAGTAAGAAATTTTAGAGGAAGCATTTGTGGGACAAAAAATTCATCCAGTTGGTTTTCGGCTGGGTATTACACAAGAACACCAATCTCGCTGGTTTGCCGTTCCTGACAAATATCCAGAACTGCTCCAAGAAGACCACAAACTCCGTCAATATATAGAACAAAAGCTGGGCAGATTGGCGCAAAACAACGCCGGGATCTCAGAAGTCCGAATTGAGCGCAAAGCCGACCAAATCGACTTAGAAGTCCGCACAGCTAGACCTGGTGTAGTTGTCGGTCGTGGTGGTCAAGGTATCGAATCCTTACGTACCGGACTCCAAGAACTGTTGGGTAGCAATCGCCAAATTCGCATCAACGTAGTTGAAGTTCAACGAGTCGATGCTGATGCTTACTTGATTGCTGAATATATCGCTCAACAATTGGAACGCCGCGTATCTTTCCGTCGCGTAGTCCGCCAAGCTATTCAACGTGCCCAACGTGCAGGCGTCCAAGGCATCAAAGTTCAAGTTAGCGGTCGGTTAAACGGCGCAGAAATCGCCCGTACAGAATGGACTCGTGAAGGTAGAGTACCCTTACATACCTTAAGAGCTGATATTGATTACTCTTACTGCACAGCCAAAACCGTTTACGGTATTTTAGGCATCAAAGTGTGGGTATTTAAGGGCGAAATCATCCCCGGACAAGAAGAAACCCAAGCCGCACCCACAGCTACCCGCGAACGGGAACGCGAACCTCGCCGCCGTCAACAACAACGCCGTCGCCAACAATTTGAAGACCGCTCAAATGAAGGGTAAATCGTCATTAGTCATTAGTCCTTAGTCCTTGGTAATGACAAATGACAAATGACAAATGACAAATGACAAATGACAAGTGACAAACCATGTTAAGTCCTAGAAGAACTAAATTCCGCAAACAACAACGCGGACGGATGGAGGGGCTAGCCCACCGTGGTAGTACCCTGAACTTTGGCGATTTTGCACTCCAAGCTCAAGAACCCGCTTGGATTACCTCAAGGCAAATCGAGGCTTCCCGTCGAGCCATGACTCGTTACATTCGCCGGGGTGGACAAATTTGGATTCGGATTTTCCCTGATAAACCCGTAACCATGCGCCCAGCAGAAACCCGGATGGGTTCCGGTAAAGGTAACCCAGAATTTTGGGTAGCTGTAGTTAAGCCAGGACGGATTTTGTTTGAAATCGCTGGTGTTTCTGAAGAAATCGCCCGCGAAGCCATGCGCTTGGCTGCATACAAGCTGCCAATTAAAACCAAATTTATTGTCCGCCCCCAAATACAGGAAATACAGGAGCAGGAGTAGGTTATGCCTCTTCCCAAAGTTTCAGAAGCTAGAGAATTAACTGACGAGAAACTGGCTGAGGAAATTGTTGCTGTTAAAAGACAACTATTTCAATTGCGCTTGCAAAAAGCGACCAGACAATTAGACAAGCCCCATCAGTTTAAACATGCCCGACATCGCCTAGCACAACTGCTAACGGTAGAAGGAGAACGGAAACGGGCAGCAAGTCAACAGTCTCAAGAACAAAAGTAGGAGATTATGGCAGTCAAAGAACGAGTTGGCTTGGTAGTGAGCGATAAAATGCAAAAAACGGTAGTAGTAGCCGTAGAAAACCGCGCTCCTCACCCCAAGTACGGCAAAATTGTAGTTCAGACCCGGCGCTATAAAGCTCACGATGAAGAGAATCAGTGCAAAGTGGGCGATCGCGTTCGCATTCAGGAAACTAGACCCCTGAGCAAAACCAAGCGCTGGCAAGTCACAGAAATTCTCAACGCTAAAGCTACAACTTAATAGTTGTTATCAAATTAACAACTTAACAAGGGAGACAAATTGTGATTCAACCCCAGACTTACCTGAATGTCGCAGATAATAGCGGTGCCCGGAAGCTAATGTGCATCCGCGTATTAGGCGCTGGCAACCGTCGTTATGGCGGCGTGGGTGATAAAATTATTGCCGTTGTCAAAGATGCTCAACCCAATATGGCTGTGAAAAAGTCAGATGTGGTCGAGGCAGTAATTGTCCGCACTCGCAAAAGTATCAATAGAGATAGCGGTATGAGCATTCGCTTTGACGATAACGCCGCAGTGATCATCAACAAAGATGGTAACCCCAGAGGCACACGGGTATTTGGCCCAGTAGCACGGGAACTGCGTGATAAAAACTTCACCAAAATTGTTTCATTGGCTCCGGAGGTGCTGTAATGGTAAAACAGCCACAACCCAAGGTGTTTCATAAAATGCACGTCAAAACTGGCGACACTGTACAAGTGATTGCTGGTAAAGACAAAGGAAAAGTTGGTGAAGTGATCAAAGCACTGCCTCAACTAAGTAAAGTTATTGTCAAAGGCGTCAATATTAAAACTAAGCATGTAAAGCCTCAGCAAGAGGGTGAATCAGGAAAAATAGTTACCCAAGAATACCCGATTCACAGCTCCAACGTGATGCTTTACTCGACTAAGCAAAATGTCGCCAGTCGCGTATGCTACACCTTCACTGCTGAAGGTAAAAAAGTGCGGAAGCTCAAGAAAACTGGCGAGATTTTAGATAAATAATCATCCGCCAAGGGACGATTTTAGATGAGATTTTAAATTCAATCTAAAATCCAAAATCTAAAATCTAAACTTCGAGGTTCCCTGACCAAGCCCAGGGATAAACAGGAAAAAACTATGGCGACAACAAGACTAAAAACCTTATACCAAGAGACAATCGTTCCCAAACTGACCAATCAGTTTCAGTATACTAACGTTCATCAAGTACCAAAGTTGGTGAAAGTTACTGTAAACCGAGGTTTAGGGGAAGCGGCTCAAAATGCGAAAGCATTAGAAGCGTCTCTCAACGAAATTGCGGTGATTACTGGTCAAAAACCAGTAGTAACCAGAGCGAAAAAAGCGATCGCAGGCTTCAAAATTCGTCAAGGTATGCCTGTTGGCATCATGGTCACCTTGAGAGGCGAAAGAATGTATGCCTTCCTTGATAGACTGATTAGCTTGTCCCTACCTAGAATTAGAGATTTTCGCGGCGTTAGCCCCAAAAGCTTTGATGGTCGCGGTAACTACACACTAGGTGTAAGAGAACAGCTAATTTTTCCAGAAATCGAGTACGACAGCATCGATCAAATCCGTGGTCTAGATATTTCCATCATCACCACAGCGAAAAACGACGAAGAAGGTCGCGCCCTACTGAAAGAATTGGGTATGCCTTTTCGCGATCAATAAGTTCATCTAAAGAGGGAACGATGGCGGCTAACGACACAATTGCAGATATGCTGACGCGCATCCGCAATGCCAATTTGGCGAGGCATCAAACTACACTAGTGCCTGCGACAAAAATCACCCGTAGTATTGCGAAAGTACTACGAGATGAAGGCTTTATTGCTGAATTTGAAGAATCAGGAGAAGGCGTAAAACGTAACTTGGTGATTTCCCTGAAATATAAGGGTAAAAATCGTCAACCACTAATTACTGCCCTCAAGCGCGTAAGTAAGCCTGGTTTGCGGGTTTATTCTAATCGCAAAGATTTACCCAGAGTACTCGGTGGTATCGGCATCGCCGTTATTTCAACATCCAGTGGAATCATGACCGACCGTGAAGCGCGGCGTCAGAACTTGGGTGGCGAAGTACTGTGCTATGTCTGGTAATTAATCGTCAATAGTCAATAGTCAATAGTCAATAGTCAATGGTCAATCTTCATTGACAACTGGCAACTGACAACTGACAACTGACAACTGACAACTGACAAAGGACAAAAAGTCATGTCTCGTATTGGTAAACGTCCAATTACTATTCCCGCCAAAGTGCAAGTGGCGATTGATGGCACAAAAGTTGTCGTCAAAGGGCCTAAAGGAGAACTTTCTCGTGATTTACCTACTCAAGTGATAGTCTCTCAAGAAGGCGAAACATTACTGGTAACCCGTCGGGATGATTCTCGTACCGCCAGACAAATGCATGGTTTGAGCCGTACCTTAGTAGCCAATATGGTTGAGGGCGTGTCTCAAGGTTTTCAACGCCGTTTAGAAATCCAAGGTGTTGGTTACCGGGCACAAGTGCAAGGTCGTAACCTAGTTTTAAACATGGGTTACAGCCATCAGGTACAAATTGAACCACCCGAAGGTATTCAGTTTGCTGTGGAAGGTACAACTAACGTCATAGTCAGTGGCTATGACAAAGAAATCGTAGGTAACACAGCAGCGAAAATTCGTGCGGTTCGGAAACCAGAACCTTATAAAGGTAAGGGTATTCGCTACGCCGGTGAAGTGGTCAGACGGAAAGCTGGTAAGACTGGTAAGAGTGGTAAGAAGTAAACATGAAACTTACTCGTAGAGAATCAAAAACACGTCGCCATAGACGTATCCGTGGTAAAGTTCAAGGCTCTCCAGAACGTCCACGCCTAGCTGTATTTCGCTCCAACGAGCATATTTACGCTCAAGTAATTGATGATACTCAGCATCATACTTTGGTTTCAGCTTCAACTGTAGAACCAGGGTTGAAATCGAGTTTAGTCTCAGGTGCTAACCGTGACGCATCAGTGCAAGTTGGCAAACTCATAGCAGCGCGATCGCTAGAAAAAGGCATCACGAAAGTCGTCTTCGATCGCGGTGGTAACCTTTACCACGGTCGCATCCAAGCACTAGCTGACGCCGCTCGTGAAGCTGGTTTAGATTTCTAAAGTCATTTGTCTAAGTCATTAGTCATTTGTTCAACAACCACTAACAACTGACAACTGACAACTGACAACTGACAACTGACAATTGACTAACAGAGAGCATTTAATTATGGCAACTGGTCGTCGTAAAGCAAACCGCGCAAAAAAAGAAGAAACCAATTGGCAAGAGCGAGTCATTCAAATCCGCCGGGTGAGTAAAGTCGTCAAAGGTGGTAAAAAACTCAGCTTCCGCGCGATCGTCGTCGTTGGTAACGAACGCGGTCAAGTTGGTGTTGGTGTAGGTAAAGCCTCAGATGTCATTGGCGCGGTGAAAAAAGGCGTAGCCGACGGTAAAAAACATCTCATTGACATCCCCATTACCAAGTCTAATTCTATACCCCACCCCATTGATGGTGTAGGTGGTGGAGCTAAGGTGATTATGCGCCCAGCCGCACCCGGTACTGGGGTAATTGCTGGTGGTGCTGTGCGGACTGTATTGGAATTAGCTGGAGTACGTAACGTCCTAGCGAAACAACTCGGCTCCAACAATCCACTCAACAATGCTAGAGCCGCAGTCAACGCCTTATCTACCCTGCGTACTTTAAATGAAGTCGCTGAAGATCGGGGTGTTCCTATTGAAAATCTCTACATTGTTTAGTAGAGCCAATTTTTCCGAGTATTTGTGTAAAAAATTACTATTTACATCATGAGACTCAACGATGCCAAGCCTCAAAAAGGCTCAAAAAAACGCCGTAAGCGTGTAGGTAGAGGTATTTCCGCAGGACAAGGTGCAAGTGCCGGTTTAGGGATGCGGGGGCAAAAATCTCGTTCTGGTAGCGGTACCCGCCCAGGCTTTGAAGGTGGTCAGCAGCCATTGTACCGCCGCTTACCCAAGTTGAAAGGTTTTCCCCAAGTTAATCGGAAAATTTACACTACGATTAATGTAGATAAGCTAGCTTCTTTGCCTGCCAATACAGAAGTAACTTTGGAATCCTTAAGAGCAGCCGGTATTCTGACTGCGGCAAAAGGCCCATTGAAAATTTTGGGTAACGGGGAACTGAACGTTCCACTCACAGTCAAAGCAGCAGCTTTCACGGGCCAAGCTCGTAGCAAAATTGAGGCAGCTGGAGGAAGTTGCGAAGTGACAGAGTGAAGCCCAATAGCGCACTTAAAATGCTAGCCAACTCGCTTCCAGCGCCTGGTTCACGATAAAGGTAGCACTCTATGATCAGTCGAGACAAAGCCCCAACGGCTCAAGAAACTTTTATGCAGATGGCTCAAGCAGCTGGACTGAGAGGTAGGCTGCTTGTAACTGTCGGTATTTTAATTTTGGTTCGCCTGGGCATTTTTCTGCCTGTACCTGGTATTGATAGAACTAGGTTTCATGACGCTATATCGGGAAATAATTCCATTTTTGGTTTATTGGATATATTTTCCGGCAGGGGACTTTCAACTTTGGGAGTCTTTGCTTTGGGTATTTTGCCCTTTATTAATGCGTCCATTATTATCCAATTACTCACTGCGGCCATACCTTCTTTAGAAAAGTTACAGAAAGATGAAGGTGAAGCGGGGCGGCGGAAAATTTCGCAAATTACTCGCTATGTCACTGTAGGTTGGGCAATTATTCAAAGTACAGCTTTTTCGGCTCTTTTCCTCCAACAGTTTGCCTTACAGCCAGGCCCCTTATTTGTAGCAGAAACTGCGATCGCTCTTACCGCCGGTTCAATGTTCGTGATGTGGGCATCAGAACTGATTACCGAAAGAGGTATTGGTAATGGAGCATCATTGTTGATTTTTGTCAATATTGTGGCGTCCCTGCCAAAATCTTTGGGAGATACCATTGACTTAGTGCAAGTTGGCGGTCGGGAAATTGTCGGTCGGGTGATTGTGCTGGTAGTAGTTTTCCTGGCGACAATTGTTGGTATTGTATTTGTGCAGGAAGGCATTCGCCGCATCCCGATTATTTCCGCAAGGCGTCAAGTGGGGCGGCGAGTTTTGGCTGAACAACGTAGCTACCTACCTCTGCGACTTAACTCTGGTGGCGTGATGCCAATTATTTTTGCCGCAGCTATCCTGAGTTTGCCACTATTAATTGCTAATTTCACGAAAAACCCGGATTTGGCGAGGATTGTTAACACTTACCTCAGTCCCGGTGGTTCTCAGCCTTGGGCTTATGCCTTGGTTTACTTAATTTCTATTGTTTTCTTCAGCTATTTCTATTCTTCGTTGATTGTCAACCCCGTAGATGTAGCCCAGAACTTGAAGAAGATGGGTTCAAGTATTCCCGGAATTCGCCCTGGTAAAGCAACTAGTGAGTATATCGAGCGGGTAATTAATCGACTGACTTTTTTAGGTGCAATCTTTTTGGGCTTTGTGGCAATTATCCCCACTGCTGTGGAAAGTGCTTTAGGAGTACCAACCTTTAAGGGATTAGGAGCTACATCTTTATTAATCTTGGTTGGTGTGGCAATTGACACGGCGAAGCAAGTCCAAACCTACGTAATATCTCAGCGCTATGAAGGAATGGTGAAACAATAGTGACGCGATTAATCTTCTTGGGGCCACCTGGAGCTGGTAAAGGAACACAATCTCAAAAATTGGCTCTTCACTTGCAGATTCCCCATATTTCTACGGGTGATATCTTAAGACAAGCGATGAAAGACCAAACTCCTTTGGGAGTTAAAGCTCAAAGTTATGTTGATAGCGGTGAGTTAGTTCCCGATCAGCTAGTACAGGACTTGGTACAGGAGCGGCTAGAGCAACCTGATGCTCAATCTGGTTGGATTCTCGATGGCTTTCCTCGGAAAGTAACACAAGCAGCTTTTTTAGGAGAACTGCTGGAAACAACTCATCAAGGTGGCGAAAAGGTAGTAAACCTTGATGTCCCCGATGATGTGGTGGTTACTAGGTTACTGGCTAGAGGGAGAAAGGATGATAGCGAAGAAGTGATTCGTCGTCGTCTCGAAGTTTATCGCTCGGAAACTGCACCTTTGATTGATTATTATGGCGATCGCCAAAAGCTACTCACTGTTAATGGTAATCAGTCCCCAGAAGAAGTCACAAGCGCGCTGCAAAAGGTAATCGAGTCTTAAGCAAGCAGATATATCAGGGGTAGCCGGGAGAAATCCCTAGATGAAATTTCTCCCATATCCCCAATTAATTGCCCAGATAAAATTCTTGGCTGTCTGGCTGTGTAGGGCAGATAGCAACTTTAGCTAAGATATATTAAGAAACTGTTGATATATTTCGTAAAGTATGTTCTCTTGCAAATGAAGCTCAAGCAATAGAACAGGAGAATGTTGAGTTGAGGAAAAAACAAGTTGTCTAAACAAGATTTGATTGAAATGGAAGGGACAGTCACCGAGTCATTACCCAATGCGATGTTTCGCGTTGACTTGGATAATGGCTTTAATGTCCTGGCACACATTTCCGGCAAAATCCGCCGAAATTATATCAAGATTTTACCTGGCGATCGCGTCAAAGTGGAGTTAACTCCCTACGACTTGACAAAAGGTAGAATCACCTATCGACTGCGCAAGAAGTAAGGTTATGTAGAGAATATTACCATATAATCCCTTTGTTGGGTGTTCCCTAGTCATTTAACTGACTAATTTCTGTAAAAATGCTATAATTCACTATTTGGAGTTAATTACAAAAGGCATGAAAGTCCGAGCCTCAGTCAAAAAGATTTGCGAAAAGTGTAACGTGATCAAACGCCGTGGTCGCGTTATGGTGATTTGTGTTAACCCCAAGCATAAGCAACGTCAAGGCTAGTGTTCTGATAATCAATCAGAACTAAATGCGACACAAAAACGCCAGACAAAGCCCAAAATGCGCTTAACCGCATTTTTATCACAGCAATAGCCAGAACAAGAGGGAGAAATTCATTGTGGCACGTATTGCCGGAGTAGACCTGCCACGCGACAAGCGTGTCGAGATTGGTCTCACCTATATCTACGGAATTGGTTTATCTCGGTCGCAAGAAATATTAGCGACTACAGGTGTTAACCCAGACACCCGCGTTAAAGAACTCAGTGATGCTGATATTGCTGCCCTAAGAGCCGAAATCGAAAGCAACTATCAAGTTGAAGGTGACTTGCGCCGATGGGAAGCGATGAACATCAAGCGCCTGATTGATATTGGTACTTACAGAGGTCGGCGTCATCGCATGGGCTTACCAGTAAGAGGACAAAGAACTCGCACCAATGCCAGAACCCGTCGCGGTAGAAGGCAGACAGTGGCAGGTAAGAAGAAAGCACCAGGCAAATAAATAATATGTTCATGCTTGCTCATCCGAGCAAGGTTTACCTTACATTCACTACACAAATATGGCGCGACAACCAACCAAAAAAACCGGAAGCAAGAAGCAAAAGCGCAACGTACCCAACGGTATGGCTTACATCCAGTCTACTTTCAACAATAGCATTGTCACCATTACCGATCAAAACGGCGATGTGATTTCTTGGGCAAGTGCTGGTTCTAGCGGTTTTAAAGGCGCAAAAAAAGGAACTCCCTTTGCTGCGCAAACTGCTGCTGAAAGTGCTGCGCGTCGAGCCATCGACCAAGGAATGCGGCAAATTGAGGTCATGGTAAGTGGACCTGGCGCAGGTAGAGAAACTGCGATCCGCGCACTCCAAGGTGCAGGATTGGAAATTACCTTGATTCGGGATATCACTCCAATTCCTCATAACGGTTGCCGTCCGCCCAAGCGCCGCCGAGTTTAACACTAACCTTGAGGGCGGTGAAAGCAAGAAGTTCGAGCACGGAAAAGTCACCTGTAATGCCTGCTTGAACCAAAGAAAAGCAAACTGCTGTGGCAAAATTGTGGCTTTGGACTTCAGACGGCTTGGGTAACCTAAAAACGAGCAAATCCTAGCAACAGGAAGCTGGAAATTTTTCGGAATACCCAAAGAATTAAATATTATCGCCCAAAAGCTGAATTAGGAGTGCAATTAGCGACATTTGCAGTTGGCAGATTGACATACCTAGAGTAAGCTTCAGGGCAAGAACTAAATTCGGGAGGCAAGCGATTTGCCTACTAGCAGCACCTTAAACAGAGGGAGGCAACTCCGTGGCGCAGTTTCAAATTGAATGTGTAGAGTCTACAACTGAGGAAAGTCGAAGCCATTACAGTAAATTTGTCTTGGAACCTCTAGAACGCGGTCAAGGAACGACAGTAGGCAACGCCTTAAGGCGGGTTTTACTGTCCAATCTAGAGGGGACAGCAGTTACAGCAGTAAGGATTGCAGGTGTTTCACACGAGTTCGCCACAGTTCCGGGTGTGCGGGAAGATGTGCTGGAAATCCTCATGAAAATGAAGGAAGTCATTCTCAAAAGTTATTCCTCTCAACCGCAAATAGGGCGGTTACTCGTTAATGGCCCTGCAACCGTTACGGCGGCACATTTTGATTTGCCAAGTGAAGTAGAAATCATCGATCCTACCCAATATGTAGCCACCTTAGCTGAAGGCGGCAAACTAGAAATGGAATTTCGGATCGAGAGAGGTAAAGGTTATCGCACCGTAGAACGGGGACGGGAAGAAGCCACATCTTTGGACTTCTTACAAATCGACTCGGTGTTTATGCCAGTGCGAAAAGTCAACTATAGTGTCGAAGATGCCCGTGGGGACGGCTCGATCGCCAAAGACCGATTGCTATTAGAAGTTTGGACTAATGGTAGTATCTCTCCCCAAGAAGCACTATCATCGGCTGCGGGCATTCTGGTAGATTTATTCAACCCACTAAAAGATATATCACTAGAACCCACCGATACAGGTTCAGATATTCCCGACGATCCTACCGCTCAAATTCCCATCGAAGAATTACAGCTTTCTGTCAGGGCATACAACTGTCTCAAGCGCGCACAAGTTAACTCTGTAGCCGACTTGCTGGATTATACCCAAGAAGACCTGTTAGAAATTAAAAACTTTGGTCAGAAGTCAGCCGAAGAAGTAGTTGAAGCTTTACAGCGACGCTTAGGCATTACCCTACCCCAAGAAAGAAGCTCTAAACACAGCTAAAATCAAAACCGTTAGTACGTTAGTAATTGATATTGCATTATTATGCGTCACCGTTGTCGGGTCAAGAAACTTGGTAAACCAGCAGATCAGCGTCGTGCTTTGTTACGGGCGCTGACTACTGAACTAGTCCGTCATGGACGAATTACCACTACTTTAGTTAGAGCTAAAGTAGTACGCGCGGAAGTAGATAAAATGATTACCTTAGCTAAAGATGGCTCCTTAGCAGCACGTCGCCAAGCTTTGGGCTACATCTACGATAAATCACTAGTTCATGCTCTATTTGAGCAAGCTTCCACTCGCTATGCAAATCGTCAAGGTGGTTACACCCGCATCCTGCATACAGTACCTCGTCGGGGCGATAATGCTGAGATGGCGATTATTGAACTAGTTTAAATCAACAGTCAACAGTCAACAGTCAACAGTCAACAGTCCAATGACAACTGACAACTGACAATTGACAAAACAAATCTGTATGATAGAAAGCCACCAGCCAAGAGAAACTCATCGAGTAGCCCTAGTAATTCAATACTTGGGCACTCATTTTCATGGCTGGCAACGGCAAAAGCAACAGCGTACAGTTCAAGAAGAGATAGAAACAGCGATCGCGAAAATTCTTGGGTATCATGTAACACTACATGGTGCAGGCAGAACCGATGCGGGAGTTCACGCCGCCGCCCAAGTCGCCCATTTTGAAGCTACGGGTTTAATTCCACCTCAAAAGTGGGCAGCCGTTCTTAATAGCTATTTGCCCAATGATATATTAATCAGGGCTTCAGCAGGTGTAGGTCACCGTTGGCACGCTCGTTTTAGTGCAGCCTATCGACGGTATCGCTACACGATATACACTGAAGATCAGCCGAACTTGTTTGTGCGACCCTTCAGTTGGCATTATTATTATGCACCCCTAGATGAAACCTTAATCAAAGCTGCCCTGAAACCCCTGCTGGGAAAGCATCATCTAGCTGCTTTTCATCGTGCAGGCTCAAAGCGATCGCATTCTTGGGTAGAAGTACAAGCAGCAGAATGTCATCGTAACGGGCCATTAATTCATATTGAAATCCAGGCAGATGGATTTTTGTATGGCATGGTTCGGCTATTAGTAGGGATGCTGGTACAAGTAGGTACTGGACAGCGCACCCTAGCTAACTTTACTGAATTGTGGAAAGCTGAACGACGAGAAGAAGTGAAATATGCCGCACCTCCCCAAGGTTTGTGCTTGTTGCGAGTCGGCTATCCAGATTTCCCTTTTTCCCCAAATGTTTGGTATGACAATCTGCCAAAATTCGTTTTTAGTCAAGAGTCAATGGTCAACAGTCAATAGTCCAATGACAACTGACAACTGACAACTGACAACCAAAAATGACAAGGGACAAATTACAAATGACTAAAACATACCTTCCTTCTCAAGATTCTCTTGAGCGTGAGTGGTACGTAGTAGATGCTACAGACCAACGCCTCGGCCGCCTCGCTAGTGAAATCGCTATGGTTTTGAGAGGCAAAAAGAAAGCTGAATATACTCCCCACCTCGATACAGGTGATTTTGTCATCGTGATCAATGCCGATAAGGTAGCCGTTACAGGTAAAAAACGTACCCAAAAACTCTACCGTCGTCATTCTGGTCGTCCTGGCGGGATGAAGACAGAAACCTTCGCCAAGCTGCAACAGCGTTTGCCAGAAAGAATTGTTGAACATGCTGTGAAAGGGATGTTACCTAAAAACAGCCTGGGTAAGCAATTGTTCACCAAGCTGAAAGTTTATGCTGGCCCCACTCACCCCCATGCAGCACAACAACCAAAAGAACTCAAAGTTAATACAATTCCTGGAGCAGAAAGTTAATGGTAGCAGTAGCAGAAACTACTAGCGGTCGTGCCGTATACTGGGGTACTGGCCGTCGTAAGTCAGCAATAGCAAGAGTTCGTCTCGTTCCCGGTAGCGGTCAACTGATTGTTAACGGTAAAGATGGTAACTTGTACTTCCAGTTCAACGCCAACTACTTAGGTGTCATCAAAGGCCCTCTAGAAACCTTGGGATTAGAGAGTGAATATGACATTTTGGTGAAAGCTGAAGGCGGTGGTTTGACCGGACAAGCTGATTCTATTCGTTTGGGTGTAGCTCGTGCTTTATGCCAACTAGATCCAGATAACCGTTCACCTTTAAAAACAGAAGGTTACCTAACTCGCGATCCCAGAGCTAAAGAACGGAAGAAATACGGTTTACACAAAGCTCGCAAAGCACCTCAGTACTCAAAACGGTAGGGCATTGGGCATTGGGCATTGGGGAGCCACTGCGTTGGACGGGTTTCCCGGCTTGAAGCAAGTGGCGTAATTGGGCATTTTTAATTATCTAGCCCCTAGCCTCTAGTCTCTAGTCCCTGCCATCATCTGAAAGTTATAATGTATATAGATTGACCACAAAAGGAAAAATGGCTAAACCTGATATTCATCCCCAGTGGTATCCAGATGCGAAAGTTTACTGCAACGGTCAAGTAGTGATGACTGTTGGCTCTACTAAGCCAGAACTGCACGTAGATGTTTGGTCTGGAAACCATCCTTTTTACACCGGCACTCAGAAGATTATTGATACTGAGGGTCGAGTAGAACGCTTCCTGCGCAAGTACGGTATGAGCAGCACTCAAACCTCAGGCGACACAGACAAAAAGTAGCGGGTTGGCTCTGCGGTTAACGACGACCCTGCAATCAGCTGGGTCGATTGTCATTTAATGCTTGAGCCAATTTGTTATTTTTAAGGAGCGATCGCACTCATCATGGCTGAATCATACCTGCTGGACAAACTAAAATCTGTTGAACAAACTTTTAATGAATTAACTCGTCGTCTTGGTGACCCCGATACCGCGAGAAATCCTGACGAGTTTCAACAAATTGCTAAATCTCGTTCTTCTTTGGAAGAGGTAGTTAATACCTATGAAACTTGGAAAGTAGCTCAAGAAGATTTGATCGGAGCGCGTCAGGTTTACAAAGAATCGGCGAGTGACCCGGAGTTGCAAGAAATGGCAGCCCTGGAAGTAGACGAACTAGAACAAAAAATAGAATATTTAGAGAACCGCTTAAAAATATTATTGCTACCCCGCGATCCCAACGATGATAAAAACATCATGTTGGAAATTCGTGCTGGTACTGGCGGTGATGAAGCGAGTATTTGGGCTGGCGACTTACTGCGGATGTACTCTCGCTACGCTGACAGCCAAAGTTGGAAAGTGAAACTAGTGAGCGAGTCACTAGGGGAAATGGGCGGTTTTAAAGAAGTAATCCTGGAAATTCAGGGTGATAGTGTTTACAGTAAGCTGAAGTTTGAAGCCGGAGTCCATCGGGTTCAGCGCGTACCTGCAACGGAAGCTGGCGGAAGGGTTCACACTTCTACAGCCACAGTCGCAATTATGCCAGAAGTGGATGATGTGGAAATCCACATTGACCCCAAGGATATTGAAATGACTACGGCTCGTTCTGGTGGTGCTGGTGGACAAAACGTCAACAAGGTGGAAACTGCTGTTGACTTGATGCACAAACCTACCGGGATTCGGATTTTCTGTACAGAAGAACGCAGCCAGTTGCAAAACAAAGAACGGGCGATGCAAATTTTGCGGGCGAAACTGTACGAAATGAAGTTACGGGAACAACAAGAAGCTGTAACTTCGATGCGGCGATCGCAAGTTGGTACAGGATCGCGATCGGAAAAAATTCGCACCTACAATTATAAAGATAACCGCGTTACCGATCACCGTCTGGGACAAAACTATTCTCTTAACCCTGTATTGGAAGGCGATTTAGAATCAGTTATACAATCTTGTATCTCTCAAGACCAGCAGGAACGTTTGGCAGAGTTAGCGGCTTCTGGTGCTACAAGCTAATTGTTCGTTTAATAAATTATCTCCAACCGCTTGTTGTGATGTTACTTTTAACACCGATAAGCGGTTTTCTAATGCAATAGAAATTGCCTCTACCATTTCCTGAAAATATTGGTAGTAAAGAAATTCATGCTTCAGAATATGATTTAATATTTTCCAATCACTTAGTGTTTGACAGGTATCAATTAATTTTTCTACTTCCTGTTGCCAACGCTGAAAAATTCGGTAGCTGAAAAAGCTGCTGCAAATATTACCTTTTTCATCCCAATAGGAAATACAAACTTGATGCTTCAGGCAATGGATTTTCTTGATTTGCTTCACCTTGTAGCCTTTAGCGTTTAAAGCTGCTTTCGCCTCAGGATGAGAAATAAACCATTGTTCTGGTTTAATTTTATTAGACCTAATCAGGCTGTGACCTTTACGGCGATAGGAGTTAATTTTGCGCGGACTACACAACATAATGCACCTTTTAAGCAAGTAACAGTCATGGCACAAATTTACTACTGGCGTTATCTCAATATTTAAAGGAAAATTGTTATATTAAAACTTAAACTTTAATATACTATTGACAACTATCAATGTCAATCGAAAATTAAAATTGTAAAGATTGCTGATTAAACTTGTAAATAACGCAGTTGAATAGCTAAACAAGCAGTGAACATTGAAAGCAGAGAAAAACTGATTGAAATTATCAAATTAGCTCGTGGTTCCATGAGTCAGCGAGCATTTGGCAAGCTTTTGGGAGTTTCGGCTACTGCTGTTCAATTGTGGGAAAAGGGTGTAAACGTTCCAGATACCGAGTATTTAGCGAAAATAGCAGCTAGAGCAGGCTATACATTAGAAGAATTACTCGGTTGCTTAGATGGCAAACCAATACCAGAAACTTCAGATTTAAGTTTGATTTTGAGACAAATCAAGCACATGCCTCTTAACCAAGTGGCGCAAATTGTTCAGGCGGCGGCTGATAGACTGGCTGCTGTAGCCCAAGCGTCTGAAGATGAAGCCAAAGCTAGTTAAACCAATCAATAACATGATTTTGCGCGGCTTACGCAACATGATGCACCTTTTTCCCCTAATTTGACAGCTTGCAGTCTGTAACGAATTTCCGCGATAAAATGGATGAGTATCGCTAATTTAGACAAATTTATATTTAAACTTGTAATTGTCAAGCCTAGATTTAATTTACCATTGGCAAGTAAACTTGTAAATGCCTAAATGCCTAAATTAAATATTTATTTATCGGCGACAATAAACTAGTCAATTCAGGGAAAAATACTACAGCAGTGGATTTAGAAGCTAGAAAGAAACTGATTGAAGTCGTGAAAATGGCTCGTGGCTCGATGAGTCAAAGAGCTTTTGGTAAGCTTCTGGGCGTTTCGGCTACTGCGGTGCAATTGTGGGAAAAAGGCGAGTCGATTCCAGATACACAAAATTTAGCCAACATTGCAGCGAGAGCAGGCTATACGATGGAGGAATTGCTTAACTACCTTGGTGTTAAGCCAGTGTCAGAATCCTCCGATGTAAATCAGATTGTCAAGTACATCAAATCTATGCCGTTAAGCGAAGTCGCCATCATTGGGAGAGTGGTAATGGATAGATTAGCTGCGGCTGCGGAAGCTGCGGTAGATGAAGTTAAAGCCAGTTAAATAGTTAGTTGAATGTTTGCGATCGCGCTTCTGTTTACAAGTAAACTTGTAATTTTATTGACATGAATATACGCAAATATTAATTTTTATTACAAATAAATAATAATAAATACAAATTTTATCAAAGTCTTGCTTTTTATTTGTTGTGCATAAGATAGCACTGGTAAAGAGAAAAGTAAGCCAGGATTGGGTGTGGAAACCTTTGAAATTAATTGAGATAATGTGAAAAAATTTTATTTTTTTGAGGTGTATTTATGTCACTACCTAATGAACCTTCAGCTTGGCAAGTAGAATCAAGCGATGCTTTTGTCCCAGTTTATTATAAAGGTGATTTAGCTGGGTTTTTCAAAAAAGAATATGCCAATGAAATTATTAAGTTTTTAAATGAGGATGAAGTTTTAAAAAAAGCACTGAAATTGGCTTGTATTGATTTAGTTAAAGAAACTAATGGTGAGAGCAAAGAAGTAAGCAATTTGATCAAAAAATATATCAAAATGAGTAAGCGTCCCAAGTACGGAACGAGAGCGATCGCGCTTTTATTAACTGAAAGACAAAAGGCGCTGGATTTGAGTAGTCAGGAGTTTGCTAAATTCTGCGATACATTTAAACTTTCACCAGATGAACTCAATAATATTTATGCTGGTGAAGCTATTGAAGATAATTTATTAGCGCCACTTTCTAGGATACTAGGTATTACAAAAGAACAGTTACTAGAAGTGCGGGATGGTTCAAAAGAATAAATCAAAGTATTTTTTATTAGGACTTAGGCACAAGTTAAGGAAAATTAAACCGCAGAGGACGCAGAGGAGGACACTTGCGTGGGCGGGTTTCCCGACTTGAGCAAAGTGTCCGTTTCACAGAGGAATAAAAGTTTGAGAGGATTTATGCGTAAGTCCTATATATATCATAGTGGTAGAATCTTGTGAAAACTGACATTATATTTTATCGGCTATTTCAAGAAATACCGAGTATTTTCTTTGAACTGATTAGCAATCATCCTGACGAAGCCAACAATTATCAGTTTGCATCCGTTGAAATTAAACAAACTTCATTTCGGATTGATGGCGTATTTTTACCTGTAGAAACCATTTATAAACCGATTTACTTCGTTGAAGTGCAATTTCAACAAGATGACGAAATTTACTCAAGACTGATAGCAGAAATATGTTTATACCTGCGTCAAAATAAACCCCAAAATGATTGGAATGCTGTAGTTTTATATCCGAACAGGAATGTAGATACAGGAGATATAAAACACTATCGGGAGTTTTTTGATAGTCAAAGGGTGAGAAGAATTTATCTTGATGAATTAGGTGATACTGCAACATTACCAATTGGCATAGCTACTGTTAAATTAGTAATTGAAGACAAAGATATAGCTATTAACCAAGCAAGGGAGTTGATCGCCAGAACTAGACAACAGACAAACTCTCAATTACAGCAACAATTATTACAATTAATAGAGACTATTTTGGTTTATAAATTTCCCAATATGAGTCGGGAGGAAATTGAAGCAATGTTTAGCTTGAGCGAGTTAAAACAAACCAGATTTTATCAGGAAGCTTTTCAGGAAGGGAAAGAAGAAGGTGAGCGTAGAGGTAAGTTAAAAGCAGTAATACCGATGTTGTCTGCTGGGTTGACTATAGAGCAAATAGCGCAAGCTTTGGAATTGAGTGTAGAGGAAGTCAGGCAGGCCGCACAGGAGCAGTCGTGTGATTGAAAGTAAATTATCAAGACCTCATCCACCCAGCTTCCCTCTGGTGTTAGGAGAGGACGGAGGGTGAGGTCTATTGCAAACGAGTTCTTTTTAATGCAATTGATAGCTGTCGTAATCGTTCGCTAACTTCTAAATTAGATTCTTGTGACTTCAAGTTATCTGGTATTTCAGCTAAGAGGAGTGGATTTTCTTGCAGCCATTCATTAAGAGCTACTCCTGTCCAAAAGCCTTTTTTTTCTCTAAAACTATCAACTAAACCCTGAAGTTCCTGAATACAAAATGACTCAAAACCAGCAGCTTCAAAAATTGCATAACGCAAGTATTCATCAAAGGCATTAATATCATTTTCGACTTCAAAAATTACAGCTTCTTGGGGAGGCCTGAAGTCATTAGCAACATCTATTACAAGTTGTGTTGCTGCACCAGCTAATTGTGTTGCTACTCCTGTTATACCTAGTACTTGTTGGCGAATTTCAGGGTTAAAGAGTAAATCAGAACCATATTTTACATATCTTTTGAGAACTCTAAAAGCAGGTTCTTCACCAATATAGTAGTTATCAATAATTTCAATATCTACTCCCAGGCTTTTGATAATTTTATTGCGAGTATCACTGTTAACTGGTCCACGAATCAATGCTTCTGCTACTGGACGCGCAAATCTGAGAAATAATACACTTAAACTATTTTCTAGTTTCGCTGAAAAATAATCCTCAGATTTTTCAATTAACATAGCTTTTACTTGATTACTTCCCCATAATAAACTTGTCATATATTCAACTAATTTCAATGCTTCATTATTTAGTTCTAAAGCAAGTTTATGAGCTATTAAAGATAAAAGCTTAGTAATATCATTGTACAAATTATCACGCCAAGCAAAATTAGCTTTCATTCGATCAAACTCTGGATTTGAGTTTGCCAGAAAGATTGTATCTTTATTTTTAAATGTATTCTTCCTTAATTCCTGCATTGTTTCGTCAACAATTCGTATATATCTTTCTCGAAAGTTTTGTATTTGAGTGAAGGATGTAGCAGTTAAATTTTCTAAAGGTTTGTTAATCACAGAATCTTGATAATATTTTTGTAAATCAGCTTTGATTTCTTCCCATTTACGATCGTACCAGGCTGTAAATGCAGTCCGCCGATTACTTTCTTCAAGAAGTTTTGCTTCTTCTGGGTTTTCTGGATACTTTTTACTGACCAGAGTATAAATTTCTTCGGAATTGCTGAAAATTTTATTAAGAGATGTCTCACATCTTTTCTTTAATATAGATACACGTTCATTATTGATATAGTTAAAGATTTTTTCTTTAATTATGGGAATACCAGTTGCATCTTTATTTAAAGTCTCTTCATCAACAATTGCAGTTAATTTCTGTAATTTAGTTTTGATAGTATTTGCATCTTCAAGCTGTAATTTAGTTTCTGCTCCGGCTAAGTTATTTAAAATCAAATATGCACCAGCAGAACCATACACAATACGTTGACTGGGTAAGTTGGCTTTTTTTAACCAATCTTGATATGCTACATCAATATGGGTTCTCAGTTCTTCTGGACTAGCTATAGAATCAATACGACTTAAAAAAACAAAGAGTTTGTCAGCAATAGTTACATTTTGATCGCCAAGTTCTGTAAATTTGATAATGTCAAGTTCTCCACCTCTAATACTAGGATCACGTTGTATTACTATGACAGCATCACAGTCTGACAGCATTTTTTTTGCTTCATCAACGTGCTTTGCTAAACCAGAATCAGAACCAGGAACATCATAAAAAACTATACCTTCAGCTTGGGCAAGTTTGCTAGTGTAAAGCCTAGCCTCTAAAACAGCGTGAGCATATTTTTCATCTGCTACATATTTCTTCAGTGGTTCTTTAATATCTTCCAGCCTAGTAAATGGAAAAGTAAGATTACCTTCTCTTCTTACCTGTTGTAAAGTTATTTCGTTTTCTTTTATAGTTTTGAGGTCTACTTGCGCGTTAGCTTTTTCAAGTTCCTGGAGTAAATTACTAAACTCCTCTTCTGTTTTCGCTTGTACCTCTAGTCTTTGTTCAGATTCATTTGCAACTGAATAAATTTGTGTTGTTGTGAATGTACATCTTCCTCTCTTCGCTGGTAGTAAATCACATTCTAACCAAGCATTAATAAAAGTACTTTTTCCGGCTTTCTCTAATCCGACAACAGCAATACGAAACTCACGTTTTTTGAGCCTTTCAAGTTGACGACGAGTTGGTTCTGCTTCCTGTAAAAGTGCTTCTTTTAATCGCAGAGGAACTTGAGCTTGGGGTAACATAGCTAAATCTACTGCGTGTCGCTGCACATTTAGAGCATCACTAAGACGAGTTTCATAATAAGAAGAGGCTGTTTTCCAATCCATTTGTATATTCCTTAAACACGGTTAAATTTTTCTAAACCAGATACAGATAGAGATTTAAGACCAGCTAATTCTGTAATCACGCTTTGTCCATTAGCAGGCAAATTTCTCTTTAAAATATATGGAATTTTTTTACCAATCATTTCTTGTCCATCAGCAATATTAATTCTGACGTAAATTTCTCCTTTTTCGCTGACATTTGCAATATCTTCGTCTGTTTCTAATCGCTGCTGAGTGGTATTAGCATCTTCAACACTCGTACATAAAAAATAGGAAGCAGCATCTATAAGTTTCTCTATTTCAGAAACATTTATTTGAGCATTTTTTCGCAAATTACCAATCGCATTTGCTGGCACAATCAGACATAAAGCTGCTGGAAGTAATTGTCGAGGCGGAGGTACTGGCTTTGGAGGAGGATCTGCTGTTGGTGAACTTTTGGTGCTACCAGCAATTTTTTTTTGTTCCTTTGTATTTTCGATATACCAATAACATGAAGTAAATCCAGTGAGGCTACAAGCCATTACCACAATCCAAAATAAGTCCATTTTTTTTTTCGTCCTTGAAAGCATTGAGAAATGAATCGTTGGGATTACTTATTAGTCCCTCAACAATTTTCTTGTCATCATCCAGTGTTGCAGAAGGTTTGATAGCAAGATAATTACAAATATCTGTAAAAATTGATGGATCTTTATAAAGTATTATTTGCATTACCTTATATAGAACACCCCGCCCCTGATTTTCAATTTGAGGGTACACTTCTTCAAACACTTGATTGTACAACTCTTTGAGTTTGTTATTTGCCACTCGATTTTAAGACTCCTCTTTTAAGGATATTCCCAAGCTAGAAAATTCTTCTGTAAGGGCTTGCGCTTTTTGTTGCATAGGTTGCCAAACTTTTCTTATGTTTTCATAATCTAAAGTAATTTCTTGGTTAGCTTTATCAAGTCTGGCTTGATAACGGTCAATAATCTCATTTTGAATTTTGTCTACGTTTTTTTTAAGACAATCAATTTGTTCTATTAACCAGCGTGCAATTTGATTGACGATTTTTAGTTCTTCCTCTTTCGACTGAAGTGTCCAACCCGTGAGTAAATCTTCTACACTGGGAATTTCAGCGTTATCGCTAGAACGTGTTTGATATTCTGTTTCATAAATTGTTTTTTTCCATAGCAACCAAATTCTTTTTTCTCTTGCTACCTGTATAGCTTCTTGCCAAGTTCCTTTATTAATAGGAAAGCCTGCTTGAAACCGGAAGTTAAATGTTGGTTGATTCTCAACTTTACTCAGTTGTGATTCCGGAAATTTGATTGCTATATTAGGTGCAATATTATTGGCTCCTGTTTCTATATAAGATAAATAGCAATTAAAAAGTTCTAGAACTGCTTGATACATTCTATTTAATTCTTGCTCAGAAATTTGCTTTAACACATCCTCCATCACAATATTCAAATGAATAGCCAATTCATTTAACTCTTCATTTATTTGTTTAAGTTTACTTTTCTCTGCATCTGTTCTGGCTTCCATTATTTTACCTTCTTTAGCAACGGAAGCTGTATAGCCTAAATTCACTAGTCGGTTTAAGTTTCTTTCTAGCAAATTGACATTTAAAACATTTGCTTTTTTTAAATTCGGACTGTCTAAGTCTACTCGTCCAGTTTCTAAAGATTTTGCAACTGCTTCCAAAACTTGGTTGATTCCTTGACCTAATTCTCGTCGCCATCCATAAAGTGGATATAATTTTTCTCCTAATGAGTTATAAGGTTCTACATCCTTGAGTTCCGAAATTGTTGATTCGAGATACAGCACTGGATCGTCTTCTGATTCTTCTGCTATAACTTGTTTAATTTTTCTATCTATTTTCTCAAAAGGTTCTCTTAAATTCGTATCACTAATTTCTAAAAAATGCTGAATTCCTGATCTTATATAGGATATATTTTGGCATTCTTGCTGATATTCTTCTTCTGAACTATTAAGAATTGCTGTTGTTGTTTGTGTAGCCCATTCTGCGATCGCATTTCCTGCGGCTAAATTAAAACGTTCTATAATTTGTGGAATTACTAACTGGGGAAAATGCTGAGTAATATGTTCCCTTAAATACTGGTGAAATTCTTCGGCATAAGACTTTTGCCATAAGGAATCAGCAACTCTATTTCGGTCATGTCTAGACCATTTTTCAGGTTTACGCGGTAGGTCGTCTAATATATTGTCATCAATTAATCCATTAAAATGCTCATCTGCTTTTCCACAAGCTTCTAAGCTGTTTTCTTCATTACTTTTGATTTGAAGCGATAATAAAGCAGGCCATGTACTAAGTTTTACTACTTTTAAGTTATCAATATCTTCTGTATATTCTTTTAATTGTTCTGTCAATTCAGTTTTAATACTATGTATAGTGTTTTCAACAAAGCGGTTTTCTGTGTCTGGCCAGGTTCTATCTGCTCGAAAAACGTCAATACGATTCAGGGTAAAAAGCATCCGCGCCGGAGAACCCCCTAAATCCTTGACCTGTTGTACAACCTGTTGCAACAAACTTTTTATTTTCTGTGGATCTACCTCTACACTATTATATGTAACTATACATAAAGCTTCTCGACACTGTTTGATCACATTTGCATTACCTTCATCACCCACATAGGCTAAACCAGGTAAATCTAGAATTCTTACCTTGGTTTTTTCTGGTAGTTTTAACTGAGATTCATTTAACAGCCTGAAAGGATAAAAAATTGTAGATTGTGGACAGGCTAAATTCGGTTGTTTGTTTCTGTTTTCGATATAACTTATCATCACTTGGTATAAGCGTTGATAAATTCTATCTTCAGTAATATTTCTCCATTCTCCACACTCCCATAATGCGCCTGGTGTTTCATGGATGATGAGAGATTTTTCTTGACTGTATTCAACAGTAACTGTCCCCGCACTCATTTCACTTACTGCTACCGGCACAATTTCTGCTCCGCATAGCAAATTCACCAAAGTACTTTTTCCACTACTAGTAGTTCCAGTAGTAGCAAGGGTAAGAGTTGGATTACTAAGCTCATCAACTAGTATGCTAAGAGCTTTCTCTAATTTATCTGAGAGTTCTTGCATCTCAGAATGGTAAGTTTCTGGTAAATGCTGAGATATTTCTGCGTAAAAGTTATTCCAGTATTTAGCAAGGAGTTTCGCCTTGAATTCTACACTTTCAAATATTTTGTATACTTTATTACTCATTTTTATATACTTAGGTCGGATAAAACTAAAAATATTATAGACAGGCTCAACATTAAAGCGCCTGTTTTTTACATGATTTTTGATGTATTGTCGAACAAATTTCCTAATAAATTAAGTAAATACAAGTACTCAGAGAATTATAAATAAATTCTGTAATCGCCTCATAACTTTAGGGAGCATAAATTATTGTTAACAATTTAAAAGTTAAGTTACAGTTAACACTAGTTACGTTATGAACATGGAAAAAGCTTTCCCAATCCTCAAAGTATTTATCAGCTATGGTTATGATTCGCAACGGCAGTTAGTACTTGACCAATAAAACTTTACGTTCTTTGTAATTAAGACTTCAGTCAAAAAGTCAAGGACTAAAGTCCTAACTACAAGCTTACCCACGCATCTGGCATTGGGTGAGGGAGTAATATAGTAAGCCAATGTCGAAATGGGGGCTGTAATTTAGGTATATATAACTTAATTAGATGTGAGCGTGACAATCTCAGACTCTTTTTTTATCATTGCGGAAAATTTCCCTGACGAAATATTAATTAAATTTTGTTAAGATTGACACGGCAATAGCTCTTCATCCCCCAACTACCCATCCCCTACCTGAGAGAAACTTGATGCTGCGACTAGAACATATTAGTAAAATTTACCCTACAGGTGAAGTTCTTAAGGACATCAACTGGGAAGTCAAACCAGGCGATCGCATCGGCTTAGTCGGTGTCAATGGCGCAGGTAAATCTACCCAGCTAAAAATTATATCTGGGGAAATGGAACCCACATCAGGCGAAATCATTCGTCCTGCGAGTTTACATATAGCTTACCTGAACCAAGAATTTGAAGTTGACCCCAGTCGGACTGTCAGAGAAGAATTTTGGACTGTATTTAAAGAAGCGAATCAAGTACAGCTTTCCATCGCTGATGTGACAAGAGAGATGGAAACTGCAACTCCAGAGGAACTGGATAAATTAATCCACAAATTAGACAAATTACAGCGTCAATTTGAAGCCTTAGACGGCTACGGTTTAGAATCACGCATCGGGAAAATCTTACCAGAAATGGGATTTGAACAAGAAGATGGCGATCGCCTCGTTAGCGCCTTCTCTGGTGGTTGGCAGATGCGGATGAGTTTGGGTAAAATTCTGTTGCAAAAACCCGATTTATTGCTACTGGACGAACCGACTAACCATTTAGACTTAGAAACTATTGAATGGTTAGAAAATTACCTCAGAAGTCTGACAACGCCAATGGTCATAGTTTCTCATGACCGGGAGTTTCTTGACCGTCTTTGTAACCAAATTGTCGAAACTGAACGTGGTGTTTCTACTAGTTACCTGGGTAATTATTCTGCATACTTGCTACAAAAAGCAGAAAATGAAGCAGCACAGTTAAGTGCTTACGAACGCCAGCAGAAAGAAATCGAAAAACAACAAACATTTGTTGATAGATTCCGCGCTAGTGCTACCCGCAGTACCCAAGCTAAAAGCCGCGAAAAACAACTAGAAAAAATTGAACGCATTGAAGCACCAACCGCAGGGGTAAGAACTCTGCATTTCCGCTTCCCCGATGCACCTCGTAGCGGTAGAGAAGTGGTGAATATTAAAGATTTGACTCATATCTATGATGATAAAATCTTGTTTTTAGGCGCGAATCTCTTTATTGAAAAAGGCGATCGCATTGCTTTCTTAGGCCCCAATGGTGCAGGTAAATCTACCCTATTGCGGGTAATTATGGGTATGGAGCCACCTACAGAAGGTACTGTAAAATTAGGCGATCACAATGTAATTCCTGGTTACTTTGAGCAAAATCAAGCAGAAGCTTTGGATTTACAAAAAACAGTCATGGAAACAATTCACGATGAAGTTCCTGACTGGAAAAATGAAGAAGTGCGCACCTTATTAGGACGTTTCTTATTTACTGGAGACACAGTATTTAAACAAGTTGGCGCATTAAGTGGTGGTGAAAAAGCGCGTCTAGCTTTAGCAAAAATGCTCTTACGTCCAGCGAACTTACTCATATTAGATGAGCCGACAAACCATTTAGATATTCCAGCAAAAGAAATGTTGGAAGAAGCACTGCAAAATTACGATGGTACGGCGATTGTTGTCTCTCACGACCGTTATTTTATCTCCCAAGTAGCGAATAAAATTGTGGAAATTCGCGATGGTGAATTCCGCGTCTACTTAGGCGATTATCATTACTATCTGGATAAAATTGCTGAAGAAAAAGAACAAGCCAAGTTAGAGGCGATCGCAGCTGAAAAGGCTGCTAAGAAAGCCGCTAAAGCCGCTAAAGCTTCAACAAAGCGTAAATAAGCAGGTCGTCGCCGTAAAATTTAAGTCGGGTGCGTGATGCTAAAATATCTGGTTAACCAGGATTAATACTAAATTTAAGCATTACGCACTACTACGATTTAAAGATTTATTAACCAGGAATTAACACACACTTGCAGAAATACCACTCAAGCTGCAAAATCTGTGGTAAAACGCAAGTTAGAGAATAACTACTGACGGTACACAAAAGCTTTTTTGGCATAATTAGCCCCACACAATTATCACAAATAATACGCAAAAGTTACTAAAGTTAAAAAAAATCTAAAAAATACTGAAACTTTTCATAAAAGAAGTTAATAAGCAGAAATCCTCTTGCAGTGGTGATTAGCAGTGGTATCATTCGGGTATTACAAAAAGTAAAGGGCAATTTTACTATGACCAAAGCACCTGTTGCTCCTGTGGTGCTAGTCATTTTAGACGGATGGGGCTACTGCGAGGAGAAGCGTGGAAACGCGATTGTTAATGCGAAAACTCCAGTCATGGATAGCTTATGGGCAGCTTATCCACATACCCTCATCCGCACCTCAGGAAAAGCCGTAGGGTTGCCAGATGGACAAATGGGCAACTCGGAAGTTGGTCATTTGAACATTGGCGCTGGACGGGTAGTACCGCAAGAATTGGTACGCATCTCCGATGCGGTGGAAGACGGTTCTATCAAGCTCAACCCAGCACTTGTCAAAATTTGCCAGGAAGTGCGCGATCGCAATGGCAAGCTGCATATAGTCGGTCTGTGTTCCGAAGGTGGCGTACATTCCCATCTCACCCACGTAGCAGGTCTACTAGAGTTAGCTAAGGATCGGCAAGTTTCCCAAGTTTGTATCCACGCCATTACCGATGGTCGTGACACCACACCGACCGAAGGTATCAAAGCAATTGGGCAATTGCAAGAATATATAGACCGCATAGGTATTGGGCAGATAGTCACTCTGAGCGGTCGCTACTACGCGATGGATCGCGATCATCGTTGGGATCGGGTTAAACGTGCCTATGACGTAATGACCCAAGATGAGGTGACTGACAATCGCCAAGCTGTAGAAATCTTAAAAGCATCCTACGCTGCTGGAGTCACAGACGAGTTCATCAACCCCACACGCATTGCTTCTGGCGCAATTGCAGCCGGGGATGGAGTGATTTTCTTCAACTTCCGCCCCGATCGCGCTAGACAACTCACTCAAGCTTTTGTTAGCCCAGAATTTACAGGCTTTGAAAGACAGCTGATTCAACCCCTAGCCTTTGCTACTTTTACTCAGTACGATCCAGATTTAAAAGTAGCGATCGCCTTTGAGCCGCAAAATCTCACCAATATTTTGGGAGAAGTTATTGCTAATCATGAGTTGAAGCAGTTCCGCACCGCAGAAACCGAAAAATACGCCCACGTTACCTACTTTTTCAATGGCGGTCTAGAAGAACCTTTTGCAGGCGAAGATCGGGAACTCGTAAGCAGTCCAATGGTAGCAACTTACGACAAAGCCCCAGCCATGTCAGCAGAAGCAGTCACAGATGTAGCGATCGCCGCGATTGAAAAATGTATCTACTCGTTAGTTGTAATTAACTATGCCAACCCGGACATGGTAGGACATACGGGTCAGATAGAAGCTACGATAGAAGCAATTGAAAAAGTTGATCGCTGTTTGGGTCGCCTACTTGCTAGCATTACTAAAATCGGGGGAACCACAATTATTACTGCCGATCACGGTAATGCTGAGTACATGCTAGATGATGCGGGTAATCCTTGGACAGCCCACACCACCAACCCTGTACCTTTAATTCTGTTGGAAGGAGAAAAAGTCAAAATCCCTGGACATGGTACAAACGTCGAACTGCGAAGCGATGGCAAGCTAGCCGACATTGCACCAACTATTCTTGAGATTTTACAACTACCTCAACCATCAGAAATGACAGGGCGATCGCTAGTAGTCCCAGCCGGATATGATGTGCAACGCAGTCGTACTCCTGCCCAAGTAGGTTTGTAAACAAGATAACAGTTAACATTTAACTGTTAGCTTCACCCTGACACTTCTGTTTTGAAATTGACTATCTATTTAGATTGCTACCATGACAGTTTCTAATATTGTTCAAGGAATTTGGGCACTTTCCGCCGTTGGTTTAATCGTCTTAGTTTTGCTGCATAGTCCTAAAGGAGATGGTATTGGAGCCATTGGCGGACAAGCTCAACTATTTAGCAGCACCAAAAGTGCAGAAAACACCTTAAACCGAATTACTTGGGCATTAACAGTAATTTTCCTCGGTTTAACAGTAGTTTTAAGCGCCGGCTGGCTACCTAAGTAACCACAGGGAATAGGGACATGGGGCAAAAAATCCAATACCCAACACCCAACCCCCGGAAAAATTTATTTCTACAACAGTTGCTAGCAGTTCTTACCTTAGCCATAGGTACAGGGCTGCTAGTTATTTTTACTCATCTTCCTGCTACCGCCTCATTTCCTTCGCCAAAACCCCATCCTCTACCGCCAACCTTAGCCCAATGGCAAGATAATACCAACAGTGGCGATTATTTTGGAGAAATTACACCCACTCAAGTTGGTTATCTAGTTTGGTCGCAGTTTCCTATTAAAGTTTACGTAGAAACGCCAACAACAATTAACAGCCAGCAAGCACAAGCTTGGGTGAACAGCGTCTTACAAGCTGTGCAAGAGTGGAATGCTTATTTACCTTTATTAATAGTAGAAAAACCAGAGGTTGCAGATATTAAAATTTTGCGAAAAGCGCCACCTCTGCAAATTTCTCCTACCGATAAAATTCCCCGTGCGCGTTCAGCTTTAACAACTTACGAGTTATATACCAACAACAAAATTTTATTGCACCGCTTCACTATATTATTGAGTCCTAGCCAGACTGGTAATTATGTCCTAGCTGCGGCGCGTCACGAACTCGGCCACGCTTTAGGAATTTGGGGTCATAGTCCGTTACAAACCGATGCTTTATACTTTTCTCAAGTACGCCAACCGCCGCTGATTTCTGCTAGAGATGTGAATACCTTGAAACGGGTTTATGAACAGCCAACTAGTTTGGGGTGGTCTTCATAGTCGCTTAAGTTTTAACAGGTAAGAAAAACGTAATATGTAAAATTTTGCAACTCACTCCAAAGCTATATTGAGCAAGGCTTAATTTAGCCAGTGTTGTTCACTGTTATTGCTCGGTCGAGGTTATTAAATTTCTTAGAATACAGTTTTCCCGTTTCGACACAGTGATTCCTACTAATTTTTACTGGTGACGTGAATATCTCCGGAAGGCTAGACTATCAGAGCAAACTGTGTTTTAAAAAACACTATGACTCTCTGCATCAATACTCAATGCCCAAAACCCCAAAATTCTGAAAATATACTGTTTTGTCAAGCTTGTGGCTCAGAATTGCTCTTGGAAGGAAGGTATCGAGTGACTCGTCAATTAGGCGCTGGTGGTTTTGCCAAGACATTTGAAGTCAACGACAGCAACACCCTCAAAGTTTTAAAAGTTCTGATGCTGATGGATGATGCCAAAGCAGTATCGCTGTTTCAGCAAGAGGCACAAGTATTAAGCCATTTGAATCACCCAGGAATTCCAAAGGGAGATGGGTACTTTACCTTCTTTCCTAAAAATAGCCAAGCGCCACTGCATTGCTTGGTAATGGAGAAAATTGAGGGGTTGGATTTGCACCAATACATGGAACAAAGAAATAATCGTCCCATTGATGAAAATTTAGCACTTTTATGGCTCACTCAGTTAACAAATATTTTATATGAAGTGCATCAGCATAACTTTTTTCATAGAGATATTAAACCACCAAATATTATGCTAAAAGCAGATGGAAATTTGGCTTTAATTGACTTTGGTACAGCAAGAGAAGTTACACAAACCTATTATCAAAAAGCAGCAGGGCAGAATATAACAGGAATTATTTCACCAGGCTATACACCACTAGAACAAGCTAATGGTAAAGCCGTACCACAATCAGACTTCTTCGCTCTTGGTCGCACATTTGTTTATTTACTTACTGGTAAATCTCCACATCAATTTTCTGAAGATCCACGAACTGGTAAGTTAATGTGGCGAGATAGCGCCTCACAAATATCTAAACAGGTGGCTGGTTTGATTGATTATCTGATGGAAGCATTTCCTGGAAAGCGTCCTCAGAATGCTCAGATGATTTTGAGGTGTCTATCAGAAATTAGTTCAACTGTACAGCCATATTCCCCTTCTTTACCAGCATCACAATTACCACCTACTGAAATAGAAAAGCCTAAACAAAGTAGGCAAGTTCAAACGTCAGTAACTACTGAAATTCAATCTTCAAAAACTGAAACGAAGATATTCTCTAGTAAGACTGCCCAATTCATAGGTGGAGTAATTGCTTTCGCTATACTTTTTTTAGTTAGATTCGGTGGTAGAGAAATTTATAAGTTATTTGATTCTCATCCGAGTCAGCCAGTTGTGACTTCAAAACCAACTGAAATACAAGCAAGCCATTCTGCGGAATCGACAAATAATTCTGAGCCAGCAAATACTGATTCTACTAGTCAACAGCCTTCTATTCCCGAGGAAAATATACCCCCAAGTGTTCCATCTGGTTGGAAGAAGTCTCAAGGTGGCGGGGCAGAATTATGGTTGCCTCCAAGTTGGGAAGATAAAGATTTATATAAATCAATTAACAAGTTAGGCAGTCACAATCCAGAAGTTCAGCAGTTTGTTCAACAAATGCAACAAAATCCCTTAGCTTTTCCAATTTGGGCTTTTGACTCGAACAATAGTGACTCAGGCTTAGTAACTAATGTAATTGTCTCCAAAGAACAAGTAAATTTTGCGACTAATTTAGAAACTTACTTACAAGAGGAGAGCAAGCAACTTCCTGCTCAAATTCGTATATTGGATATGAAAACTGGCTTAGTTGAAGGTTATCAAGTAGGACGGATAATTACAGAAACATCATTCGGTATAAGCGGAAAACAAATATATTATTTCATTAAAGATGGCAGGACTATTTGGAGTGTCATTTTTTCAACTGGGGCAGATGAATTTGAAAAACGATTACCAATCTTTGAAGCAAGTATTCGTACCTTTTCAGTTAAGTAGTAGAGTTCACTGTGCCAATTTAGCACAATTAATTATACGTCCAAATTTACCTTGCGTTTTAACGCTATATCTAATCCCTTTGTTGGTGTTTTTCGACTCTTTTTGATAAATTTTTAAGTTAGCGTGAGCGCACTTTTACAGTACTTTATAAATCAAATAAACAAACCACAGTCAACTCTAAAGAATTCGCCCAAAGCTTGAGCTTGAGCTTTACTCATTTCTTGCTGACCATTAAGCACTGTTGAAACAATCTCTTGGCTACCAAAAATACTAACCAAATCTGATTCTGTTATATCCCTTTGCTCCATCAGAAAACGCAATATAGAATCAGGCTGAGAAGCTTTCCCAGGAGAATAATATTCTTGTTCAAACTTCTCAATTAAAATAATCAACAACTCATAAAGCTCATCCTCTTCAGGGCTGCGGTTAGAGCGGTGCATTAATTCTTCTACAATAGCTAAAGCTTTTTCGTTCTCTTCTTCATTCCTAATCAGTTTTGGCTGATATTGGACTAATAAATCTCTATATTTATCTGAATTAAAAGTACAACTCATCTTTGCATCTTTGCGCCTTTGCGACTTTGCGTGAGCTTTTCACACTCATACTCAACAACGCCAAAATATTTATGCAAGAGTCTAATTTTCTTAAGAAAGTTGGGTTTAAATTAAGCAATCTAAAAATTAGTATAGCTGCACTTTTCCATAATCTTAGATGCAGTGCAGCTAACCAAAATTTATATCAGAACCTTTACTTACAATCTATGAGTTAGGGGTAAAGGTCGCTGTAGTAAAACTTCGCGATACAATTGTTCCAACTGAGTAATATTATCAGTGAGGGTATAGCGTTCCAATACACGCTTTCTAGCTTTCTGTCCCAATACAGTTGTTAACTCAGGATGATCTTGGAATAGTGGCAACAGGGTTTTTAATTGCGATCGCACTGTCTTAGTATTTAAAACTACACCCGCGCCTTTTTCCAATACTTCCCCATCAGCACCCACATCTGTAGCTAAACAAGCCAAACCACAAGCCATTGCTTCTAACAGAGATAAAGACAGTCCTTCTACCAACGAAGGCAAAATAAATACATCCGCTCCCTGTAAAATCTCGATGCGGCGGTGTTCATCAGCAATAAATCCTAGCCAAATAATCCCTTCTTCTGCACCATAAAACGGCTGTAAAGAAGATTTCAAAGGGCCATCACCAACAATTAGCAGCTTGCTATCTGGTTCCATTTCCGACTGCTTCCAAGCACGCAGCAGGGGTTCGACGTTTTTCTCTGGTGCTATCCTTCCTTGATAGACAAATAAGCGTTCGGCTTTAAATTCTGTTTTGACTTGAGAACTTCCAGGAGTATATTTAGTGGTATCAACTCCGTTGGGAATCACAGCAACTTTTTCTTCCCGCACGCCCATCCGCCCTAATAAATCTCGCTGAATTTGGGAAAATACAATCACGCGATCGTAGTTCACCAAAAAAGGTGCGTATAGCTGATAGGCCAAAAGTTGAGTTCCGGAGATCAGTTTTGCCCCTTTACCTGCAAATGGTGTGTGGAAAGTAGCGATTAGGGGCAAATTCAATTGCTCGCAAATTTCTGGAAGAATAAAGTCCAGGGGAGATAAAGTCAAGGAAGCGTGGACGATATCTGGTTTAATTTCCCGCAACGACTCAGTTAATACTTTGGTTGCTTTAAATGTGGGAATTGTGTAAACCTGAGACTTGTAAAGGAAGGGTAAGGAAACTTCTTGAAATTTCGGCCAGTTATCAGGTTCAGATTCTTCTTGGGCAAAGTGGAGAAAGCTAACTTCATGCCCTCGATCTAGCAAGGCATTTGTAATTTCTCGACTATAAGTGACATTGCCACAAAATGGTGATTTTTTTCCAATCCAGGCTATACGCATTCTTTATTTAGTTATAGGAAGAGCGGGTTTAGTATTTAGTTATTTTTCCTTTATGCTTTCGCTTTTATCTTGTTGTCATCACTGGCTAGTTAGCAGTCATCAAACCTCATAATTTTCTCCGGTTCAAATAAGCAAATTCTTAGCTTGATTCAACTAGTAAATTCGGAATGGAATAAAGATAACATTCAAACTCAACAAAGGTCTAAATCTTTAGCTTTGATGTTTGCACTTCACAACAGCAACAATGTGTATTTATCGCTTTAGTTATGCTATGGAGAATTTGTTAATAGATATGAGTTAATAAAAACCCTTTGAGCCAGGATTTACAATGCTCCCTAGTTATGCCTATGGTAATTTATGGCTGAGTTCAGTCTATCACGAAAACTTCAGCTTGCAGTAAATGATTAAGGTTGTCAAATTAATGATTAATAACTACCGATGAGCGTTATACCAGGTAAAGATACCTCCAAAAAAGACGATTACAGCTAATGCCAAAAACACAGCTTGTAAGCCGATAAAGGTTTCTGCAACTCCAGCTAATGCTAAAGGTAATGAAAGGGCGATATTAATGACATTATTTTGCAGACCAAAAACTTTACCCCGCATGTCTGGTGGGGTTTCTGTTTGGATTGTGGTTTGCATCGGAATGCCAACGAGTGCGCCAAAAACACCCAACATTGCTACTAACAAAAGTACGATCCAGAGGTTGGTTGTAAAGATGGATAAACCAATCAGCGCTGCTGCCATACCCAGACAACCACAAAGACTTAAGGCTGTATAAGAGAAGCGTTGACCAAACTGACCGAGTATTGTCGCTCCGCCAGCAATCCCGACACCACCAGCTGCTAGTAAAAAGCCAAATTGCGAGGCTTTCATGTTAGGAATTATTTCTGCCATGCGCACAGCTAAAACAGTTAAGGCAGCAAAGATAGAAAATAATATGATTAATTGCACTAAAGCGCTACGTACACGATGATTGTCTTTGAGATAACGCAATCCATCGCGTAAGTCAGCAAAAACATGGGGAAATTCCGTGGCGGCGTCGTGGGGTTTTTCTTTAGTTACCAAGAAACTCAAAATTATGCCCGCGATCGCATAACTTCCACCGACTAAAATTTCCTTACCTAATCCACCATGTCCACCTATTTGTAACCACAGTTGATCCGCGATCGCTAATAGTGGTTCTCCGACAGCAAAACCCACAATCACTGAAGCCATCATGGTTGTGGTGTACAGGGAATTAGCCGAAAGCAAATGCTGTTCTTCCACTACTAAGGGAATGGCTGTTTGTTCGGCTGGGGCAAAAAACTGTGTCAGGGTGGAAACTAAAAAAGTCACTCCTAAAATGATCAAAAACCCGACTGGCAAAACTCCCACTGGTTTCCAATCATGGGTAAACCATAAAAGCAAGGGAATCACTAACACCAAAATCCCTCGCCAAACATTCGTGGCTACTAGCACCGTCTTTTTTGACCAACGATCTACAAATACACCAGCTAAGGAACCAAATAGCACGGCGGGAATGGTAAACGCCATCATTAAAGCGGATACCCAACCACTAATACTTTGATGACTCGCTTGAAACTGGGTATTGATCAAGGCAATCATCAGTACCAGATAAACTTTATCTGCTAGCTGGCAAAAAACTTGACCGCCCCAAAGCGCCAGGAAATTCGGGTTTTTTAATACAGGTAAAAACCCCTTCTGGGGAAGATTATCTGAGGCTTCATCTTTACCTGAATCATTACCATTGACATCAGGCGGCTCTTGTGCAGGGGTGATGGGTGCTTGGCCATTCACCTCAGTTTTGGCTGATGTATCTTCTTCATTGATGACATCAGGTGTTGATTTTTCTGACAGCCAATTTTTATTGTTTTGGGAAATTTCCTGCGGGGAAAGATCCTGGTTGTGGATTTGACTCGGCCGAGGCTTGGGAACAGCACTCAAGTGGCTGGGTGCTGTAGAATCTGATGCTCTATTCTGTTTTTTGGCGTAACTCGGTGACAAAGGTAGGATTTTTGTATCCAAATCAGACGGTTGCATCATGGTTGGCAGCAAAGTAAGAATCGATTAAAGTGGCGGAGCGAATTTGACGACCTAAATGATACTGAGCATACTGGCGCAGGATTTGCTCAACAGATAACCAGCCGTCATCTTTAGCGGCATTTATATGCATTATCTCTGGTTGTGACAGCTGCTGGAGTAGATAAAGTTCTCTGGCATTTAAACGCTGAGAAATTACTGGTAGCTCTTGCTGATGTACAACTGTTTGGTAGGTAGAACTGGGGGAGGTGGGAGTTGTAGGAGGTTTCCCTGAAGCATTAATTTGTCTCTCCCGTTGTTTTTCTTTGCGCAACTCTTCCCAAGTCGCCAAACCAACTATTCCCCCAGCCGCAATACTAAATCCGACTTGCCAGTGGGGGTCTGTAAAATTTGGTACTAGCTGACGTTGCGTCAAAGCACAAACTTGCACCTGTGGTGTCAACCCTGCCAAAGCTAAAAGGTGAAATACTCCATGAGCTAGATGTGCGAGAACACCTGCTTCGTTCTGAGACAAAGTTTCCAAACGATTGAGATGTTCGTTAAGCAACTCATAAAGTTCTGCTTGGGGTTGTTCGCTCAAAGCTTGACAGAGGACAATTTCTGCTAGATATTGACTAGCAGCTAATTTACCTAAATCTTTTGTCAACCCTGGATAGGTTTTTACTGTTTGTGCTTGTGTAATTTTATCAAGCGATCGCCCTTTGGCAATCAGTAGTTCATTGACGACAAACATGCCACTCCTACCACCCAGGCTAGAATTGTGCTTGCGTGCCCCAGGGGCAACAGCTCGGATTAAACCGAACTCAGGTGTCAAAATTGTTACTATTTTATCTGATTCGCCTAGCGCCTGGGTTTTCAGATTAATTCCCGTTACTTGATAAGTTCTAGTCATTAGTCATTAGTCATAGTCATTAGTCATCAGCCATAGTCATTAGTCATTAGTTGAGTAAATAAAGACAAATGACAAAATAACAAATGACTATTCAACCTTTTCCAGGTTATCGCGCTGGCGGATTAAATCAACACCACGAGATGTACCCAATCTAGTAGCACCTGCCAAGATTAATTCTAAGGCTTGATTAACGGTGCGAATACCGCCTGAGGCCTTAATTCCTACCCTTTCGCGGGCAATCTCCTTCAACAGACGTACATCAGAAATAGTTGCACCCCCATTCCAGCCTGTACTGGTTTTTAAGAATGCAGCCCCAGCTTCCATAGCTATTTCTGCTGCTATTTTTTTCTCTGCATCTGTTAACAGATTGGTTTCTAAAATTACCTTCACTGTTTGCCCAGTTTCTTCACAAATCTCCGCAATTTCCCGGTGAACGGCTTCAGTTTTACCAGCTTTTAACCAACCCAAGTTGATGACTACATCAAGTTCAGTGGCTCCATTTTCCACTGCTTCTTGGGCTTCATAAAGCTTAACAACTGAAGTAGTCGCCCCAGTAGGGAAGCCGATGACTGTACAGACTTTGGGATTTTTACCATGAAGGAGTTCTGCGGCTTGCTTAACATAGGTAGGGTGCAAGCAAACCGCCGCAAAGTGAAATCTATCTGCTTCTTCACACCATTGCTCAACCTGCTCTGGAGTAGCCGTTGGCGTTAACAGGGCATGATCGATAAATGGCGCAATATCAATGTCTGGATAGTCTGCTGCCATCGTGCCTTTTGCCAATTATTGATTATTAATCTTTATAAAAAATTAAAACATTTCTTATATATATATTAAACCACATTTATTACGAGTTTATCCCGAAAAACAGGCTACTGTATAGGTTTTAGATGAGGGCTTTACAAGTAGCCTGAAATTACCTACGTAGTTATAGCATTTGAGCTAGGGGCTAGGGGCTAGGGGCTAGGGATTAGAGAAGAGATTAATGGTTATAAGTCGTAGTCAGGACTTTAGCGATCAAAACTTTACGATGAACTAATAGCTGTTAAAAAATCAAAAATAGTTTGCGCTAATGCCTTTGATGCTAAATATGGCACGCCATTACCAATAGTTTTAAACATATTTGTGAGTGACATATCCTCTGGAAGGGCGAAATTTGCAGGTAAAGATTGAATCGCTAAAGCTTCAGCCACAGAAATTCTTCTAACTTGGTAGGGATGTAAATGTACTTCATTATTGCCATAACAAGCAGTTGGTGAATAGCGCCATCTGTGTAGGCGTTTAAAAGACTTTTTAGAATCATCTCCCTCAGCAACTGAAGCAAATTTTGTTATCCCCCCTCTAGGTTGAAAATAATGTTTAGCATTGGGATGTTGCAACACATTATTTTTTCTAAACCAGTATTCAACTGTAAGTTCTTGAGGAATATTTTCAGGACAAGTAATTATAGAGTTTTCTTGAAATGGTTCGCACTTTCGCCAAGGATAAGTAAAAACTTTATCTTGAGGATATAAAATGTAATTTTTCCAAGGAAATACATCTGTAAGTGTTACATTCTCATTAATAAATTTTTGAATTAAGCTATTTCGGAAGCCAATTAAAATAATTCTTTCTCTATCCTGCGGTACTCCATATTCAATAGCATTAATTAAGCGTTCCGTTAATATATAACCTGCGTTTTGTAATTTTAATTTTAGAGAGTCAAAAAATAAACGATGTTGTTTCGTGCGCCATAAACCTTTAACATTCTCAAATAAAAAGAAATCTGGTAAATGATGACAAATTAATTCAATATAAGCAGCAGACAGTTTACCATTATCTCCCAAATGACCTTTATTTTTCCCGCCAATTGAAAAATCTGGACAAGGAGGCCCGCCAATAAAACCAGTAATATTATAAAATTTACGGCAATCTTGGACTAATTCTCTCAGTCGTTTAGCTGGTAATTCTTCTAAAAGTTTGCTTACATCTGCGTCTTCCTCCTGAGAATATCCATATTCAGGCAACGGTAGGTTGAGAATTTGCCTAGAATAGCGGTATGCTGCCATGAATGGGGCAAATATTTCATTGACATAAACAATATTAAAACCGCTAGTTTCAAAACCTAAATCGAGGAAACCTGAACCGGCGAAGAAAGAGAATATACAAGGCTGAAGACTCATTTTATGAATACATAATTCAGAAATAAATTTTTATTTAATATCATGAATAATATATTTTATTTAATAGAATAACATAAAAATAATGTCATTAGCTTAAAGCATATATATAAATTATTTAGCAGACTATGGTTTGATTAATATATAGCTAAATAAATCTCTAATCCAATACAGTTCAGTTAGCGTTGAAAACATTAAACTTTGTAGGTTGGGTTGAGGAACGTAGACGCGGAGAGGCTTCCCGCAGGGTAACCCAACATTTCCGGGGTTTTGTTGGGTTTCACTTCGTTCAACCCAACCTACGATTATCCTTAACTGAACCGTATTGATCTATAATCAACAATCAAATAAAAAGCAATAACTATGAGTTACTAATTAATGATATCTTTATACATTTATCCTAGCTGGCTTGTCCCAGTCGAACAAATTAGAAATAAAAGTGAAATTATCACCTTTATTCAACAGATAGCCCAGCAATAATTAGATAGAATTTTGTTAAAATATGTCTTTTGCTTTAATGTGCTTTATATATTATGAATTGATATTAAGTAAAAATTTCCAAATATTATGAATATGTCTGAACCTTTCGTTGACCTTGACGCAATTTTTAATCTTGCTATGAAAGAAACCGAAGAATTGATGAAACTTGGCTTTGATATTAGCGATGCTTGTGCTGTCACATCATTAGAATGGTATGCCAATAAATATCCAGAAATTGCAGAAAGGTGTAATGATGCCTTGCTAGAACTAATTGAGAAGCAGGCTGCAACTACTCCTGCATTGGTTGGTGCTGCTTACTCTGACAATGATTTAGATGCTTTTTAAGTCATCAGTTAGATTATCTGTGGTTGAACAATATTTAGTGATATTAAAATTATTTTGCACGCAAAGACGCTCAGAATAACTTTGCGCCTTTGCGTGAAATTATCCGACAGCCTTCTCAACAGCAACTTCTGGTAACAAACGCTTAACACCTTGCTTAACAAAACCTTGCAGAAAAGCCATCTGCTGATTTTTCTGGAAGACATTTTGTAAAGTTTGCCGCAATTTCTCTAAATTCAAGTTATTACCCGAATCTAAAGCTATTTCTTGTTGTTGGAAATACTCTACTAAACTTAACCCAGCTACTCTGGTGAGATAAGCTGCGCTGACTCCCTGTACTACACCACCAGCAACAAAGGTGACGGCGTTACTTTTGAGTACAGTACTCACCGCTTTTGTGGAAAGTTCGACTAAACCTAGTTTCAGCATTAAACTTCCCATTGTTCCAGCTACGGTTTGCGCCTGTTCCAAAGAGAATTTCTGCTGATAAATATTACCCAAATCTATTACCATTTGGGCGTTAATCGCCGCAGTCGCTAAAACATCAAGTGCAGGAACTGGGTTAGCAAAAGCCGCAGCCGCAGCTATCCATTGATATTGTTCTATAGTTGGGGTAGCGCGATCGCGTCTGACAGCATTTACCCAGTTTTTCGCCTCAGCTTTGAGTAACTTAGCTTTTCTCCATGTCGTCGCCCAAACTAACTTTTGGGCTTGCTGAGTCACAATTTCGCTGAGTTGCTGTGTTAAATGCTGGATATCTGCTGCTGGTTGTTCTAACCACTCTTGTACAGAACCGTCAGTCTCATGCTTCCTGACTTTAATAGCAAGGGGAGACGCAGCTGTTGCAACTAAATTTCCTTGTGTCCGTTGTTGTAATGACAGCAAGATACTAGCACGTTCATCTGGTAAATACTGGTCTTGCTTGTTGAAAACCAGCATTACAGGTTGATTGGCGGCTTTTAGCTGCTGTAAAGTCTGAAATTCCGAATCTGTTAAATCGCCGTTGGTAAGAAACAGGACAAAATCAGATGTCTCTACTTCTGTAACAACATCGGTTTCTGAATTATCGCTAGCTTTGATAAATAATGGTGCTGTCTCGTAGAAGCTGAATTTCTGCTTGATTGTTGCTTGCCAGTTAGACTTTAAAACTTCTATCAAGGTGGTTTTACCCACCGATTTACCACCAGTAACAGCTAGTTTAATTTCTTGGCGATCTAAATCTAAGAGTAATTGGTTAACTTGTTCTCGTAGGTACCCTATAGCTGGATGATTTTCTGATTCTTGTACGAGTTGGTTAATGACGAGTTCAACTTTAGCGATCGCATTTTCTACATCGGCTCTTTCTACAAGCTTAATATCAAACTGCTCCACAATAGCTTGCGGGCGATTTTTTTGGAATAACCACAATCCCCCACCAATAGCTAAAGCACTCAATAAACCAAACTCGCTAACTTGCACTATAGAATCGTGCCAACTCTCTAACATCCACAGAGAAAAGGACAGTCCCAATCCTCCCACTAAAATTGGTCGTTGTAACTTCACAACCGTTACTCTCCGCGCTTTTTGGATGGTTTCTACTCCAGAATAGATCAAAACCCTGTTTGTCCGAGTCACACAGGCGAACAAACACAATTTTCTTTACTTACCGCTTGTAAAATTAATTCCCAAGCGTCGCGATACTCTGCTGAACGAGGTTTACGCTGTCGTTTTTCAGTTTCCACAAGATGAATTTCGCTACCATAGCCGATGAACACATCGATTGGGAAGATATAAAACAGGTCAAGTTTTTCTATATATACCAGGGCAAAATCAAAGTCGGTTGGCTTATATGCTTCTCTTAGCATTAGCCGACGATTTGTTTTGGTGCGGCGATTATCTACAACATAATTACCGGAAGGCTGATCGAACCAAGCATATTTGACTTGAATTTTGATTACAGTTCCTTCTACATCAAATGCTAAATCGTAAGGTAGCCTGTCGCCTATAGGTTTTAAAACTCCCCAACCCCGCTTTAAGGCGTGAAAAACAGCAGCTTGTTCTGCAATATCTCCTTTGAGCTTTGTGTCCATGTACTCGTAACGCACAATCACTAAAACAAAACCCTGCAAACAATAAAGCTTGCAGGGTTTTGTTTTGTTGTTAATTTGGTGGCGGGAAGTGGATTTGAACCACTGACCTTCGGGTTATGCTTACCATCTACAGCTTTCGCTGCCCAGATTTACTGGTTTGTGGTCTGGACTGTCCCTTCACCCTCGTCTTTATCGTTAGGGTGCCTGCCTTCCAGTCTCTACACCTTCTCTATTTCTAGAGCTTGGTTCGGGATTACCACGCTAATGGCTTCCCCGAGTTTGACAGGTAAACGCACGTAAGTTTCTTTACGTACCGCCCAATACAAAATTAACTGATAAGCGTTTAGTTAACTTTGCTTGTTGAGCCCGACGAGCTACCAGGCTGCTCTATCCCGCGTCGCTTGTTCACTCTTTTAGTATAAACCTAAAGTTTAGATTTTGGCAACTATAAAAGCGATAATTCTCCGACAACTTCTAAACGCTTGTATTTTCCTAAGATCATGAACTTCTCAGATAAGCTTTCGGCAACGCTGGGAGTAATCCAACCCATTTGTTGCAGTAAGTGAATGGCAACTGCGTATTTTGCTCGCTTGCTTCCATCCATGACTTTAATTGCTAATCCCATGCCTTCTCCCAGCCTGCCAATGCACTGTACGCCTTCTGCACCGGCTTTACTTACCAATTCCCCAGGAGTTAAGCGCATAAGTTCGGTATCAAATTCCCCATCTCCCGCTACCATTGTTGGGTGATGAGTCATAGCTCTAACAATCCGCTCCATATCTAAAGTTTTCCCGGAGGCTAACAAGGCATAAAGCGAACCCATCTGACCCAGTTGCATCAAGTAAGTGGGCGCGCCACAATCATCATGAACGCCGATAAATTCCTCAGATGGCATTCGCAGCAATTCCGCTACCTTGCTGAGAATTAGCTGTTGAACTGGGTGCTTGCGTTCTAAGTAATTATTTAAAGGCCAATGGCGTTGCTGACATACAGCTAACATTCCCGCATGTTTCCCAGAGCAATTGTATTCTAGAGGACTCCGCTTACCTTCGGGAACCGGACATTGGAGGGTGCTGGGGTCAAGATCGGCTCGCCACAGGATATTAAATACCTGTCTGACTTGCTCTATGCTACCTTTGTGGGAACTAGTGATGATAGCTAAGTCGCGATCGCTGAGGTCGTAACGTTCTAAAGTACCTGTAGATGTAATTGCTAGGGCTTGAAATGGTTTGAGTGCTGAACGGACAAATGTAGCCGTTTCCGCATTCCCAGCAACGGATAAAACCCGTCCCCGTTCGTCGCAGACAACAGCTTGGACTATGTGCCTGGATTCAATAATTCCTTCCCGGAGCAACCTGACTTCCAAGGCTGCGGCTTGAGTTCGCTTTCCCATTGTCATGGGTTAAAATTTATCTCTTATTGTTATTTTTTATGATTTGTCAGTTGTCAAAGACGCGATTGATGGCGTCAGTTGTCAGAGACGCGATTAATCGCGTCTGTACAATTGTCAGTTGTCTAATGACAAATGACTAATGACGAGTTATAACAAATGCCAAACTATACTACCAGCAACAAACATTCCTGCCAAGCCAGCAAAGGTTAGTTGCAAGCGCCGGAGAATGGGTTTGATTTCGTAGGTGGCGATTAAGCGATCGCGGTTTAATATTTCCTCGGGTTTGATCCAAGTTTGACCGTCATACCATCCAGACTCTTCATAAAATACTGCGCGGCTAGTTAGGCGATCGCTTACGTAATACCAACCTAAGTACAAACGTACCAGAATCAGGATAACGCCAATACTTGCGCCTGCTGCACCGCAAAGAAGAAACTGGCCAATCTGCTTATGTGGTGGAAAACTAGCTGCGGCTACAGGGCCAGCTATAATCCAGGAAAAACTCCAAAGCATGAGCATTTTGGTGATATGTTGCCGCCAATTTAGGGCACAATCACTAAATAGCCAAGATGTTCTTAATTGTTCGTACTCATTGAGTGGTTGTTGTTCAGTCGGAACTGGGCAATTAGAAACCGAGGATCTTATCATGTTGGCTTACCCCCACCGTCGTCGGCTGTTGGAAGTTCTAAACGTTCAGCATGAGACCAGAATGCTTCTAAATTATAAAACTCCCGCTCCTTCGGCATCATGATGTGGACAATCACTTCGCCATAATCTTGCAATACCCAACTTCCTTCGGCTTTACCCGCAGTGCGCAAAGGATTTCGTTGCAAATCTGTTGCTACTTGTTCTTCTATAGCTTCAGCGATCGCTCTCACTTGGACGCGAGAATAGCCTGTCATCACCACAAAATAATCTGCTAAGTACGATACATCTCCTACTCTTAGCAATAAAATTTCCCCAGCTTTGCGGTCTGATGCAGCTTCGGCTATAGTTATCGCTAATTTCCTGGCTTCATCGGTTTCGGTTTGTAGGCTAGCGATCGCGCTTTTTTTCAAAGATACGGATTGTATAGGAAAATCTCCTTGGTAAAATTCAGACATTAACCCTCAGGTGCTTTATGCCTTTTGTTACATCTTTTTACAATTTTTCACAACCCATTAGCTTGTAGCTGTTTAAATTGTTTTTTTTGCATCCTAACAAAAAAAAGGTCTGTTTGGATTTTGAACTCAGTAAGCAACCCTGTTTTGCTGAGTTAGCTCAGGGAGTAGAAAGTATGATTTCAGCTAAATCTCTCGTGAGAATGAGAGACAGACTCAATATGGTTAGTTACTGAGCAATTTTATACTGCAAGCAATTAGTCGCAAATTACATTTATACTTCAAAATGTATTATAATTATAGCTACATACTCTATACTATTCCTCTTCTCATAGGAAGAAAGCATAGAGAAATCATACTTACTACAGAGTATCTGACACAATCAATAAAAATTGAGGTTGTTAACAGTCCCAGATAAATAGTCAATTGACTATGGACTATTGACAACCTCAATTTAATTATCACCATATCGTCAGCTTGATTGCTGATAGTTACTATCGCTACATACTGTTGTGGCAATTTTAAACTTCTTGATTCGAGATTGTTGTTGCATTAATTACTGGCTCATCTACCAGAAGAGATTCACATAATGACTCATAGTTATTTAAAGCTTGCTCAAATGCATATTGTTCCACAGCATATTGACGGCTTTTATAACCAAGATTTTTGACTTTTTTGGGATTTTGATACAAGTCTAAAATTGCATTTGCTAAAGCTTGAGGATTTTCTGGAGGTACAACAAAGCCACCACCACTTTGCTTAATTGCTTTAGCAGCAGTACCATTTTCCGGTACAGAACCAATTAATGCTCGTCCACTAGCAAGTAATACTTGTATTTTTGACGGCATATTGAAAGATATCACATTTTTCTTTTGCACCACTAATCCCACATCCGCAGCAGCTAGCATTTGTGGTAATTTTTCTCTGGGTTCAAAGGGTATCAGTAAAACGTTGTCTGCACCATAATTAAGACATTCCTGTTGTAGCCTACGTAACCCTTTCGCCTCCCCTGCGATCGCAAATACAATATCTGGGATATGGCGTAACATCGCAGCAGCTTTCACCACTGTTTCTAAGCCTTGGGTAAGTGCAATATTTCCTGAATAGAGAACTACAAATTTATTTTGAAGATTGTGTGTGGCGCGAAATTGATTATTTTCTTGAGGTAAAGGACGAATAAAATTCACATCTACCCAGTTAGGAATAGAGACAATTTTGTGAGATGGTACACCCTTTTTGAGCAAATTATCGATGAAACCATCAGCAATCACGCTAATTTTTGTAGCGCTGTGATAAGCAAATTTTTCTAACTGTGTAAATAGCTCGATCAGTAATTTATTTTTCAGTATTCCTAAGTGAATAGCCGCTTCTGGTAAAATATCTTGCAAATTTAAAATTAGAGGACAGTTATATAACAAAGCTAAAAGGGAAGCTGGCAAGCAAACAGGTAATGATGGCGATGTAGAAATAATTACATCAGGTCGCCAGCCCAACAGTGCAGGTACAAAACTGGTGACGACAAAACTAGCATCTAATAATATCCGATCGAGCAACTTAGGTTCTGGACGAACCCAAACATAACTGCGTTGAATTTCCACTCCATTTTTATATTCTGTATGAAACAACTTACCCTGGTAGTTAGAGTAGATTTGACGTTCCGGGTAATTTGGCATAGCTGTAACAACACGCACCTGATGTCCTCGCTTTACCAGTCCCTCTGCTAGTTCCGTCATTAGCGGAGCAATACCAATAGGTTCTGGATAGTAGTTGTAAGAATAAATCAAAATCCGCATAAAAAATAAGTCAGAGTTATCTGGTTTGGTATTGAAAAACAATATTTATTCCCAAGATTTTTTGAACTTCTGACACACCCTAATTTATTCTCCCTTTAGTCTATTTTTCTGTCATTGATTTTTCTATGAAGATTAAGTAAAATTTGATATACTTACTTAAGTAAGCAGTAAATCAACTGTAAATAATTACATCTATAAAGAGTAGTAATAGCTAGTAATATTACTTACGTATAATTCGGGTTTTTTATCTTGATGAGACGGCAAAATATTCAAGTTCTCAGATTAAATACTGAAAGTTAGAGAATTTGCGATAAAAACTTGCGAGTTCGCTCTTGTTGAGGCTGGTTGAAAAAGGAATCTGGTGTCCCTGATTCGATGAGAAAACCACTATCCATGAGGATTACCCTATCAGCAACTTCACGAGCAAATCCTACTTCATGGGTGACTACTACCATTGTCATTCCTTCACTGGCTAGATTGCGCATTACATCCAAAACTTCCCTAACCATTTCCGGATCTAAAGCTGAGGTCGGTTCATCAAATAGCATGATTTTAGGCTGCATAGCTAAAGCACGAGCGATCGCTACCCGTTGTTGCTGTCCTCCAGATAACTGTCCGGGATATTTATGGGCTTGTTCTAAAATTCCCACTCTTTCTAGCAATTGCATAGCTAAATCTTGGGCTTTTGTCTTCGTCCAGCGACGCACCCAAATAGGAGCTAAGGTAATATTTTGCAGTACTGTTAAATGAGGAAATAAATTAAATTGTTGAAATACCATTCCCACTTCTTTGCGAATTGCGTCAATATTGCGCAAATCATTGCTAAGGGTAATACCATCGATAATAATTTTGCCTTTTTGATATTCTTCTAAGGCATTAAATGTGCGGATAAAGGTAGATTTACCTGAACCAGAAGGGCCCATTAATACAACGACTTCGCCACGATTGATTGTTAAGCTCACACCTTGGAGTACATGAAATTTCCCATACCATTTATGAACATCTTCGGCAATAATGATGGGATTTGATGTTGATTCTGGCATAAAAATTCACCTTTAATAACTAATTACTATTTGATATGTGAACTAAGGGGACAAGGAGGACAAGGGGGACAAGGGGGATAAGTATTTATGAATTATTGAAGATTGCTATATTAGACTTCTTGCATAAATATTTTGGCGTTGTTGATTAATCATTTGAAAGGCTCACGCATAGACGCGAAGCGGCTTCCCGCAGGGTAGGCGCAAAGGCGCAAAGAAGAACTCGAAAATTAGGACTTTTGCAAGAGGTCTATTGACCATTGACCATTGACCATTGACTATTGACTAATTTGCTTTTCTAACCGCCGAGATGCTAAAGACATGGAGTAACAAAATACCCAATAAATCAAGCCAATAAATAAATAAACTTCTGCATATCTGCCAATAAACTGCGGCTGTGCCAAAATTGAACGGGAAATTCCTGTTAGTTCTACTAATCCTACTAAAGATAAAAGTGAAGTATCTTTAAATAAGCCGATAAATTGACCAACAATTGCGGGAATTACAGCCCTTAAAGCTTGAGGTAGCACAATTAATATAATCGCTAACAGAGAATTTAATCCTAGTGCTTTCGCTGCTTCTACTTGTCCGCGCGATACAGCCTGAAGTCCGCCACGCACGTTTTCTGCCATATAAGCCGCGCTAAATAAAACGAGTCCGGTAATTGCGCGTACTACTCGATCTAAACGTAAATCAACTGGTAAAAATAATGGCAGCATTACCTGAGCGAGAAACAAAATGCCAATTAGAGGTAGTCCTCGTATTATTTCAATATAGAGTAGAGAAAACCAACGGATGATTGGTAAACTACTCGTGCGTCCTAAAGCTAATAACACTCCAATTGGGAAGGAAAGAACAATACTCACTGCTGCCATTAATAAGGTAAGTAGCAACCCATTCCACAAATTTGTTGATACAGATTGCAAGCCTAATCCGCCACCAATTAACCAGAGAATTTCGCTAAAAGATAATAACCATATTAGGGAAATCCAAGATGATATTAATTTAGATAACTTTCTACCAATTCCAAAGCCGACCGCTAACAAAACAGCAATTAATAGCAACCAGAGGCGGGATGTGAAATCAGGAGTTACAACGATTAGAAAAACAGCAGCGATAGAAGTATAAATTGCAATTGTCCGCTTGTTTAAATGTTGTTTGCTCGAAAATACACCCCATGTTATTGCAGTTAAAGTGGACGCGATCGCCAAAACAATCCACACTCGCCAATATAAGGATTGGGGAAATCTACCAACTAAGAATAAACGTAAGTTAACTTGAACTACTGCCCATTGTGCTTGGGTAGTTGTCCAAATAATAATGCTTTTGGCTATCCAAATGAGGAATGCTATACAGATAACAGTCAGTAAGCTGTTGTACCAAGTATTAAAAAGATTTTTACGCAGCCATAATAGTTGAGGATTTGTCATTTGTCATTTGTCATTTGTCATTGGTCATTGGTCATTGGTCATTTGTCAGTTGACTCTCTCAATTCTTTATCTTTCTTGAATTTGTACTATGCGGTTGAATAAATTCATGACTATGGAAATGGTCAAACTCAGGGTGAGGTAGGTAAGCATAATTAGTAACATGACTTCTACTGCGCGCCCGGTTTGATTAAAGGTGGTGGAGGCGACAAAATAAATATCGGGGTAGCCAATGGCGATCGCTAAACTGGAATTTTTGGTCAAATTGAGATATTGACTCGTTAGCGGTGGGATGATTACCCGCAAAGCCTGGGGAAACACCACCAACCGCATGACTAACCCTGGTTTTAAACCAAGCGATCGCGCAGCTTCCCATTGTCCTTTAGGTACTGATTGAATCCCAGCGCGGACAATTTCAGCAATAAATGCGCCTGTATAAAAAGTTAAACCTAGTAGTAAAGCAGAAAACTCTGGAGATAAAGTAAACCAAGGAAATTCTGCACCATTTTGGCTCAGGTAAATCAACCCCCACAGAGAGATTTTATTTTCAACTTTGGGGAAACCAAGAAATACCACAAAGTACCAAAATAGTAATTGCAGCAGTAAGGGAGTATTGCGAAAAATTTCTACATAAACTAGGCTGATTTTTCTGACTAACCAATTATCAGAAAGTCGTGCAATTCCTGCACTAACTCCAACAATTGTTGTCAGCACAATTCCGATAATTGCTATGCGCAATGAGTTAATTAATCCAACCCATAAGGCTTGACTATAGCTATCAGTTGGTTTGTAAGCAATTAAAGTTTCACCAATATCAAAAGATGCTTGTTGCTGGAGAAAATTAAAACCAAACTGAATACCGAGTTGCTGTAAATTGCGGTTGAGGTTACTCCAGAGAATTGTGACTACAAATGCTGCTAAAAATACAGCGATTAATTGTCCTGCAATTCGCCAAAATCGGCGATCGCGCCATAATAATTTGAAATTAGTCATTGCTCAGAGACAGAGACGCGATGAATCGCGTCTGTACAATGGTTTCTTTATGTGCGTTTTTTTCATCCCTCGATTAACGGAAGGGTGGAGAATAGAGTAATCCGTTTTTTGACCACAGTTGATTTTGACCGCGTGCTAGATTGAGTTTTGTTTTGGGGCCGAGATTGCGATCGTAAACTTCGCTATAGTTGCCAACATGCTTGATGATTCTGGCTGCAAAGTCGTTGGTTAACCCCAGACTCTCACCGAGGTTTCCTTCTGTACCTAAAAACCGCTTGATATCTGGATCGCTACTAGTGGCAAATTGTGCGAGATTTTGAGAATTAATCCCTAATTCTTCAGCTTTAATTAGGGAATAAACTACCCATTTGACAGTATCCGCCCATTTTGTGTCTCCTTTGGCGACTGCTGGCGCTAATGGTTCGGATGAAATGACTTCATCAAGAATTACATTGTCTTCTGGTTTGGGTAGAAGCGATCGCCTCGCCACTAACGCAGAGCGATCGGCTGTAATTCCGTCGCAACGTCCTTGTGAATAGGTCGCAAAAGTAACGTTAACATCCTCAAATACTACGGGTTTATAAGTAATACCCCGTTTGCGCATTTGGTCGGCTAAATTCTGTTCAGTAGTCGTTCCAGTTTGCACGCAGATAGCCTTATCTTTTAGGTCAGCTAATGATTTTACACCGCTACTTTTGCGTACCATAATCGCTTGACCATCATAAAAAACCACAGGTGCAAATTCCAGACCGACAGAGGTTGTACGGCTTAATGTCCATGTGGTATTGCGGCTGAGAATATCTACTTCCCCAGTTTGTAAGGCTGTAAACCGTTCTTTGGCGCTGAGATTGCGAAATTCCACTGCATCCGGGTTGTCAAATAAAGCTGCGGCGACAGCGCGACAAACATCAACGTCAATTCCGCTATATTTTCCATCAGTTCCCACAAAACTAAATCCTGGAACTTCACCACTCACACCACAAATTAGCTGATTCCGGTTTTTTACCGTATCCCAGCGATTTTTAACTGTTGGTGCTGCTTGCGGACTAGTGGTGCTATTTGCATTGTTATTTGCATTTTGGGATTCGCCACCACAAGCACTAATGGCAAAGATAAGAGGTGCGATCGCTAAAATTAAAGCTGATTTACCCATAAAAGTTGTGGACATTTACATGATAAAATGTGTTTACTACTACAATTTTTCTGTAAAAACCAGTAGATGTTTGTAATATAAAACTTTTTGGTATCCTGTATTAAAAATTTAGCTAATACAAAAATATTGTTTGATAAAAAATATAAAATTTTCACCAATCAAAAGCAGTATTATGTTGCTTTTAATCTGAAAAAATAATTATTTAACTATAGTCGAAAATCTATAAAGTTGAACTTCTACTCAGCATTAACTAGCTAATATAAGACTCATGCACAGTCTATCAATTCCTGTGTAAACTCTCTAAATTCTTGGCGTACTTGGCATCTACCCTGCGGGAAGCCACTTCGTGTCTAATGCGGTTCAATAAATTCAGTGTTTTTGGAATTCTTGCGTAAATCCTGTAATCAACAAAAGCTGAATTGCATAATTCTAGGAAAGCAGAAGTAGCTGTACTAACTTAGGCAGATGCCGCTAGCAGGTTAAACTAGGTTTGGTAACAGCTGCTCCAGCATTCCTTATGAGGCTATTATGGGAGCTCATCTGAAACAGATTGCTAAATATTTAGACAACCTTGGTTGGGATTATCGTGTTGATGACGAAGAAGAGCGGATTATCACAGGTGTGGAAGCCGATCACCTAGAAGACTTCCTGATAGTTGTGCAATTGGATGAGGAAGGCAAATTTTTTCGGGTATTTGCACCTCAAGTGATCGCCGGAGTTCAAGAGCATCCTTATAAGGGAGCTATTCTACAAACCATGTTGGCGATTTCTTGGGAAACCAAAATGCTGCAATGGGAATATGACCCATCAGATGGCGAAATCCGTGCGATTATCGAGTTTCCCTTAGAAGACTCCATCCTCACAGAGAAACAATTTAACCGTTGTTTGAGCGGGTTAATTCAAATTGTTGATAGCATTGCCATGCCAAGGTTAAAAGAAGTCATGGAAACAGGTCACGACCCTGGTAATATCGAACTGGGCGAAAGACTGTTACTGAGTATTCAAGAAGAGGCTCCGGGATTATTAGAAATCCTCGAAAAAGCAATGGAAGCCAGAAAAAAGCGCGGAAGTTTTCCTAACGAGTGAGGCGGATTATCACTGAAATAGCTATACTCCAAAGTGATACCCTCACTATATACTGAATTTTTCTAGGGCTGGATTTTATGACATCCTATGCAACCTCCTCTGCCAAAGCAGAAATGAGTGAACTTCGGCGTTTAAAAGGCTTACTACCGCCAGAATTGCAGAGCTGGGTCACCGTTGAAGGCACAACTGAGGTCAATCCACCCCTGATCCGTAGCGAAGAAATTGGTAAAGACCAAGTAGAAATTCAAATTGACTTGGTGAAATGGGACAGCCTAGCTATGGATCAGCGTAATCTGCTATTTTGGCACGAAGTCGCCCGCATTCAAAATGACACAATTCCCAAAGATGGTTGGGAAATGGCAGCATTAGCTATTGGTTTAGGTGGTGCTGTTGGTGAGTTGTGGGTACAGGATGGATTGTTACTAGTTTTAGCATTAGCACTTTGCGGTGTTTCTGGTTGGCGTTTATACCAAAAAAATAATGGAGAAAAGCAACTAAAAGAATTAGTTGATGCTGATGAAAAAGCGATCGCACTAGCAACTCGCTTTGGTTACAGTCTCCCGAATGCTTATAAAAGTTTGGGTAGTGCTTTAAAAACTTTAATTGACACCACCGCTAGCAAGCGCCAGCGCTCAAAATATGAAGCAAGACTTTCTGCCCTCAAACGCAGTGCCAATAAAGCAAAATCTAAATCAAGACCTGTAGATGAAGGTGGATTTTAATCAATGTTTTTACCCGCTTCCTAGTTGCTTGTGTAACTAGGGAGCAGGGGAAGGAAGGGGACAAGGAAGACAGGGAGGACAAGGGGGACAAACAATTCAAAATTCAAAATTCAAAATTCAAAATTCAAAATTAAGAATTCAAAATTAAGAATTCTATTTGACTGTTGACTGTTGACTGTTGACTGTTGACTGTTGACCAATGCCCAATGCCCAATGCCCAATGCCCAATGCCCAATGCCCTGTTACAACTGATTCAACATTTTATGAGTTTGCGGCACAACACGAACGTGATGCACAAACTTTTTCATTAGAGCTTGCCACTTCAAAACCTGTTCTGGTAAAGGTGCAAGTATAGGTTTATTTGCCAATTTCTGCCAGTCAGCCAAAGGTGTGACAGGTTGTAAAAAAATCGGGATTTCAGGACTCACATCTGCCACTAATAAAGCTGAACGCTCTAATTCAGTTGGCTCTGTGTTTTCGGAAATAATTATCTTGACAAAAACATCTAAATGTGAGTCATAACCTAATTTAAGGCATTGAGCGTGTTCTTGCCAATAGCTTTCACCGCTAACACTAGGTAACTTAAAATCCATGCCTACGGAATCTAAATAGGGTAGGAGCATAGCTAACTGTTCTGGACGATGACCTCCAGTCTCTAGATATATGGGCAGATTGGTGAGCGATCGCACTTGGGGGAGAAATGAAGCCAAAAAAGGCGCATGAAGCAAGGGTTCGCCCCCAGTTAAGCTGATGCTATCGTGTAGAAAAGGAATATTTTGCCGTTCAACCCATTGTAATAATGTGGGTAGGGAGACAGGATTAGAATGCACTTCAAAATCCCGTAAGCCCGGGGTTTGCTCTATATTACAGGTGTCCGGTGCATTCCAAGTATGGGCGCTATCGCAAAAGTGACAGCGTAAATCACAAAAAGCAAAGCGAATAAAAATCTGCCTTGTCCCGACATTGAGTCCTTCCCCTTGAATAGCAGAAAAGACCTCTATCAGACGTGCAGTAGGATTAAGCGTAGTTTTAGAAGTCATGGGATGATAGCCAGGCGATCGCGCTGCGTCTTCACAACAGCAAGTAAGATTTTTTAGTCTCTTGTTCTATTGTGAATCGTCGCAGTCATCTACAGTCTCTACCAAGTCACCCGCAATTAGTCCTGATTTCTAATCATTGCAGGTGATGATAAGTAATTACATGAGGACAAAATTAACGTTTTGCAGCTTACATTTACCCAGCAATTAAAGTGCAGAGCTTCATGACTAGCCAACTTCAAGAGGTCGATTTTCTCGTTACTTATTTAAATGAAATAGCAATAGTGCAGGTACCTATCCGATTGACTGTGCTTGAAGGCGTAGAATTCAAGCAAACTTGCCAAAAGTTAATTCAGGAAAATGCACAAATTAAGCAAATAATCATCGACTTTCACCAAACTACTTTTATGGATAGTAGTGGTTTAGGTGCTTTAGTCAGTAATTTCAAAACCGCCAAGGAAAAACAAGTATTATTTATACTACGTAATGTAACTCCTCCAGTAATGGCAGTCCTCAACCTCACAGGATTGGATCGAGTTTTTCCTATTGAAGCCTTGGATATATTAGCGCAAAAAGAACAACATAGTCTGCCAAGTACTCAGGTATCGTCTGCGCGTCAGGTTGAGCAGCTACCTACTACTCATCCTTCTGTAGCATCTTGGATGAAACGGTTGATTGATATAGTGGGAGCGCTCTTTGGTTTAGTAATTACAGGATTTTTGCTGATTCCCATTGCTATTGCTATTACAATTGACGATCCCGGCCCGATTTTCTTTAGTCAAACCCGTTGTGGTTGGATGGGGAAGCGGTTTGAAATTTGGAAATTTCGCTCCATGTGTGTGGATGCAGAAGCCAAAAAATCCCAGGTAAAAAACCAAGTACAAGGTGCTTTTTTCAAAAATGAAAGCGATCCTAGAGTCACAAAGTTAGGGCGCTTTTTACGGCGTACTAGTCTCGATGAATTACCACAATTTTGGAACGTTCTTCAAGGAGATATGAGTTTAGTTGGTACTCGACCACCTACACCTGATGAAGTAGAACGCTATGAAGTACCAGAATGGCAACGTTTAGATGTCAAACCTGGGATGACAGGCGAATGGCAGGTAAATGGTAGGTCAAAAGTACGTAGTTTTGAAGATGTAATTCGCTTGGATTTACAGTATCAAAAAAATTGGAGTTTACTGTATGACCTCAAGCTAATTTTCAAAACTATAGTCATTCTTTTTAATAAAAACAGTGGTGCAGTTTAGCCAATTACCTGCATTTTAAATTTGTGGGTAACTCATAAATCACAAAATTAATCTGTGAGTCTCAGTTGAATTTACTCTGAGGCGCACAGATTTTTTATTAACTAACTGTTAGAGAGTTAAGGCGCAATGGGAAGACTGAAATAAGTACAGAGAGTTTTTGCGATCGCTCTACCGAAACTAAGAGTTAAAAAGCTAGGAGAAGATTATGAGTTTACCCATACATGTAACTTTTACACTTGCTAGTTGGATTGTCAAAGGACTGGCAGATGGAAGCCTTGAAAGGGTTGGGGGTGTAATTCGAGATGTCGGTAGTAAGCAAGTTGTTACTTGGTTACGAGATATAACTGGTCAAAAATCCCAAATCATACCTACAGGTGGTTCCTCTAATAATTTGCTGAACGTTATGTTTTCTGGCGCAAATCTTGTGGCTTCGGGGGTTAATACTGCTGTTACAGGAAAAGGATTGGCTGATGTCAACGAGCGTTTAGGCGGAGTTGAACAGGTTGGTTTAGGTAATATTGCTGTCTCCGGGGTAAATCTGATTGGCACAGTTGCTAATGCGGCTATTGCTGGTAAAGGCTTTGCAGATGTTAATGGAAGATTAAATGGAATTGAAAATCAGTTAGGAGAAATTGCTCAAAATATAGAACTAAATCAAGGAATTTTACAGCTAACCACTGCAACTAGCATACTGAATTTAGGTGTTTCAGTGATGAGCTTTGCTGTAATAGCACAAAGACTTAAAGAACTCGAAAAACGGTTACAAGAATCACAAGAATTGTTAACCAAAATGAATCGTAAAATTGACTTAAGTTTTTATGCTAACTTTCGTGCAGCTATTGAATTAGCAGTTAATGCTTTTACTATGAGTAAAACTGAAAATCGTAGAAGTAGTGCCTTACAAGCAATTAACCGTTTTTTAGAAGCAGAACATATTTATACTGAATATGCTGATATTGAAATTGAACAACAAAGCCAAATAGCTGATGAATATTTACTGACTTTATCTTTAGCTTACTTGGCTGAAGCTCGTTGTTATTTAGAATTAGAAGAACACAATACAGCACTTCGTCGTTTCCAAGAAGGAGCAAAAGTTGTACGTTCTCGTATTTATCAATATGTTGACCTTTTACTTACTTCTAACCCCGCAGCATACTTACAACCTCAGTTACAAGGCCAAATTGATTTGCGAAGATTAACTCGCATTTACCAATGGATTGACCCAGCTTTTGATGAAAATGCAGTCTTTGAGATGCAACGTGAGAATCTATTCAAAATAGTTCAAGACCCTAAAACATGGGTAGACTCACTACCACCAGCAATTCTAACTCGTATTGAAGTTAAAGGAGGATGGTTCGGCCCAAGCCAGGATGATTTGAAGCAAGAAGCCTACAAACGTCTTCCTCAAGTTTTGGAAATTATAGAATCAATGATTGAAACTAATCGCCGATTTGAAGCATATCAAACGGAAGTCGAAGCAATCTCGCAATTAGGAATTAGCTTTCATGAATGGCTGAAATTAACTCCCTCAACAGAAAGTCAACCAGAGGCCGCAGAATTGATGTATATTACTCCCTTAGAGCCTCTAAACTTGTTAACTGGAGCGCTTTAAATAAGCTACTTTATTACATAGTTGAAAGCGATCGCACTTGAGAATTGAGGAGTGCGATCGCTAAATAAGTTTAAACTATTAATTAATATTTTGCCATTCACGAGCATTTATAAATAATGATAAATGTTTAAGATTAGTAGTAGCAATAGTAACTTGATGCCCTTTTAATTGTTCAATTTTCGCTTGTGCTGCTAAAATAACATCACCATCAAGAGATTTAGGATCAGCAGTAGGATTTCCTGTATTTCTAACTTCAGCCCACAAATTTGCAGCTAGAAGCATTACAGAAGTAGTAATAGGTAAATAAGTAATTGCTTGTTTAAGTTGATCTAACCGTTTAATACCTGATGTTTTTCCTGCTCTCAGTAGCTCTCGCCTTACTTCATAATCAGTAATTTCAGGTAAGATTATTTGATACCCTTTTAGGGGTAGTTCATCTAACCAGGCTTTACACTCCTGACAAATAGTATTACTACTTTTAGGATTTGTTACCATTCCTAAAACATTCGTATCTAGGAAAACCAGTTTACTCATAAACGTGGATGCCCATTTTAAAAGGGATTGTCATCACTTACTTGATTTAAAGATTCCCAAGTTTCTGTTTGTTCATCTCCATCTCCTTGTTCTAACCATTGTTTTGTTAATTCTTTAAGTGCTTGATGTTGGTGATTTAAAATTTTTTGTTCGTGTTTATCTAACTCTTGTTGAGATTGGCTTATTAATTCAGGTTTAATAGTTACACTTTTCCGAAAAACTCTGACAATTTCCAGCAGGTTCTCCCAATATTCTTGAGGTGTTTGTTGGATTTCACTTAAAATTTCTATCAAAAAACTTTCATCACTACTCTTAGTGAATTCAGATTTATTAATTAAATTGGATTGAGACATTAGAAATTATTCCTCATTATCATCAGTGAAGGTGAACTAAAAGAGCCGCACCCTAATTAAACTATACCAACAAGGTAGGAAAATTAAGAGAGGCGATCGCCTGAATTTACCCTTCTCATCCTTTCGGAAAAGTGAGCTACATCAGTAGAGAAGGACGTGGAAGGGTAAAGGATTTGTGTAAGAGATGCCAATACTACTGCTTGCTACCAAAAGCTGATCGCTAATAATCAATAATTTTGTTATCTAGGCCAAACTTTAATGGCTATCTCAGCTAAGTTTTCTGCACGCTTTTTGATTGCCTCTTCATTCCAAGTATCTATTTTTCTGAAATAATGATTTAAAGATAAATTACTATTATTGAAATAAAGCAATTTATCTGAGAAAGGTTTATTACCCATCTCAGAGTTATATCCTGTTAATGTAAGGTTACCCAAAGTGTGAAGCCATCTTTTATGAACAGCAGCATAATTCACTTCTAACATTGTTTTCCATTCTTTATTCAATGTTTGGGGCATAATATGTTCAACAGTTAAATTTTCAGGATTAACCTTTTCCTTAGTAAGATATGATTCTAAACTTTCTAAAAGAAGCTTTGCCCTATCACTCAAACTATTACTATATACACTTTCTGAAAATATACCCTTCTTAAAAGCATCATCATCAGGCCAGACCTTATTTTTATCATAACCATTTAAAACTTGTTTTAAGCCCTCAACTAAATCATCAGGATTTGCATTTTTAACTTCCCGATATAATGTATTGAAAACTGTTCCTAATATTTTTGTAGAGACTCCAGCAAATAAACGACGTACAAAATAAGACTCTAAATAGAGTAAAATATTTTCAAAGTATTCAAGTGATAATCTTTCTTCTTCATACTCATGATAAACATTTAATAAAAAGATATGACAAGTATTAAAATCAAGCCTGTTCAGTCGTTTAAACCAATATCTTAATTTAGTATCAGGTTCTTCATCACAAAAATTAAGACGTTGATAATATTTTGCGAACTGTATCAATTTTTGCAATTCAGCTTTCACACCAATCTCCGAATTATCAAAGCGTTTTTTTAGAGCTTTGTAAACTTCTTTTTGGTTAACAGCTTCACCATCTTTACGGAGATAAAACCAAAATGCATTTGTAAGTTCGTCTGCATATTCTTTCTGACCTAGACTAAGCTTAAAACTTTCTTGAAAGGGTAACCATTCATTTTCATAAACTTCCTGTCTTTCTTCGTAAGGCAATTTCATGAATATATAGTTACGAACTAAGTCTGCTTGTGTAAGTTCTTCGCCTTTGTTATTTAAACTTTCAAAAATTAGGTAAGGATTATCCGTATCATCAGTAGTAATATTGACTAACATCAATCTTTCTAACAAAATAGTTTTAAATTTAGCATAGTCAATAGAAATATTTTCTTCTGGATCGGGTTTTTTAAATTTGTTTTCAAAAAATTTATAAGCTTCGTATATTTGCCCTTCTTTTTTCACATCTTTAAGCGACTTGTTCTGAATGATACTTTTATATGTTTCCCGATCATCTTGGGTAGGAAGAACTTTATAAATATCATCATTTTTCTTAAATTTATTTATCAAGTACAACTCATCTATTTCTTGTGCCATATCTTTGTTGTTCTTTTTAAGATAGCTACGTAGTGCTGCCAAGATGATAGTTAGAGTAGTCAGGCGTTGTTGTCCATCTATAACAATATAAGGAGATATCCCGTCGGCTGTTCCAAGTACAGCTTGAGTAACTATAGGCCCAAGGAAATAAAAGCCTTTTACTTCATCATTGTAGAGACTCATTAAATCTTCCCAAAGAGTCTCCCAGTTGTTCTTTTTCCAAGAATATGGACGTTGAAAAAGAGGTATTTGGAATTGTTTACCACCTTCTAGTAAGTTGCGGAGCGTTGTTTCTGAAGCTTTCATTGTAAATATTGGTATAATTGGATCTACGTTAACAATAATAATGTTAATTTTACTAAAAAAGTAACATCGAAAGAAATATAAGAAAAGCCCGTTTTCACGGGCTTTTCTCTAAAAATATTAGTTAAAATCTAAAATTGTATAATCAATTATTACTACGTTGTCGCAGTATAGGTAGGGTGTGTTAGGACGGAGTCCGTAACGCACTAAAGCCTTTGGACGGTGCGTTACGCTTCGCTAACACACCCTACGTGTATTTCAAAAATTAAATATGAGTTCTATATCTAACTTAGCTTTTTAGGCGAGCGCAAACTCAGTCAATTTACGAGTTTCTGGAGAGTGAAAAGCTAAAACAATATCTTCTTTCGGTATACCTTCCCTTAATAACTCAGTAGCGATTCCTTCTTCTGTCCAATCTTCCTCAATGTAAATCTTCTCATTTTTGATGCGAACATAAACAGAAATTGCTTTGACACGTTTTCTTTCATTCCAACCAATATCAAACCACAGATATTGGTCTCTTTCTTCATCAAAAGCTAATACAGTATCTACTCCAGATATATTAGGAGTTTGTCGAAAGATTTGATCGTATTCAGTTAATATTTTTTTAATGAGTGAACGGTAATAATTTAATTTATCCATTGCACAATTTCCTCTCGATCAATATTAATAACAACAAGGAAAATTTGATATTGTTCGATAACCAGTTTTATACCTGGTTGCTGAAAAAAAGTTTCATAAATTTCTTGTTCAATCCCCAAATAAACATTTTGCTGAGGATTAATCACAGATAAAAGTGTACGGTATAAAATATATTGACCTAAAGCACATTGAAATTCATGAATGGGAGAAAGACCAAGAAAACTCTTAATCTCAACTACTATATTAGCTTCGGCTTTTTGTGCAGAAAACAATTTTTTACCTGACAGATCGGCAAATAGCTTTAGCCCCTCGTAGATTATAGTATAAGGATCGCGAGTAATTGTCCAACCATCCTTAATTAAGGCGTTTTTAAATCCATCATGGTAGGTATCTTTTGCTGGCATTGTCACCCTGTTAATAACAGTCAGGTGGGCATTACACCCACCAGATAAAACTATACTAACAAAGCCTGCTGCTCCTTAGTAATCACGCGCCCTTCATCCTCAAAACCGGCGATTTGATCGAAGTTCAAATATCGATACAAATTGTCAGCAAAAGGATTAATCTTCTTCGCCACAATATCCAAGTATTCTTGTACTGTGGGAATGCGTCCTAATAACGCACAAACTGCGGCTAATTCTGCGGAACCTAAATACACTCTTGCACCTTTACCCATGCGATTATTAAAGTTGCGGGTAGAGGTAGAAAATACAGTTGTGCCATCAGCAACTCGCGCCTGATTTCCCATGCATAAACTGCATCCTGGCATTTCTGTTCTTGCACCAGCCGCACCAAATACGCTATATACACCTTCTTCTTTTAATTGGTTTTCGTCCATGCGGGTGGGTGGTGCTATCCACAGGCGTGTTTTTACTTCACCTGCGCCTTCTAAAACTTTTGCTGTTGCCCGATAATGACCGATATTTGTCATACAAGAACCAACGAATACTTCTTGCACCGGATCATTAGCAACTTCCGATAATAATTTAACATTATCAGGGTCATTGGGAGCAGCAACAATTGGTTCTTTAATTTCGTTCAAATCAATTTCAATGATTTCGGCATATTCTGCATCTGCATCGGCTTCAAGTAATACGGGATTGGCTAACCATTCTTCCATTTTGGCGACACGACGCATGATTGTACGCTCATCATGATAGCCTCTGGCTACCATGTTCTTTAACAGCGCAATGTTAGAACGCAGATATTCAGCAATTGTTTCTGGACTCAGTTTAATTGTGCAACCTGCGCAAGAACGTTCTGCAGATGCATCTGTTAATTCAAAGGCTTGTTCTACTTTTAAATCGGGTAAGCCTTCCATTTCTAAAATCCGCCCAGAGAAGACATTTTTCTTGTTCTCTTTCTCTACTGTGAGCAATCCTTTTTGAATGGCGACGTAGGGAATGGCGTTAACAATATCTCTGAGGGTAATTCCTGGTTGTAATTCTCCTTTAAATCTTACCAAAACTGATTCTGGCATATCCAAAGGCATGACACCTAAAGCAGCAGCAAAAGCTACTAACCCGGAACCTGCGGGGAAGGAAATTCCTAAAGGAAAGCGGGTGTGAGAGTCGCCGCCAGTTCCGACGGTATCGGGTAACAGCATCCGGTTTAGCCAAGAGTGAATGATACCATCACCAGGACGTAGGGCAACGCCACCACGTTGGGCGAAAAAGTCTGGTAAGTCGTGGTGGGTTTTGATATCCACTGGTTTGGGATAAGCTGCGGTGTGACAGAAACTCTGCATTACCAAATCAGCACTGAAACCAAGACAGGCGAGTTCTTTTAATTCGTCGCGGGTCATGGGGCCTGTGGTATCTTGGGAACCAACGGTAGTCATGATCGGTTCGCAAGATGTACCAGGGCGTACACCGGGTAATCCGCAAGCTTTCCCTACGATTTTTTGGGCGAGGGTGTAGCCTTTACCTGTATCTTCCGGTGCTTGGGGACGAATAAATAAGGTGCTGGGTTCTAAACCTAATGCTTGGCGGGTTTTGTCGGTGAGGGTACGCCCAATTAACAAAGGTATACGTCCACCTGCACGGACTTCATCAAGAATTGTATCGGGTTTGAGGGTGAAGGTGGAAATTACTTCGCCGGCTTCGTTGGTAATTTCGCCTTTGTAGGGATGGATGGTAATCACATCACCTGTTTCTAATTTGGTGACATCGCACTGAATTGGCAAAGCACCAGCATCTTCAGCTGTATTAAAGAAAATAGGCGCGATCGCACCACCTAAAATATATCCCCCTGCGCGTTTGTTGGGAACGAAGGGAATATCATTTCCCATGTGCCACAATACGGAATTGATAGCAGATTTCCGCGATGAACCCGTACCCACTACATCCCCAACATAAGCAACCGGATGTCCTTTTTGCTTTAACTCGGCAATGGTTTTTAAACTTCCCGGTTGCCGTGACTCTAGCATCACTAAGGCGTGTAGGGGAATATCCGGGCGAGTGGTAGCACTTTGGGCGGGGGATAAGTCGTCGGTGTTGGTTTCCCCAGGAACTTTGAAGACTGTAACGGTAATTGCTTTGGGGAGTTGGGGACGAATGGTAAACCACTCCGCTTCTGCCCATGAATCTATCACGCGCTTGGCAAAGGGATTGGTTTTAGATAATTCCAAAACATCATGGAAAGCATCATACACCAACAGAATTTTACTTAGGGCGTTAGCGGCGTATGCGGCGATGGGTTCTTTTCCTTGTCCCCCCATCACCAAAGGAGTTTCGGAAGAGTCGGAGACAGAAACGGTGGGAGTTTGCAGCAATTCAATTAAAGCTTGGACATTGTAGCCGCCTACCATCGTTCCTAGTAATTCTACCGCCTGGATACGGGAAATTAAGGGGCTTTTAGTTTCACCTTTAGCGATCGCAGTTAAAAACCCTGCTTTCACATAAGCAGCAGCATCAACTCCAGGGGGTACGCGATCGCGCAATAAATGCAATAATGTATCTTCTTCCCCTTGAGGCGGATTCTTAAGTAATTCGCACAATTCTGAAGTTTGTTTTGCATCTAGCGGTAAAGGGGGAATTCCTAATTCTGCTCTTTCAACAACGTGTTGACGATATGATTCCAACATTTTACACTCCAAATATTCGCCACAGATGGTTTTAGTGTTTATAATCACTGCCTATATTTCAGGAGATTTCAAGCTTACAAGTCTTTATCGACAGTATCAACTGCTAATAAGTCTCCCTACTTGAAGTTTTTGGTCTGGCCAGGACTTATAATTATCACTGTATAGCTACTTTTGCCAATAAATGCTATTTGAAAATAATTTCTGAATTAGCATTTCTCGACTTGGTTGTGTGTCTATTTATCAGATAAAATATTTCCTTTGTAAGTTAAGTTACATCCATTTTGTATATGTCCAAAACATACACTGTTGAAGTTATCCATCAAGGCAAGAGTCATACTTTACAAGTCCCTGAAAATGAAACTATCTTAGCAGTTGCCGATAAAGCTGATTTAGAATTACCTAGTTCTTGTCATGCAGGTGTTTGTACAACTTGTGCAGGTAAAATTATTTCTGGAACTGTCGATCAAAAGGATGGTATGGGCGTTAGTCCAGAGTTACAAAAACAAGGTTACGTGTTGCTTTGTGTAGCTAAACCTCTTTCTGATATCAAAGTGGAAACAGAACAAGAAGATACACTTTATCAACTGCAATTTGGCAAAGACTAATTTAAGAATGAAGTATTAAGGCTAAAGGATGAAAAATTGACAGAAATTTCTCTTTTAATACTTCATCCTTTATGCTGATATCAGTTATTCTAGAAACACAGTTCGCGAGAATAAGCAACAATGACTACCCATTTTATTACCGCAGAAATCGACCTCCAAGAAACTCCCACAGAGTTAGAGCAAGCGATCGCCGCCGAATTGCAAAAACAAGGTGAACCTTTACGTTGGGCAATTACTGCTGTGGATACAGAACAACAAAAGGCTACTGTGGAAGCTGTTGTCACTACAGCAAGTGCAGAGTAACGAGTAACGAGTTCTGAGTAGTTGAACATGAAACAAAAGTTAAACTACTGATGACTAATCTGACTACTCAGCACTCAGGAATTGATATGCAACGTCCATATACTGCTATTTTAATTGTACCAACTGGTGTTGGCGCAGCAATCGGCGGTTATGCCGGGGATGCTTTACCAGTAGCCAGAGTTATCTCACAGGTGTGCGATCGCCTAATCACCCATCCCAATGTCCTCAACGGTGCAAGTTTGTACTGGAATCTACCCAATACTTTCTATGTGGAAGGTTACGGACTTGACAAATTTGCCGCAGGGTGCTGGGGTTTGCGTCCCGTCCATAAAAATAAAATAGGTTTGCTTTTAGACCAGGGTATAGAACCAGAATTAAGGCTGCGACACTTGCAAGCAGCCGATGCAGCTAGAGCGACATTAGGCTTAACCCTGACAGATTATGTAGTTACAGATACGCCATTAAATATAGAATTACGCACATCACCATCGGGGATTAGTTGGGGAACCATTGGTAACCCCGATAGTTTATTAAGAGCAGCAGAGGTATTAATTAAACAAGCAGGTGCAGATGCGATCGCAGTAGTCGCCCGTTTCCCCGATAATATGGAAACCGAAGCAGTCGAAAACTACCGCCAAGGTAAAGGCGTAGATCCCTTAGCAGGTGCAGAAGCCGTAATTAGCCATTTAATCGTGCGTAGCTTTCAAATTCCCTGCGCCCATTCTCCCGCATTAGCTGCTGCGCCACCAGAGGCAAATTTATCTCCCCGTTCCGCCGCCGAAGAAATAGGCTATACTTTTTTACCGTGCGTACTTGTCGGTTTAAGTCGCGCACCGCAATTTATCATAGAGAAAGGAACGAGCAAATATCTACCAGAAGATATTTGGGCAGAGCAAATTGATGCTGCAATAATACCAGCAACCGCTTGTGGTAATAGTGCAATTCTCAGCTTAAATCACAGCCGATGCCAAATTATCACAGTTGCGGAAAATCAAACTCAAATCCAAGTTCCTCCTCAACCCTTAGGGATCAAATCCATCCAAGTAAACTCTTATTTAGAAGCAGTCGGTGTATTAGCCGCACACAAAGCAGGCGTCGATCCTCATATTCTCCATCCACAAATAAATTCTTTAAACCAACTGAATTATTAGTCAACAGTCAACAGTCAACAGTCAACAGTCAATCACTTACAAATTATTTCCTCCTTGTCCCCCTTGTCCCCCCTATCCCCCTTGTCCCCCTTCCCTTCCCCTAAACACCCGTGGTTGAACAACAAAAACAAGAACCAGAAATTCCTTACCTAACACGCATCCAAGTACTAGGAGCGATGGGAGCGACTGCTATCATTTTATGGATAGTCGCTAAATTATGGTTGCGCTTTGGTGAAGTCTCCATATTTCCTTGGCGTTGGCATGAAAAAGATTTACTCTTAGGGGTGGGGTTGGGATTAATTATCACTACTTTGAGTGGTTTAACTTATCGCTTAATCCCCGCCTATCGTAAAAGTGCAGATTATTACTTAGATTTGGTACTCAAACCTTTAGTTTTACCAGATATTATTTGGCTGGGATTACTACCAGGATTAAGTGAAGAATTATTATTCCGAGGCGTGATGATTCCCGCATTAGGTGCGGATCATGTAGCTGTTATCGTCTCCAGCCTTTGTTTTGGTGTATTGCATCTGAGTGGTTCCCAACAATGGCCTTACGTGCTGTGGGCAACAATTGTCGGTTTAATGTTAGGATACAGCGCAATATTGAGTGGTAACTTATTAGTCCCAATTATTGCCCATATTATCACTAATTTGATTTCTAGTTATATGTGGAAATTGCGCAAAGCGTAAACAAAATAATTAACTAAAACTGTTGATATTTTCCCTAAAAAATGTAGTGGTGAGCAATGCCAACCACTACATTTTTTTAACTTTTAAACATGATTGAGGAGAAGCGGTCGCCTTTGTGCCGCTAGGGCGATCGCCTGTGGTAAAATTCGATGTTCCTCAATTTGAATCCTGGTATGAAGGGTCTCTGCCGTATCATCTGGTAAAATTGGTACTGCTGCTTGCATAATGATGGGGCCGCTATCTACTTCTAGACAAACTAAATGCACCGTACAACCAGTAATTTTTACCCCCGCACCTAAAGCTTGTTCTACTGCATGGATACCCTTGAAACTTGGTAATAAGCTGGGATGAATATTAATAATTTGTTCGGGAAAAGCATCAATTAAAACTGGTGTTAACAGCCGCATCCAGCCAGCTAAAATCACCCATTCTACATCATAGTTTTGTAAAGTTTGTACAAGTTGCTCATCAAAATTTTCTCGGTTTTTGTAATCGCGGTGATTCAATAATATTGCTTCCACGCCCCGATTTTTAGCTTTAATTGCCGCTTTAGCATCAGGGTTATTGTAAATTAAAACTTGAATTTGCGCGTTCAGCTTTCCCGTATCAATAGCTTGAGCTACTGCCTCAAAATTGCTGCCATTTCCTGAAGCGAGAATACCTAATTTTATAGGCGTGGTAGATGCTAATTGCTGATGAGAAATAGAGGGAGAAATTAAACTAGTCGTAGCAGTATCAATAACAGAACGATCGCTCATAAATTAAGGTCGATAATTTGGATATTATCCGGTAATTTGGGATTATCAGAAACTTTAGTAAATAAAGTTGCTGTACCAGAAAAAGCTGTAGGTCTAGGTTTATCCGGATCGGTATTATCTAATTGCACTCTTAACTGACCATTAGCAGTAAATTCAAAAATTGTGAGTGCCTTTTTTTGCTCCTGGGAAATAATCAAATCAAGATGCATTGGTTGTGGATTTTGGTTAATGCTGTACCCAAATTTCACAGCCATCGGCTTTTGGGAATTAGGCGAAAGAATATATAATTTACCATCTGGCGAGAACACAAAGGTAAGTATTAACTCAGAGCCAGGATATTTACTTTCCCATTGACCTATTAGTTGCTGTGCAATTGGGTTACTTGGCTGATTTGTCGCTGGTGCAGTTGGGGTTGGTGCTGGTGCTGGTGTTGTTTGAGCTAGCACAGCCTTGTTCAAAGTCATTGATAATGCTATAAGTAGGCAGTTAGTCAGCATTGTGCTAGCGATCGCAAATCTGCCAAAGTAGGGGAAAATTTGAGGCATTGGTTTAAGCCAAATCGATTGACAGGATCTTAGCAGTACCTCTTGAGAGAATCACACCCCACCGCATTTCACTGCCAAAATAGTCATGACTAAATCCCGTTCCCATCAAACCCATCTGCTAGATAATGATACAGTCGCCGCTTGGATTTTTCTCACACCAGCCCTGATTTTACTAGGTTTATTTATCATTTGGCCAATCGCCTATTTGTTTTACCTCAGTTTCACATCTGGTAGTTTTACCTCCAAAGGAACTTATCTCGTAGGCTTAAAAAATTACTGGCGCTTGCTATTCAATGCCGATTTTTGGCAAGTCTTGGGTAACACTGCTTACTTTACCATTGCCACAGTCATTCCCAGCTTAGTCATTCCCTTAGGGTTAGCAGTATTATTAAACCGTTCTTTGGCTTTACGGGGTGTCCTGCGCAGCGCCTATTTTTTACCTTCAATTATTTCTCTCGTCGCTGCTGGCTTAGGTTTTCGCTGGCTATTCCAAACCACTGGCCCTGTAAACAGCTTTTTAAATATCTTTGGTATCCCATCTATTCCTTGGTTAGGCGATACATTTTGGGCTATGCCAGTACTTATTTTACTAAGTATTTGGAAACAACTCGGCTTTAATATGGTCGTATTTTTAGCCGGATTGCAAGCCATACCCCCCAGCCGTTACGAAGCCGCCGAACTCGATGGTGCAAACGGTTGGCAACAATTTTGGCATATTACCCTCCCCGGATTGCGATCGACTTTAATATTTGCAATTGTTACCACAGCAATATTTACCTTACGCAGTTTTGAGCAAGTTTACGTAATTACAGGCGGTGGCCCCCTAAATACTACAAATTTGCTAGTTTATTACATTTATCAAGAAGCTTTTGGTCAATTTGATTTTGGTTATGCGGCGGCGGCTGCAACAGTACTACTAGCCGTCACCTTAGTATTTGTGTATTTGCAATTGCGAACCTGGGGTGAGGAATCTTAAAGACGTTTTTGTCATCACTCTTACACCCGGAACAAAAATGTTAAATTTATTAAAAATAACCAAATAATTTTCGCTAAACTATGGTTAAACTATCATGTACAGCAACTCAAAATTAGTTGTTGCGTAGTTGCCAAAATAGCTCCATAACTGGTTGTCAAATTTCAGTGAAATTAATGATAGTAAAATTACCAGTATATTAGGTCAGGAAAATTCTAACTTTAGGAACTCTTCAAAGGTTTTCCAGCAAAAATGACCTGGCATAAATCAATTTTCCATCACAATAATGGAGTGAGAGTATAAAACTACTCACCATCATTCGTGCAGCGAGTTGACAGTGCATGAGCTACTGCTTAAATCCTACTTGTTCTCATCCAGAAAATTTGGCAACTAGCCGAAGGTGTCAGTCTTGTGGCTCACAACTACTTTTAAACAATCGCTATCAGGTGGTTAAACCATTAGGTCAGGGGGGCTTTGGTGCAACCTTTTTAGCCCAAGATCAAGGCTTACCTGGAGAACCCAGTTGTGTGATCAAGCAGCTACGTCCCTCAGCCACCGCACCACATGTTTTACAAATGGCGCGGGAACTCTTTGAGCGAGAAGCTAGAACCTTAGGTAAAATTGGTACCCATCCTCAAATCCCCAGGTTACTAGACTACTTTGAAGCCCAACAGCAATTTTACTTAGTTCAAGAATATATCAGTGGTGCTACTCTTCAGCAGGAAGTGCAACGTAATGGTAGCTTTACAGAAGCTGGAGTCAAGCAATTTTTAAGCGAAATCTTACCATTGCTGCAGTATATTCACGACCAAAAGGTAATTCATCGCGATATTAAACCAGCTAACTTGATTCGCCGCACTCAAGATTCCCGCATGGTACTAATTGACTTTGGTGCAGTTAAAAATCAAGTCACCCAAGGTTTTCCCGGACAATCCGAGCAAACAGCATTAACTGCTTATGCAATTGGGACTCCAGGTTTTGCACCCCCAGAACAAATGGCGATGCGCCCAGTTTTCGCTAGTGATGTCTACGCACTAGGGGTAACTTGTATTTATTTATTGAGTGGTAAAACACCTAAAGATATAGAATACAATCCCTCCACAGGGGAAATGATTTGGGAGCCACTGGTACAAGTGAGCGATCATTTAGCCAGCGTGTTGCGGAAAATGCTGGAAGTGTCAGTCCGCAATCGCTACAAGTCAGCCCAAGAAGTACTTAGAGGGTTGGAAATGGAACCCTATCTAGATAGTTTAGCTAAGGGACTGCTGGTTAAATCAGATGGATCTGTGAAAGAGCAGACACATAACCGGATGGCAGATTCGGCAATTTTGTCCAACAATCCCGCCAGCAATCCCAATAATCTAGGAGTAGCCAATGTAGCAGCCGCTATTAGAGCTAGACGAGCTAAATCTTCAGAAAGCCTGGGATTGCATCATCGGGGAACGCGCTCAGGGGTGGTAATGGCAAAACCCACAATGATGGAGAGTAACAATAGTAATAACAGTAATAACTCGTCAAATCAAAATCCTAAAGTAGTACGAAAATTAAGTACTCAAGATTTACTAACCGCCTATGTTAAAGGCAGAAGAGATTTTGCTTTACACAATTTAAAAATGCTCAACCTGCAAGGTGCTGATTTATCAGGAACAAATTTCCATTCTGCGCAATTGCAAAAAACTAACCTTCAGGGCGCTAATCTCCATGACAGTGACTTTGGCAGAGCTAGTTTAAATGAGGCTAATCTACGAGATGCGAACCTCAGCAAAGCTTACTTTAGCAACGCTGATTTAGAAGGTGCAGATTTACGCGGCGCTGACCTTAGCTATGCTTATCTCAGCAATGCTAATCTTCGCGGTGCTAATCTTTGTGGTGCTAATCTCACAGGTGCCAAAATTACTGATGAGCAACTGGTAGTAGCAAAAACAAATTGGATGACAGTCCGCCCTAATGGCAAAAGAGGTTTATTGTAATTTCCGGTTCTTCAGAACAGTCGCTCAGATTTCTTTACTCAACATTAGTAGCTAAAAGGTTGGTGAAAAAACCTAGTGCTGATGATATGGCGATTATTTTTGCAACAGCTATTTACTTTAGCTTTAATTTTTGAGCATAGGTGTGCCTAAAAGATATCGTTATTTTAATTATTAGTGAGAAATTTTAATAATTTTTTTATATTTAAAATCTGTTACATTATTAAAAAATAATTTACAATAAAAAATAAACCGAAACAATAATTTTTCATAAAACATTCTGATGAAATGTATTTATTTTTATTTACACAAGAAAACTGTTACCTAAAAAACGAGCAACTTAACGCCCTAAGCTACCTCTGTTTTTAATTAGTAGCGATAAGTAAATTGTTCACTGATAGTAGGCTGAGAAGAAATATTAATGACCGAAATCAGAAAATCACATTTTTTGCCAATTAAAGGCTTATCTATGCAGGCTGAGTTGCAAGAGAAAGAACTAGAACGGCGATTAAGTTTATTTCAAGTATTTCTCAAATTATATGAACAACATAGCAACGTTCTAGATGACTTCCTGCAATTAGAAAACCTAGCTCAAACATCATCAGCAGTAAATAAGATTTACGTCCAAGGTGTTGTAGAGGGTTCTACAGTTTATATAATTACTAATCTGTGTGACCAAAAAACCCAAGCTTTGCAACAACCCCAGGGAATTTGGACTATAGGTAAAGATGAGAGCAATGGTATATCAATTGCCGATCGATATCTATCAGATCGCCATGCAGCGATTCAATATATTGACAATCAAGGCTTCTACTTGATTGACTTTAACAGTGCAAATGGTTCATTTATCAACGGTGAACTAGTTTACCAGCCGACTAAACTTAATGATGGCGATCGCATTCGTTTAGGAATGATAACTTTTGATTTTTTTGTGAATCAAACTCGCTCCACTCTACCCACAGTGGCTGTAGAGTTACTGATGCAGCTTGTACCCGCAAGGAATGATAATTCACTAAATTTACTTAATTCCATCAGCAACCAAAAAAATTATAAAATTCAGTCTCTGAACGGTACTTTACAAATTACTAAAGGCTCATACTTAATTGATGATTTAAAATATGAGCAATCTCACTTTACTGAAGAGGAAAAGTCTGAGATTTTAGATCGCTTTTTTAGCAGACATAAGTCTCATCTGCTTTAAATTAAAGACAAAATGAGTTCGTTGTCATACCAATGAAAAAAAGAATGCCACAGATGATATAGGCATTGCTATGCCCTCTAGAATATATTGATGTGCCGCTTTAGTGGCTAAGAATTCATCAAAACTAATATGGGATATATAGTTAATTGAGCTATATATCCCATATTTTTGCGTTTATTCTTCTTCTTCTAAATCTTCTTCTTCCTCTTCCTCGTTTACCTTAGTGACAGAGTTAGCAGAAACAACTGCACCTTTGTCTAATTTTTCACGAACTAACTGCTTCATTTGTGCAGCAAAGTCTGGCTTTTCTTCTAAATATTTAATAGCGTTGTCTCGACCTTGAGAAATATTATCGCCATTGAAACTATACCAAGCACCCTTACGGATGAGAATACCTGTTTCCTCAGCTAGGTCAACCAGACAACCTAAAGTAGAAACTCCTTTACCAAAAATAATGTCAAATTCCGCCACTCTAAAAGGCGGTGCTACTTTATTTTTTGCTACCTTAACTTTGACGCGGTTACCAAACTCATCTGTACCTTTTTTCAAGGTTTGAATCCGGCGAATATCTAAGCGTACCGAGGCGTAGAATTTTAAGGCATTACCACCAGTTGTGGTTTCTGGGCTACCATAGGTAACGCCGATTTTTTGCCGTAATTGGTTGATAAAAATTACTGTGCAGCCAGATTTACCAATATTACCAGTGATTTTCCGGAGAGCTTGGCTCATTAACCGAGCTTGCAAACCAACGTGAGCATCTCCCATATCACCTTCGATTTCGGCTCTGGGTACTAGAGCGGCTACGGAGTCAATAACTACAATGTCAACCGCCGCAGAGCGAACCAATTGATCGACAATTTCTAAAGCTGATTCACCTGTATCTGGCTGTGAAACCAAAAGATTTTCAATATCTACACCTAATGCCCCAGCGTAGGTGGGATCAAGGGCGTGTTCTGCGTCCACAAAGGCAGCAATACCGCCTTCTCTTTGCACTTCTGCGATCGCATGTAGTGCTACTGTGGTTTTACCGGAGCTTTCCGGCCCATAAATCTCAATCACCCGACCTTTGGGTAAACCTCCACCCAATGCTAAATCCAAGGTGAGTGCGCCTGTGGAAATTGTCTCTACCCGCATCCGAGTAGCATCCCCTAAGCGCATGATTGCTCCTTTACCAAAGCTGCGCTCAATCTGGTTGAGTACAATATTCAGCGCTTTTTGCTTGCCAGAAGTATCGGTATTGATAGCCATTCCTGCCTCTAACTAAATATATGGATTTAAGGACTTTTGGGATTGGAGTCTGAGTAGAACAGATATACTATTTTAGCCAGAAAATTCTGGAATTAGAACTTTTAAAACAAGAAAGTATGACAAGATCGTAACTCGAACTGATACATTGACGTTGAACATGACCCTCATACTTTATTTTGGCTTGTATAGGCCTAGTTTGGGGAGCTCAGATCGTTATCACTTTCAAGTCGCTACAAATATAGCAGTTCTTGGTTGAATGCAATACAGCCTAGAACAGCGTAGCAAAAAGATTCTTTTTTTAGCAGCCACTACAATAGCTGATAGGTTTAGGCAAAATTCAATACATAGAATACAGGAGGCAGTGCCTTGTAGCCTTCTGCCTCCTGTATTCTGGAAATTAAGAAATAAATTCCTGATTTACGCACCGTTTCCAGCAAACTACCCACATGAAGATTTAGCTTTTTGTTTAGAAAAGTTTTTGCGATATAACAGGTACATCCCTGCTAACAATGAGCCTGCAACGGTTGAGGGTTCAGGTACATTGTTTGTTGGGGGAACTGAATCAGGTTTTCCCGCATAACTCACTCTCGCATAAATTTCATGTTCAATGCCATACTGGTTCTTAGCATAGTCATCTTCCACAGCAGAGATAGTGGTCTGAGGTGGACTAAAAAATGTTGGTTTGCCAAAGCCGAAAATCTCAACTAGAAATGTATCTAGATGGTATGTGATCTTTGCTGTAGGTAATGGTGTAGCAAATTCAACACGGTCTGAGTAGGCTAGGTCTTTCAGTTCTTGAATATTTTTTGGCTTTGGTGGATTAGGTGTGTTTACTAAATTAAAATTTACTGGTAACAATTTATTTACTGGTTTTTGGTCAGTGTCAAAAGATAAATCCAGATTTAAAGTTACATTTTTGACATTTGTGTCTGCGTAGTTGATAGCGTTAAAGTATTTTAAACTACCTACTTTAAACCAAGAGCCAAAATCTGCTGAGAAGGAATTTCCCGTAAATGTTAGTTCATTAGGTTTCTGGGTAGCCGAAATCTTCGCTACTGTACCCCAGCTAAATTTGTTTGTACCTACACCCTGAACCATTTTTGCGCACTCAGGATGGTTCGGGGTCTTTAAGCAAAGGTTAGCTTCATCTAAAATCGGGTTGCTCCATACACCATCCGCGCTACCGGTAATAGTGAAAGCTTGGGCTTGACTAGAAAACCCAAATGCCGCTAGGGCAAATATTGAACAACCAGATACAGCAGTGGCAAAAACCAAACTAATGTTCATACGTCAGGTTTCAACTCCTACCTGATACCTAACCCATATACCTTAGTAAAGATGCGGAAATAAACCAAGAAGTTTCCGCTAACTTAATTAAATTTTTACACAAGCTTTATATTACTACTGAAAAACTTTATATACTGGTATGTATTAAATCCAAGTATAATACAGTATTTTCTTGGATAAGGTAACAGTTAAATTTTTTCAAATTACAGAAATTTACAGATATATAAAAAATATTGCAGAGGAGCGGAGAGGCAAATACACGCAAAATGTGAATTTTGCCCCTCATCTCCTCTGCTAGTTCAGAGTGCGTAGACGTAAAGCGGCTTGTCGCTAGACATCGCCAAAGCCAAAAGCTGTTAGGGTGCTAAGGCATTACCGCGAATTAGGCTACCAATGGTTTTGGCAGTAATTTTTAATTGAGTTATGGGGTTCGCGGGGACAACTGTTTTGTACAGATAGCTGTCGAATGTGAGTTTTTGCACATCCAAGTCAGCGCACATTTCTACAAAAGCCTCGCGGGTAGCGTCGGAGCGATAAAATACGGTTTGCAGAATGTCTAATACCTTGTAGGTAAGTCCGTATTTTTTATCCCAGCGCTTCAGGTAAACTTTGAGATCGTTTTCTGTGGGGATTTTTTTGCCGTTGTCGGACATTTCTACAATGGTTTCGGCACACATCCGCCCAGATTTCGCCGCAAAGTAAATACCTTCACCAGAAGATTTGGTAACGTAGCCTGCTGCATCTCCTACTAAGGCTATTCTACCGACGACGCGGCGAGGACGGGGATGTTCGGGGATGGGGTGGGCTTCAACTTTGATGATTTTACCGCCTGCTAACTTCTCGCTAGCACGAGCGCGAATCCCTGCTTGTAACTGCTTAATGCTGGCTTTATTTACCTGCATTGTGCCAGTACCGACGGCTACGTGATCGTATTTGGGGAATACCCAAGCGTAGAAGTCAGTAGAAACATCATTACCGACATACATTTCGGCGAGATCGTTGTAATAAGCCATTTTGTCTTGGGGTAGACGAATGCGCTCTTGGAATGCGATCGCATAATTGTAATCCCCAGCATCCATTTCTTTCGCAATCCGGGAATTAGCCCCATCAGCCCCAATTACTAAATCCACTTTTAAGGTTTTAGCAATACCTGTTGAGCCACCTTCTGTATGGTCTACATAATGGATGGTATAGGGGTCAGTATTGTTGGTAGGTATATCAAGTTTATGAACGGTGGCATTAATTAAAATTGCACCTAATTTTGCCGCACGATTCCGGAGGAAGCCATCCAAAACCTCACGGCGGCACATTCCTATATACTCATCTTGATTTATCAGATTGATATCAACTTCTCTATTTGAAGGTGATATCATTTTCATCTTGCGCACGCGGCGATCGATAATTTCCGGTGGTAAGTCAAACTCACTCACCATACACAGGGGAATGGCTCCCCCGCAAGGTTTAGCATTATCTAGCTTTCGCTCGATTAGATAAGTTTCAATCCCAGCTTTTGCCAGAGTTTCGGCGGCAGATGAACCAGCTGGGCCCGAACCAACAACAGCAACCCGTAGTGTCAAAGGTTTTCTCCCAATCTTGAGATTTACCGAAAGCATCCTACCACGGACGTTTGGCTCATTTCTCGCTCTTGCTTCTGGTTTTGACAGAAATGCAATATTCCTTAATATTTCGATACAAATAGCTATGGGGTCAATAGTCAAGGGTCAATGGTCATTTGTCATTGGTCATTTGTCATTTGTCAATAGTCAAGGGTCATTTGTCCTCCTTGTCTCCCTTGTCTCCCTTGTCTTCCTTGTCCCCCTTGTCTCCCTTGTCCCTCTTGTCTCCCTTGTATCCCTTGTCCCCGATTTCGTGGGGTTTACTTGCATATTCCTTTTTTTGGCTGTAATTATGTAAAATTACGCATAAATATTTTGGTAATTGAGTTAAATTTAACCAAGCATAAAAATTGATTTGGACTCTCTTTCCGAAATAAAGAAGTATTATTCATGGAAATTTCTCTATTAGATTCTCTAGGCAGAAAAGCTGGTATTGTGGCAATTACTGGATATCAAAAATACCTTTCTCCCCATAAAGGGTTTGTTTGCGCGCACCGAGTGTTATATGGTGGGGAATCTTGCTCTCAATATGTTAAGCGGGTAATTACAGAAGATGGATTTACAGCCTTACTGACTAAATCTCGTCATCGGTTTCAAGCTTGTAAGCAAGCTAACCAGATTTTGCGATCTGCCGGAGGTGGCGGCGCTTCGCTATCGCAAGCTGAGGAATCAGAACCAACTGAGGATGAGTCTGACTCAAATCTGCATTCACCAAACAAAAACACAAAAAAAGCGATCGCGAGCAATGGTAACCAATCTTCCTTCAACAGTAGTGACGGTACTTACTGCGTTGATTGCGCGGATTTAGGCTGCAATTGTGCTGAATTTGCGAGCATGAGTCCTGATTGTAGCGTCCTCGATTTTCATACTTTAGATTGCGGTGCTTTAGATTGCAGTGCTGCTGATTGTAGCGTCCTGGATTGTGGTAGCTGTGGTTAACTAAATAATTTTATTTTTCAGTAGTTCAAAAGTAATAGTCTTATGGTATATATGTAATACGGTAATCCTAGCAATTATTCGTAGATTATTGGCAGGGGAAGAAGAGCAGTGGGCATATTAGTTGAGAATGTATCCAAGAATTTTGGAAGTTTCCAAGCTATCGATCGGGTAGATTTAGAGGTAAAAACTGGTTCTCTTGTTGCCTTGCTTGGCCCATCAGGCTCTGGGAAATCGACCCTGCTAAGGTTAATTGCAGGCTTAGAGTTACCAGATAGTGGCAAAATCTTTTTAACTGGTAAAGATGCCACCTATCAAAGCGTACAGGATCGCAATATTGGGTTTGTGTTCCAGCACTATGCTCTATTTAAGCATAGGACTGTACGTCAGAATATTGCTTTTGGCTTAGAAATTCGCAAGGTGCCCGCCAAGAAAATTCAAGGGCGGGTAGAACAGTTACTAGAATTAGTACAATTGACTGGTTTAGGCGATCGCTATCCTTCACAACTTTCTGGCGGACAAAGACAACGGGTAGCTTTAGCTAGGGCTTTGGCTGTAGAACCAGAAGTGTTATTACTGGATGAACCTTTTGGCGCGTTGGATGCGAAAGTGCGGAAAGATTTACGCGCATGGTTACGCCGCCTCCATGATGAAGTTCATGTTACCACTGTTTTTGTTACCCACGACCAAGAAGAGGCAATGGAAGTCTCCGACGAAATTGTGGTGATGAATAAAGGGCGCGTGGAACAAGTAGGAACTCCAGAGCAAATTTACGATCATCCTGCGAGTTCCTTTGTGATGAGTTTTATCGGCCCGGTAAACGTGTTACCTAGTTCTTCCCGGATTTTCACAAGCAGCGAATTTGAAGTTCCCCATCCAGAAGTATTTTTACGGCCACAAGATGTGATTGTCGAGAAACATGCTAACGGTGCGACTACACCAGCAACCGTGAGCCGAGTAATACATTTAGGCTGGGAAATTCAAGTAGAATTAAGCTTAGATGAAGGGCAAGTGGTGATGGCGCATTTAACACGCGATCGCTATAAAGAATTAGAGTTAGAACCACAACAACGGGTTTATGTCAAGCCCAAGGATGCTAAATCTTTCCCCTTGTCTTATTCGATTTAAAGAGACTTATACCAATTTAAAAATAGAATGCGACAGATTGTAGGGTATGGCATTGTCCATACGTGTCAACTTAACGCGAAACCCTTGCCAATAAGTGATGAGAGAATTTAATCGCTTACCAATCACGAAAAGCGTTACCCCACCCCGGCTTTGCTGACGCAAAACCTCCCCTCCCCGTTTACGGGGAGGGGATTGAGGGGTGGGGTAAAAGGCTTGTGGGATAAGCATGTGAACTTAGGTTGACACCAATAGGCAATGCCATGCCCTCTATATTTAGCCTGGAAATGGCTGTAAATTCCAGATAAATCGCCGCTAACCGTCAATTTGCAGAGACATTGAGAAAATTAAAGGTTAAAACAGATACAAGTATTAATTTTCTCAATGTTTAAAATTGTATGGGATTTAATATCATCGGTGCAGTAGTCGGCTTTGTTATTCCTGCTGCTGAAAAAATTATTTCAGCATTTATTGACCATAAATTTAGTAAAGAAGATAAACGTAATCTACCAGTAAAAGTTCAAGAAATTAGACAAGATCAGCGTGTACGTCAGGCAGAAATAGACTATTATAATCGTCGAGAAGTTAGAGAAAAAGAATTACTACAAATTCAAGAATTACGCCTCAAAGCAGATATGCAAATTGCAGTTGCAAAAGCAGAACGAGAAGAAAGGGCGCTGCAATTAAAGCAAGAAGAATTAGAAGACAAGCGCAAGTTAAGCGCCTTATATTTAGATTTAGTTCGCGAGAAAACAGCTAAAGAAATTCAACTCCAACAAAAGGAAATTCAAGCGATTTTTGACCAGCAAAGGTGGCCTGGTGTTTTAAGTCGTGATGAAGCCCAAAGAATTTTTATTGATGAACAAAAGAAACCACGCTTATTAATATTAGTTCCACCACCAGATATCAGCGAGGATTTCCCGATATCATTTCGCGACAGTTTGAATAAAGAAATTCGCAATCAATTAAAAATATTTTTAGAAAAGTATTATTCGCTTCAGGGTGATTTATGTCCTGTAGAATTTTACGGTAAATATTTTGAGCGATCGGTGTTTGACGCAGAAGTTAAGCAGTTAGAAACAATTTTATCTGCTGTACCAACGGCGATAATTTACACAGATGTTACCGACCACGAAGTTTATTTTAATGTTCGGTTTTGGGGATTGCAAGAGCCAGTATCTTTATCCTTTGAACCTTGGAATTGGGAAGAAGTTAAAAAAGAACTGGAAGAAGCTGGTAATGATGAAAAACAAAGTCTTCGGGTAATTAGACAAACCATTGTCACTTTACATAAGCTGTTAGCAGCCTTTTTAGCTGATTGGTATTACCTAAATATTAATCCAAATTATGAGCCTCAGTTATTAAATATAGAGTCAGATATCCCTGATGAGTGGAAATCAACGCTTATTGAAAAACTGACTTCTATTAGGCAACAGTATAGAGAAATTTATGACAATGAGTTGAAAGCACTAGCAGATTTGCAAAGCCAAAAAACTCAAATATGCCAAAGAGCAGTTTATAACGATGAGTTAGAATTACAAGCAGATTTGCAAAACAAAAAAAATCAGATATGGCGATGTATAAAAACTCTTTCTGGACATAGTAGTCGGATTAATTCTGTTGCCATAAGCCCTGACGGTAAAACATTAGCCAGTGGCAGTGAAGATAGTACTATCAATTTGTGGAATCTAAGTAATGGTCAGATTATCGCTACTGTAAATGGGCATTCATATCCAGTTAGATCGGTTGCTTTTAGCCCTGATGGGCTGGTTCTTGCAAGTGGTAGCAGTGATAATACAGTTAAACTCTGGTCTTCTATAACGGACAATGCTTTTGTAGGTAAGATTTTAACAGGACATTTAGATAATGTGATTTCAGTCGCCTTTAGCCCTGATGGAACAACATTAGCTAGTGGTTGTGCAGATAAAACAATTAGAATATGGGATCTAAAAAGTAACCAGCTAATTTGTACATTATCTGGGCATCAATACGCTGTTATGTCTGTTGTATTTTCTGCGGATGGAGAAACATTAATTAGTGGTAGTATTGACGATACCGTTAAGATATGGGATTTGAAAACAAAAGCAGCAATTCATACTCTTAAAGAACACTCAAGTTCAGTTAAAAGTGTTGCTATTAGTCCTGATGGTAAGATTATTGCCAGTGGTAGCTTTGACCAAACTGTTAAAATTTGGGAACTTCAAACTGGTAATCTTATCCACACATTTTCTGGGCATATAAATACTGTTAGCTCAGTTGCCTTTAGTCCTGATGGGAAAACTTTAGCTAGTGCCAGTCTTGATAGTACAATTAAACTTTGGCATTTAGGTACAAAAGAGTTGTTAAATACTCTCTCCGGACACTCATTAAGTATATTATCTGTAGCTTTCAGTCCTGATGGGAAAACAATTGTTAGTGGTAGTGAGAAAAAAACAATCAAGATTTGGCGGTATGAGTGATATCGAGAGGGGTATGAAAGAGCGATTTTTCATGTAGAGTAAGAGTGCTATCGCTCTTTATTAATATCCTCTCAAAAATTAAGGATAATTGTAGGTTGGGTTGAACGAAGTGAAACCCAACAAACCCCTGGAAATGTTGGGTTTCGTTCCTCAACCCAACCTACGCAGTTTAAGGTTTTTGGCACTGACTGAACTGTATTTTTATGTAGAGATGGGTATGAAAGAGCGATTTTTAATATAGAGTGATTGAAAGTGCGATCGCTCTTTATTAAAACCCTCTCAAAAGTGGTAACATTTCAGCGATCGCAATCTGTAAATCAGGGAACTGTAGAGGCGAAATAGTCTCATTTTCTGCCAAAATCACTTCACTTTGATAACTATCTTCAGTTGGTTCTCGAAATACATGTAATTGACGCCCAATTACATCTAATACCCAATAATCTGCAATTCCTGCTTTTGAATAAGCTTTTCCTTTAGTTTCACAATCTAGTTTAAGACTGCTATCTGCTACTTCAATAATTAGATAAACTTCTGAAGGTGTAGGATGATGATCTGCATAGTCTAGTGGGTCTATTTTAACTACAGCAATATCAGGTTCTGGTTCAGATCTTTCATTTAACTTTACTGGATCTTGAATCGATACCCAAGCCCGATTTCCTAATCTATTTTTTAATAAATAATCTGTCCTCCCCACAGATGAACGATGGGCTGTCCCTTTTGCAATCATCCAAATAATCTTTCCTTCTAAAAGTTCTACACGTTCATCATCAGCAAAAATTCCAGCCTCAGCCATTCGGTGGTATTCATCCACAGTCCACAGGCGAAGCTGTAATGTTGTGTCTGTGTTTTGCATGGTTTGTTTAGCAAAGCTGAAGGTTAATTAATATCCTATTTTAATCCTGAGTTACTGCCTCAAATAGTTGCGATACTTTGAGATTCATCTGATTAAATTGTGGAGAGAGAATCATTTCATCATCTGAAAAGTTACCCACCTCAGTGTAAACATTTCCAGTTAATTCTAAGACCAAAACAGTTTTATTTTCAGGGTCAATAATCCAATATTCAGGAATTTCACAATCTTGATATTGTCCGCGCTTGGCAATAAAATCTCTATCCCGTTGTAATTCTCCTGGACTTACTACTTCAATTACTAGTAGTGGAGGTAGCATTGATAAGCGAATAGTATTACGTTTTGCTAACTGCTGAATATGTTCTTCCCGAATAATAGTCAAGTCAGGATAACGGTTTCTGGGTTCTCCTCTAACTTCCAGTTCTAAGCCATGTCCTCGAACTCTTCTATAATCTAACAGTGAAGCAAATCGAATCAGTAAAAATGTCGCAATCTGAACATTAATCCCTGATTCTGGAGGCATTTCGATTAACTCCCCGTTAAACAACTCATAGATTTTGTCTGTGCCATCATCATAAGATAGGTATTCTTCAAAGGTTTGAAATTGATGTTTAACTGGTAGCATCATAGTTTCTCATGATGAGTTTTAATGTAAGTTTAGCGGATTTTTCTCAGCCGTCTCATGAATACCATTCCAAATGACAAATGACAAATGACAATCCTCTCCTGTCGGAGACGCTTTGCGAACGCCAGTTAGCTTTATTTGCCTCGCCCTACTTAAACCTCAACAATTTGAATTTCATCAAGCCGATTAATTACCACATCCGCACCTTGGACATGATCTAATTTATTAATCCAAGTAATCCCAATACAACCTGCGGCTTGAGCATTCTTTGCCATTTGCATATCACCGACAGAATCACCTACCATTAATGTAGCGCTTGGTTCTACTTCTAAGGCTTGGCAAGCTTGCAAAAATATTATGGGGTCTGGTTTACTCGGCCCTTCATCTACTCCCTTTTCTAGCTGGATATAATCGCTTAACTGGTGATGTGCGACAAAGTTTTGGACTTCTTGAGTTGTCGCTGCTGAGACGATACCGAGTTTTAATCCAGCTTCGGAAAGTGACTTCAAAACCTCTACGCTACCTGCAAATAGTGGCGAAGGAGTTTGACTGATGTATTTTTCGGCTTCATCCAAGGCTTGACGGGCAATTTTTAACGATTCAAACCATCCCTTACCAGTTTCCGCAATATATGCGGCGGTGGCGATTTCTGTTTCGCGGCGACTAGCCACTGACATAATACCTGCTGGATCGAGACTATTACCATTGACACCAAAAGCCATAAGCAAGGGTTCGCCAATCCCAGGGAATTGTGCATCTACTAACCTGGCTGTTCTTTGAGCGAGCGATCGCAAATACGCTTCTGAATCTTCTAGAGTACCGTTTTTATCAAACAAAATCGCTTGAATATTAGTAAATGTGATATTTCTACATTTAATAGTTACCAAAATCTTCACCCCTAGTTATCAATAAAAAATTTCTAAAAATCACAATTGAGAATTGCTATAATTCCATAAAAAAAGAGGGAAAATCCCCCTTTTTGCAAAACTTTCATCTTTTTAATTACAGACAATATAGAAGTGTATTACTCTTCAATAGCTGCTGGAATTTCTTCTTCAATAGCTGCTGGAATTTCTTCTTCAATAGCTGCTGGAATTTCTTCTTCAACTACAGCATCAGCAGCAACAGCAGTGATACCTTGTTGTTTTGCTAGCAACTGTTCGCGATATTTAGCAGCCATTTCTTCTGCTTTATCGTAAACTAAATCGCGGTTCTTAATCATGTCACCTGGTTCTGGTTCCAGCTGCTTAGTTGATAAGGAGATCCGACCTCTTTCTGCATCTAAGTCAATGATCATCACTTTCACTTCATCATTAACATTAAATACACTGTGAGGTGTATCGATATGCTCGTGAGAAATTTCCGAGATGTGTAACAAACCGCTCACACCGCCGATATCAATGAATGCACCGTAGGGCTTAATACCGCGCACTGTACCAATTACAACTTCACCAACTTCGAGGCGGTTCATCTTCCGCTCAACTAGCGCCCGACGGTGAGACAGAACTAAGCGATTACGTTCTTCATCTACTTCTAGGAATTTTAATGGTAGTTCTTCACCTACCAATTCTTCTTTGGGTTTGCGAGTGCTGATGTGGGAACCAGGAATAAACCCGCGTAATCCCTCAATCCGCACTAATGCACCACCACGGTTAGTAGCAAATACACCAGAACGAACTGTAGCATCTTCAGCTTGTAGCTGACGTACACGCTCCCAAGCGCGCATATATTCAATCCGACGAATGGAAAGGGTCAACTGACCATCTTCGTTTTCGTCGGTGAGAATGAAAAATTCCCTTGTTTCGTTAGACTGTAATACTTCTTCCGGGGCATCGACCCGGTTAATGGACATTTCTTGTATAGGTATGTATGCTGCGGTTTTAGCACCTATGTCAATCAGAGCGCCGCGCGGCTCTATACTGAAAACGGTTCCTGGTACAATATCGCCAGGGCTAAAGTGGTAATCGTACTTATCAAGTAGAGCAGCGAAATCTTCGTGAGTAAATCCAATTTCTGTAGCGGTTAAATTCTGATTGACCATGCTAATTTGTTCCTGGTTCTAGTCTCCGTAATTTTTTGTCGCAAGTGGAATTATTAGACAAGCGCTTATCTTGCTAGTCTAAACCTATTTCATCCTAGCGTAGAAAAGCTAGTAACAACACATATTAACTTCCAGATAGAAGATTATATCATAATGCCTGATGACAAGTCATTTATCGGAAGTTGGTGTTTATAGTCAAGGGTTTTTCACCCTAAGTATTCATAATTCGTTATCAAATTACTCATAATTAGAGTCTTTGACCCAGCATCTAGCTTACACCAAAGTCTTCCCCAATTATTCAGGATTATCAGGAATTATCGCTAATTAAAGTAATGGCAGATAGTTTAATTTTTACTCGGCAAACTAATTCTCTAGGCTTTAAAGCAAAATATCTGCTGATACTACAAAGTTACCAGCAGATATTTTGCTTTCGATGGTATTAACAATCTGGGAATAGCGAACTAATCGTCTTTTTTCGCAATTCGGGGGGGTTCACGAAATGCGATCGCAAAGAAGAGAACTCCGATACACAGAGTGAAAATTAAGATGTACGCAACGCTTTCCATATTACAAGTTCCTGCCTATCCAGCCAGTAATATTATTGTAGCAAGCTAGGGGATTGGGAACTGGGAACTAAGTATTAAGTACTGAGAAAAAACTTTTCTAGCCCCTAGCCCCTAGTCCCTAGTCCCTAATAACTAGAGGGCTTCCTTACGGCGGGTTGTCTTATCACCCACTTTCTGGAATAGACCCCACTCTACTTGCTCTTCTAGATCCGCTTCCACACCAGCGAATACATCGCGGTAAATGGTACGTGAACCATGCCACAAGTGACCAAAGAAGAATAAAAGAGCAAATACAGCGTGTCCAAAGGTAAACCAACCTCTAGGAGATGTGCGGAATACACCATCAGAGTTCAAGGTTTCCCGGTCAAATTCAAATATTTCACCGCCTTGAGCCTTACGGGCGTATTTCTTCACATCGGCGGGATCTGTAAATGTTTGACCATTCAAATCGCCACCGTAGAAGCTAACGGTTACACCAGATTGTTCAAAGCTATATTTGGATTCTGCCCGACGGAATGGGATGTCAGCGCGGACGATACCATCTTTGTCGGTCAAGATAACTGGGAATGTTTCAAAGAAGTTGGGCAGACGACGTACAGTCAATTCTCTGCCTTCAGAATCTTTGAATACTGCGTGACCTTGCCAAGATTGGGCAATACCATCACCCTTAACCATTGCCCCTGTACGGAATAAACCGCCTTTAGCAGGGCTGTTACCCACGTAATCGTAGAAGGCTAGTTTTTCAGGAATTTGTGACCAAGCTTCGGAAAGACTGGCACCATTAGCCACGCTGGTTTGAACGCGGCGATTAATTTCTTGACGGAAATAGCCTTGATCCCATTGGTAACGGGTAGGGCCAAACAGTTCAATTGGTGTAGCAGCATTACCGTACCACATGGTACCAGCGACTACGAAGGCAGCAAAGAATACCGCAGCAATACTGCTAGAAAGTACGGTTTCAATGTTACCCATCCGTAGAGCTTTGTAAAGCCGTTCGGGTGGTCTAACTGTGAGGTGGAATAAGCCTGCAATAATGCCGACGATACCAGCAGCTATATGGTGAGCAACAATACCACCGGGATTATAGGGGTTAAAGCCACCTGGCCCCCATTCGGGTGCTACTGGTTGAATGCTACCTGTAACTCCAAAGGCATCGGAAACCCACATACCTGGGCCATATAGTCCAGTGAGGTGAAAAGCACCGAAGCCAAAACAGAGTAAACCAGATAAAAATAGGTGAATGCCAAACATTTTTGGCAAGTCGAGAGCAGGTTCACCAGTACGAGGATCTCTAAAGAGTTCCAAATCCCAATAAACCCAGTGCCATACGGCAGCTAAGAACAACAAACCAGAAAGGACAATGTGAGCAGCAGCAACGCCTTCAAATGACCAGAAACCAGGATCTGTTGCTGGGCCACCAGTAACGCTCCAACCGCCCCAAGATTGAGTGACGCCCAAACGTGACATGAAGGGTAACACGAACATCCCTTGACGCCACATGGGGTTGAGAACCGGATCGCTGGGGTCGTAAATAGCTAGTTCGTACAATGCCATCGAACCAGACCAGCCTGCCACTAGAGCTGTGTGCATCAAGTGTACAGAAATCAGCCGCCCTGGATCGTTCAGAACGACTGTGTGTACTCGGTACCAGGGTAGTCCCATCGACTACGCTCCTCCTCGATGAGTTAGTTTACAAAGCAATTTTCTTACGGAAGTTACGGGCGGCAAAATTTACCGCTTTTGCTTCTCTGTTGTTTTTGTTATTGCCAGGGTATTTCTTACCACAGCCTAGTCTTATTAGACAAATAGTGTGGTTGCTCTGGCAGTGCTGACACGCGGGGCGCTCTTTACCCGTTTGGGTAGCGATCGCTCTATGATTTTTCACTACCTAAAAGTTCTCTTGCGAAAAACTCTTCCTCATTCTTGGAGAATCAGCTAAATGTCTTGACTGACATTTGGGTAGTTAAGCGTGCTAGGCAAGTGCCAAGCAAAAATGAGAATATTTTAAAAAGTGTAACTATTGATGGAACGCTTTGCAAGCGTGTAAATAGATGCGATCGCGTAGCATCTATGATATTTTTTGCTACCAATCCCGGTCTTACATCTAATTTGCGTATTCTTCTGGAGGAATCGATAAGGGGACAAGGGGGACAAGGAGGACAAGGAGGACAAGGAGGACAATTGTAGAGACGCGATGAATCGCGTCTCTGCCCAGTGCCCCATGCCCAGTGCCCCATGCCCAATGCCCAATGCCCCATGCCCAATGCCCTAATTTACTGCGCGAAGGCTTGAATGTTGTGCAGCTGACATTTTGCTTCAGCAGTACCCAAGCGTTCGATTACCTGTTCTGCTGTGATCAAACGCTTCAGCACTACTTGTCCGATGGTGGTATTTGTCGGGGCGGCTGTTGTTGGCTTTACTTCTATGGTTAATACGGCTTCTTCTACACGATATAGCCACAACAATTCGTTATTTTCTACCAAACAAACATTCAGTTTCTGAATATCCGGTTGGCGACGCCATGCGGTGATTTGCCAGAGTCCATCAGACGCCCAGACTCTAGAAACTGCCCAACCTTCCGAGAGGAAAAAATATTTCACGTTCTTAGTCTCGCTATTAGACTATTAGTCCTGCTGATTACGATATCGCGATCGCCTTCCGGGCTGATGTATATTGCGCAATATTATTGTCAGCAAAGCTAGGCAGTAAATGGCTGATTTTTGATTGACACTACTTGGCCTATGCTCAAGGCTAAACTATCTCAAATATTTTGGATCGCTTCTCACCGTGACGACAAAATCAATTACTGTTGTAAATCTTAATAAATGTCTATTTTTCTACTCAAGTTAATCAGATGGGCATGGGGCATGGGGCATTGGGCATTGGTAAGGGTTTCAAAGGTATTTACGTTTTTGAATACTTATTGTTTCAAGACAGTCAATCACGAGAAAATCTCACAACCAAACATTAAAAGTTCTCTTCCCTAGTCCCTAGTCCCTAGCCCCTAGCCCCTATCTTCAAGACACCCAATGAGTCAAATCTAGGATTATCTGGGTATTTAATCTCAGGATATGGATTTTTGTCCGATTTTTGTCGTAAATATTGCTATTTTTATGTAGGCAATTCACCAACCTATAGTAAAATGACTCACCGCCTACTTCAATAATTTTCCAGATATGACCAGGTTTACCTTATTAGTTAGACGATGGAGACGGATGATACAATTCCTGTCTTTATTCTGTCTATGTTTATTTTTGGTTGTGAGTTGTGCTCCTCGTCAACAAACATCCACACCAAATAATCCCGGAACTCCGGCTACAAGTACAGGTGATGGGCGGATTACTATCGGGACAACAAGCAAGCCGAGAACTTTAGATCCGGCTGATGCTTATGAATTGGCATCGTTGGGTTTAGTGTTTAATATGAGCGATCGCCTCTATACTTATGAGCCTGGGAGTACAGAAATTAAACCCCAACTGGCGACAGCATTACCCAAAGTCAGTGCAGATGGTTTAACCTACACTATCCCTTTGCGTCAGGGAGTCGTTTTCCATGATGGCACTCCCTTTAATGCGGAAGCAATGGCCTTTACTATCAAGCGCTTCATTGAAAATAAAGGTAAACCTTCCTTTTTACTAGCTGATATTGTCGATTCAGTCAAACCTGCATCGGAGAACGAGTTAACTATCAAGCTGAAAAAACCGTTTGCGGCGTTTCCTTCACTACTGGCGTTTTCTGGGGTATGTCCAGTTTCACCAAAAGCTTATGAAATCGGTGCGGGGAAATTTCAGCCAGGGACATTTGTGGGAACCGGGCCTTATAAGTTAGCCCAATATGGTACTGATTCCTTAAGATTGGATGTGTTTGATAAATATTGGGGCGAAAAACCAGCGAATCAAGGAATTAACGTCCAAATTCAAACTAGCCCAGTAAACTTGTTTAACGCCTTCCGTACTAGTGCAGTTGATGTAGCTTATCTGTCTTTACAGCCAGATCAAATTCGCAGCCTAGAAGAAGGGGCGAAAAAAGGAGATTGGCAAGCAATTAGCGCTCAAGGTAGTGTAGTGAGTTACATGGTTTTGAACCGCAATCAGAAACCGTTAGATAAGCCAGAAGTCAGACAAGCGATCGCATCTTTAATCGATCGTCCACTATTAAATCAGCGCGTCTTGTTTAATCAAGCCGATCCGCTTTACAGCATGATTCCCACCACATTTAATGTGTCTGCGCCTTTATTTAAAGATAAATATGGTGATGCTAACTTTGATAAAGCGAAACAACTATTAACGGGTGCTGGTTTTTCTAAAGAAAATCCTGCCAAAGTACAAGTTTGGTATCCTTCGAGTTCTGCTACTCGCAGTTTAGTCGCCCAGACACTCAAATCACTAGTCGATCAAAAAATGGATGGAATCTTGCAATTTGAAATTAGTACCGTAGAAGGTGCGACTTTCTTTAAAGACATTAGCAAAGGTTTATATCCAGCCGCTTTACTTGATTGGTATCCAGACTTTTTAGATCCTGATAATTACGTGCAACCATTCTTAGCTTGTCAGAAAGGTTCTGTTGCTAAAGGCTGTGAAGATGGTGGTAGTCAAACTCAAGGTTCTTTCTATTACAATGAAGCCATCAATAAGCTCATCGATCAACAACGCAAAGAACAAAAACCAGAAGCACGTAAGCAAATATTTACCCAAATTCAAGAACAGGTAACAAATGATGTGCCTTACATTCCCTTATGGCAAAATAAAGACTATGTTTTTGCACAAAAAGGTGTGAGTAACGTCCAACTCGATCCTACGCAAAATTTAGTTTACAAGCTAATTAAAAAGTAGTTTTTAGTCAATAGTCCAAAGTCAATAGTCAACAGTCAAAGGGAGCATCTCGCTTTTTTAATCAATACCTTCAAGGGGATTGCTACACAAACAAAGCCTGCACAGGCAGGCTTCGTATTATAGCCCCAGGCTTACAGACTGCGGGCGTTTATCTTGACAAATGACCAATGACCAATGACTATTGACCATTAACTATTAACAATTAACCATTGACTCTTAACTAAATATGTCTCGCTCCAAAGCTCTACAATATTACATAGTCTCCCGGTTACTTTTAGCACCACTTCAGCTATTTACAATTGTCACGATTGTATTTCTCTTATTGAGAGCTACACCAGGAGATCCAGCCGATGCAATTTTGGGTGGGCGTGCGCCAGAAAGTGCAAAAGCAGAACTGCGTCAACAACTTGGTTTAGACTTACCTTTGTGGTTGCAATATTTAAATTATTTAGGAAATTTACTGCGATTTGATTTAGGAACTTCTTTAACTAGTCGGGGACAAAATGTAGGAGAAATTATCGGACAATATTTCCCTGCTACAGTAGAGTTAGCTGTATTTAGTATGGCAGTGGCGCTGATTGTTGGTATTCTCGTCGGCACACTTTCCGCTTCTCGTCCGGGTACAGTTGTAGATGTAGGAGGACGTTTATTTGGCATAGTAACTTACGCACTGCCAATGTTTTGGGCGGGGATGATTCTTCAGTTGATTTTTTCAGTACAACTAGGTTGGTTTCCTAACTCTAATCGCTTTCCACCGAACCTTACTGCACCAACTCACATTACTGGTTTGTATACTCTTGATAGTTTACTTGCGGGTAACTTCAGTCATTTTTTCATAGCATTGCATCATATCGCCCTTCCTAGTTTAACTTTAGGTATTTTATTAAGTGGAATTTTTGAGCGAATTGTGCGCGTGAATTTAAAGCAAACTCTACAAGCAGATTATGTAGAAGCAGCTAGAGCTAGAGGTATTCCTGAAGGTAAGATTTTAGTTGCCCATGCTTTAAAAAATGCTTTGATTCCAGTAATTACAGTTTTGGGTTTAACTTTTGCTTCTTTGTTAGGGGGAGCGATTTTAACTGAAGTGACATTTTCTTGGCCTGGTTTAGCTAATAGATTGTATCAAGCGATCGCCGATCGCGATTATCCCATTGTCCAAGGCGTGTTGGTATTTTTCGGGGCGATAGTTGTCAGCGCCAGTATTTTAATTGATATTTTAAATGCTTACGTCGATCCGCGAATTCGGTATTAGTATTTTTAGATATCAAGCAAAATCTTGGGAAATTAATCAAGATGAAAATTTTTACTGCAATCATCGAGCGAGATACAGAAACAAATATTTATGTAGGTTATGTTCCCGGATTTCCAGGAGCGCATTCTCAAGGCGAAACATTAGATGAATTACAGCAAAATCTGCGCGAAGTAATTGAAATGCTTTTAAGTAAGTAGGCGTAATTAAATATAACTAGCACGGGCTGTCATTAGTCATTAGTCATTGGTAAGGAGTTCAAGTCTATTTAAGTTTCGTAATATAGTTTGGTTGATTTATACCAATTTACTTAGAAGATGAAGATATTTCCTTAACTACTCAGTTTGTGGGTACGCAACAAATTGTGTTGCAAAGTTACTAAGCGATCGCACGAGCTGCAAAAGCGATCGCTTCTTTGGGTGTAGATATTTTTCCTTCCGCCTGAGCTATGGCAATTTCTGTAAGCAATTTACCAATTAATGGCGACGGAGAAAGATTTAATGCTATAATAATTTCCTTCCCACTCACAATTTGAGCGGGATGAGCGACCAGATCATCAGGGTTCAGGTAGCGGCCGATTAAAGGTGCGTAAACGCAGAGCGATTTATCTCCAGATATCGCCCCTACCAGATTATCAAAAGCTAAGGCCAGCGCTACAGCAGTACTAAATACAGTGCCTGCTTCCTGAAAGAAAAAATACTGTTCTCTAATAGACATATCAGGTGTTTTTAGCCTTGGGAACAGTCTGAGGGCTGTAGTCACAGATTGAATTTCTGCACGGCTGTAGGTGAGTTCCGTTAGCTCAATTTCCGCAGTTTCTGGATGAGGGTGAACAAGACAAGCAAGTTTAGCGATACCTAAGCGCGTGGTTTTGATAGTATCGCGGATGTATTGTTGTAGTTCAACCCCCAGAGGTTGCCAATTTTTGGTAATGTAATCGGCGGCTGTGTCAACTGCGTTTAGTTTCTCAAAGCTTTCGCTGGTGGCGTTTTTAAAGAATGGTGCAAGTACACCATCTAACCAAGCAGAAGCGATCGCATGATTACCTTGAGGACTGGCTAATAAATAACCAATTTCTACCCTAACTCGTTCTGCGGCTACTGTGGTGATGTGTGAAGCTAAAGAACGTATTGTTTGCTGGGTATGGGGTTCGATAGTAAAACCAAGTTGGGCTGATTGTCGATAGCCTCGTAGTAACCTTAAAGGATCGTCTTCTAAGTTTTTTGGCGAAACCATCCGCAAAACTCGTGCTGCTAAATCAGCCAAACCTTGCAATGGATCGATAATTTCTTGGGTATGGGGATTATAGGCGATCGCATTTACGGTAAAATCTCGCCTATGCAAATCGGTTTCTAAACTCGCGCCTTCCTGTTGAGCAATATCAACTGTAGCGTTAGGAAAGACTACACGCGCAATTTGTCGTTGCGGATCGAGAAGAACAAAACCCGCTTGATAATGATGAGCGATCGCGCGTGCTACTTTAACTGCATCTGTAGGAATAACAAAATCTAAATCTAAGTATTCGCGACTTCTACCTAATAAAGCATCCCTCACGGCCCCACCTACCATATATGCTGGTTGTGGTAATAAATCTATGCTAAACGGCCAATTTTCTGGAGCTAAGGTAGAAGAAACTAAATTATGCATTGTAATAAAAATCAACCCAGAAACTAGTGAATATAACTTTGGCTTAAGCTAGATTAACAATAAAGGTTCCTGGAGTTGGCTCTATTATGTGTATTTGCGTGAATTGCCACTATGTAGACCGATGTTTAACCTATCATGCCGTAGAAACGCAGCATCAACAACCCCATTTAACAGAAACACCCACTTTTGACCCCAATGAACCCTCAATCAATGTCAATATCCGCACCCAAGGGGAAATCATTGAAATGGAATGGGATGTAGTCGGTTGTCTCAGCTTTAAGCAAGAAACTGGTAAATGGGCGAAATTGCGTCCGGGTGAACTAGTCCCAACCTGACGATGTGATGAAGTATAAGCTTTTACAGGGCGAGGAATTTGGGAATATTTGTGAATTTGCAGATATTTCCCATCCACTCGTCCATATACGCTGTAACTTAATTTTTTGCTTCAGTTGACTTTTAAATATGGTTTTTTTTAAAGTGATAAAAGCAACATATTTAAATTTATTTTGACTACTGAACTAGAACATCTTGCCGTTACAAAATACGGTTTGTCACTGCACACCACAACACCTGAATTAGGTTTAGCAATTAATAATTTTGCAGGTGACTCTCGCTCTGCGGTATGGAATTTAGGGCGGGATTTATCTAGCCTGATACATCAATACTTAATTGAATTTATTCAACCACAAACTTGGTCAGATTTGGCATTTATCGCAGTAGCCAAAGGGCCTGGTGGTTTTACAGGTACGCGGATTGGGGTAGTTCTCGCGCGGACTTTAGGACAACAGTTAGAAATTCCGGTATTTGCGGTTTCTACTTTAGCGGCAGTTGCTTGGACAGAAATTAGTAAAAATCAAAATACTGATGCGATCGCTATTCAAATGGCGGCGCAAAGAGGTCAAGTTTTTGGCGCGATTTATCAGCTTCAGCCCGATAATTTAGGATTAACAGCTTTATTACCAGATACAGTATTTACACCTGAAGCTTGGCAAGAAACTCTAGCAAATTGGCAGACTAATTATCAATTAATTGAAGCTAAATCTGACTTAGCAGCCACCGTAACCAGCATTTTGTCACTAGCTTACCTAGATTGGCAACAAGGTAAGCGTCCCCATTGGGCAGAAGCTTTGCCTTATTATGGTCAACATCCCGTAGAGGTGTGAGGGGGATGAGGGAAGGGGACAAGGGGGACAAGGAATACAAGGAGGACAAGGGGGACAAGGAAGACAAGGAGGACAAATTGACTATTGACTATTGACTATTGACTATTGACTATTGACTATTGACTATTGACTATTGACTATTGACTATTGACTATTGACTATTGACTATTAACTACTGCTCTGTCGCATGTTTGACAATCACCAAACAATTTCGCCCATCGGAACCTCGTTCGTAAACCACACGATCGGCTAGACGGCGCAGGAGAAACCAGCCGTAACCACCTACTTGAAGAGTACCGGGTTTTGGTTCGGCGATCGCATCTGGATTAAACGGTTGTCCATAATCCCAAATTCGCATTTCTAGTTTGTCCATCCACAGACAAACTTCAATTTCTATAATTGTGTCCGGCGGTAAAGCAGAATGTGCATGACGAACTGCGTTAGTAAAGCCTTCTGCTAACGCCAAGTTCAGTCGATAGAGTTGGTTTTCTAACCAGCTTATTTGAGATAAATTTTGCCGACAGAATTTTTCAAACCATTGTTGTACTTGGTTTAAGAGCTTAAGTTCGCTCTTCACCGTCAGATGGTCTCGCTGCACTATGCTAAGCATTGACCGTGACTTGAATTATTTAATAAGTGAGGATTTGTTGACAATTTATATTTTTGATCTTCCTGGGTTTTGATATTTTGGTAGAGCAGGTCAACGGGATTGTGGATGGAGTTATCAGCCAAAAACTTTGATAATTGGCTATCACACCGGACATATTTTAGTACATTATCCCCCTACCAAGAAAGAGTAGTATCTGAATAAATCAACAATCAAGAAAATCAAGATATTGTGGGGGATTGCTGGTTAAAAGCCAGTTAAATTTAAAAATAAATATTTAAGATGCAACCTAATATACATAAATTGACGCCTGTGAATTATTTTTCACAAGCATATATTACGAAAGTTATGAACTATAACTGCCAGATAATGTAGGCAGATTATAATACATCATAAATTCGTTACATGCTAGGGAAAATCACAGGCGTCAAAATGTTGTTTGGTGACTAATTTAGAACAAGCCTAAAGTCAAAGATTTGTCTAAAGGTAAAGCAGCACCAATACCTAACCACAGAGTTACAAGTGTACCAAAGAGGAATACTGTGGTAGCAACGGGACGACGGAAGGGGTTTTGGAACTTGTTAACGTTCTCAATAAAGGGAACGAGAATTAGTCCCAGTGGTACTGAAGCCATCGCTAAAACTCCTAAGAGTTTATTAGGAAGCGATCGCAAAATTTGGAATACAGGGTACAAGTACCACTCTGGTAAAATTTCCAATGGTGTAGCAAAGGGATTCGCTGGTTCGCCGTTCATCGCGGGATCTAGCACTGCTAGAGCCACGACGCAAGCGAAAGATCCCATGATTACCACTGGAAACACATACAGTAGGTCATTAGGCCAAGCTGGTTCGCCATAGTAGTTATGGCCCATACCTTTAGCCAGCTTGGCTCTAAGGATAGGATCGCTGAGATCGGGTTTCTTCTGTGTTGCCATTTTTAAATATGCTCTCCTGCTTAAGTTGAGTTAAAGCATTTGTAAAAGCCATCAGCTATCAGGTAACCCTAGCCTGCGGATCTGAAATAATCTGCGCAGGCGGGTTTCTTTAACTTTCAGCTTCAAATATCAAGTTTTTGTCTCATTGTTCATCAGTTTAAAACAAACAACTCAATCTTGAAACCGATCGCCGTTGCCTGTTAGGTATGAGGCGGAAATTACAAAGGCCCAGAAATGCCTTGTTTGCGGATCATCAAGAAGTGGAATAGCATGAATACCGCAATCAACCAGGGCAGCACAAATGTGTGAGCGCTGTAGTAGCGAGTTAGGGTAGCTTGGCCGACGCTGGAACCACCACGCAGCAAATCAGAGATTAGTACACCAACCACAGGAATTGCTTCGGGAACGCCGCTAACGATTTTCACAGCCCAATATCCTACTTGATCCCAAGGTAGTGAATAGCCGGTTACACCAAAAGAAACGGTGATTACAGCCAGGATTACACCACTTACCCAGGTCAATTCGCGGGGCTTTTTGAAACCGCCAGTGAGGTACACGCGAAAAACGTGCAAAATCATCATCAACACCATCATGCTGGCAGACCAACGATGGATGGAGCGAATCAGCCAGCCGAAGTTTACTTCCGTCATGATGTACTGCACTGAAGAGTAAGCTTCAGCAACAGTTGGCTTGTAGTAGAAGGTCATGGCAAACCCAGTAGCAAACTGGATGAGAAAGCAAACCAGGGTAATGCCACCCAAGCAGTAGAAAATATTGACGTGGGGAGGAACGTACTTGCTAGTAACGTCGTCAGCTAGCGCTTGAATTTCCAAGCGTTCCTCAAACCAGTCGTAAACGTTGGCCATACAATCTCAAGTTCCTAAAAATCGGGTGCGGTTGATAAATCTCCCAATTAGCAATTTTGGGATTTTAGCAAAGAGGTTTGTGGTCGTTTGCTTTTAAGGCGTCAGAGTGATAAGACTTTTAATAAACTTAACACTCTGTAAACATGGTATGTATTGCGTTTGTGAGGCAAACCAACACTAAATTATGGGCACAAAGTAGATCTTATCGTTTGTTGAGTGGGATGCAAGCCGATCGGCTGACTTAACAACTTGATTAAGACTAATGCACCACTTCTATAAAAAAAGTAACATAATCGAGAGATAGATTTCATCAAAAACAAAGCAACTGGGCAGTTCTAGGCAATTCGGCTTGAGGTGGAATTCAACATGGGCTTGTTCATGGACAAAAAGGTTTTGAGACGGGTATTTTCATTGCTGATGGCGCTGTGGCTGGCTTGGGGGGCAATTCCTCAACCAGCAACGGCTTTGACGGAAGAACAGAAATTAGTATCAGAAGTTTGGCGAATAGTCAATCGAAATTATTTAGATGAAACGTTTAATCATCAAAATTGGGCATCGGTGCGGCAAAAGGCTTTAGAGAAACCTCTGAAAAGTCAGGAAGCAGCTTATGCAGCGATTCAGAATATGCTCAAAAGCTTAGACGATCCCTTTACTCGGTTTTTAGACCCGGAACAGTACCGGAGTTTACAGGTAAATACTTCTGGAGAACTCACCGGGGTAGGCTTGCAAATTGCTCTAGACTCTCAAACTGGTAAGTTAGAAGTCGTTGCACCAATCGCAGGTTCGCCCGCAGATAAAGCCGGAATTAGACCGCGCGATCGCATCCTGAAAATTGAAGGTGTTTCCACAGAAAATCTTACCCTAGATGAAGCTGCGGCTAAAATGCGCGGGCCCATTGGCAGTCTCGTCACCCTATTAATTGAACGGGAGGGTGTAGACGAGCAAGAATTTAGGGTAGTACGCGATCGCATTGCTTTAAATCCTGTCATCTCAGAATTGCGCGTCACCCCCCAAGGTACGCCCCTTGGCTATTTACGCCTCAATCAATTTAATGCCAACGCCTCAATGGAACTGGCACATGCCATTAATAGTTTAGAAAAAAAGGGTGCGGCTGCCTACATTTTAGATTTACGTAATAATCCAGGGGGGCTATTACAAGCCGGAATTGAAATTGCTCGCCTGTGGCTAGATTCTGGCACTATAGTCTACACCGTCAATCGCCAAGGCATTCAAGGCAGTTTTGAGGCTTTTGGCCCGGCTCTGACATCAGATCCCTTAGTTATTTTAGTCAATCAAGGTACTGCCAGTGCCAGCGAAATTCTCGCCGGCGCACTCCAAGATAACGGTCGCGCCCAGTTAGTTGGGGAAACCACCTTTGGTAAAGGCTTAATTCAATCTTTGTTTGAATTATCAGATGGTTCTGGTTTGGCAGTCACCATTGCTAAATATGAGACTCCCCAACACCGAGATATTAACAAACTAGGTATCAAACCAGACAAAATCATTTCCCAAGATGCAATTACCCGCGAACAAATTGGTACAGACGCAGATCAACAATATCAAGCTGCTGTGGAAATCTTGACGAAAAATCAAGTAGTGGTGGGAATGGGAAATAGGGCATAGGGCATAGGGCATAGGGCATAGGGCATTGAACATTGAACATTTATAATTTATCTGCCTTATCTGCCTTGTCTGCCTTGTCCTCCTTGTCCCCCTTGTCCCCCTTGTCCCCCCACCGTTCCCTCATCCCTCTGCCTCAAATCGAGCGAGACTCTGATAAGCTTGCGCGATCGCACCTTTGCCCCGTAAAAAACCAGTATTTGCACCAGGGCAAAGGTATTCTAGGGTTTCTGGGGTGAAGCGTTCTAATATGTACTTGAAGCTTTTTAGTTGTCGCGGCCAGTGAAAGGTTTTGGCTGTCCGTAATGGTACTGGCTCTCCTTGAAGATTGGGAACTAAGTGACGACCGGAAAATAGCACGCCGCCCAAACGATCGTAATAAAGACAAGATGAGCCGGGTGAATGTCCTGGTGTCCAAAATACTTGGGCGGTGCTATCTAAAGTCAGTTCCTTAGCAAAGGTAGTTACAGTTAAGCCTGGTAATAAATATGCTTCTTGCTCTTGAATTATGACCTCACAACCTAATTCTTGCTGGATTTCTGCTGTTTTCCCCATCGCACCGCGATGAGTGATAAATAACCAGCGAACACCACCATGCGATCGCAAAAAATCTAAATTTGTCTGTTCTAAAGCCGGACAATCAATGAGGATATTACTTTCATTTCTTACAATAAAATAAGAGGTTCCCCCTAATGTGTCCCGATTTGGTGGAAAAGCATAAATACTATCAAGTACAGCCCTTGGTGGCTTAACTGTATGACTTGGCTGTTGAGGTAAGGGACACATAAAAAAACCGAAACTGAGGAGTTGTAATCAATCGTTACACAGTTAAACTGCAGCAGGCTACAAGCTGGAGAGTTAACAACAGTTGTTAACCTTTGGGGAAAAATGGGGTTTTTCAAGTCTGGCTAGTAGTCACAGATGTGGTGCTAACCCTACTAGTAAGACATTGTTTCCAATTACCGAAGAGCAAATGACATTTTGGTTTCTCCTTTTACTGGGACTAGCTACTTATCTAATGGTGCAGCGTGTTGTCGCCCATAGCACCCAGACACCCGTCTGGTTATTGTGGCTGGTTTTAATGACCCCAGCATTTTTATTGAGTGGCTGGACGCTGCGGTATGGTACAAAAGTACCGCCGCCAGCATCGCTGATTCTGTGGTCATCAATAATCTGTATTTTGTTATACTGGCTGTTATTTCAATGGGGAAGGCGATCGCCCAGAGAGAAACAAACAGAACCACAAGCTATAGAAGCAACACAATCGGCTATCCATCCTACCGCAGAACCAGTGACAGTGCGTCCCATCGAACCAACGGAAGAAACCCAACTGCGAAATTGCTTTCCCTGGTCTACATACTACATCCAAAACATTGAGTATCGACCCCAGGCGGTAATTTGTCGCGGTCAATTGCGAACTTCACCCACTCAGGCTTATCAGCAAATTAAGTCTAATATCGAAGCCCAATTTGGCGATCGCTTTTTGCTGATATTTCAAGAAGGTATCAACAGCAAACCTTTCTTTGTCCTTGTTCCCAACAATCAAGCAGCAAAACAGGTTAATTCTCCCAAACAAGAAAAATTAACCCGCCCAGTAGTAGCACTGGTGCTGTTACTTGCTACTTTAGTAACTACTACCTTAGTTGGCTCGTCAATTGCTGGTGTCACTCCCAAAGCATTACAATCCAATCCCCAGCTTTTATTTCAAGGATTGCCCTATGCTTTAGGATTAATGACAATTTTGGGTATCCATGAACTCGGTCATTATTTAACAGCTAGATACTACAAAATTCGCGCTACCTTGCCCTATTTTATCCCCGTACCTTTTTTCTTAGGTACTTTTGGCGCATTTATACAAATGCGGAGTCCAATTCCTAACCGCAAAGCTTTATTTGATGTCAGTATTGCCGGGCCAATTGCTGGTTTTATTGTCACTTTACCTTTGTTAATTTGGGGTTTAGCTCATTCAGAAGTGGTGGCTTTAAACCCAAAAATTGGTATGTTAAATCCAGAGGCGCTGAATCCTAAATATTCTATTTTGATAGCTATACTTGCCAAATTAGCACTAGGAAATAGTTTAACTGCAACGTCGGCTATTAACTTACATCCAGTTGCGATCGCTGGGTTTTTAGGATTAATTGTCACCGCCTTAAATTTAATGCCTGTAGGACAATTAGATGGCGGTCATATTGTTCACGCTATCTTTGGACAAAGAACTGCGATCGCTATTGGGCAAATAGCGCGTTTATTGCTGTTATTACTGTCTTTTATCCAATCAGAATATTTCATTTGGGCAATCATCTTATTACTCATACCCTTAGTTGATGAACCAGCCCTTAATGATGTCACAGAACTGGATAATAAACGGGATATTTTAGGTTTATTATCAATGGCGTTATTGGTGATTATTGTACTGCCATTACCGCAGGCGATCGCTAACCTATTACAGATTTAAATGGCAAACATGAGAACTTAGGCTACAGCGTATCCTATATATTTTCTCCATTCTTGTTCTCGAAATCCTAAGATAATCTGGTCGTTGGGAATCCCTGCTGCACTGAAGTCACTGGCAATACAATGTTCAGTTCCATCGGGCTGAATCCAGAGTTTGCCATTGATAATATCGGTATAAACGATACAACCATGAACTCTTAGTTCGAGGGTCTGTAAGTCGAGAAATATAAACAAAGTTGATCACAAAATAGCAAATAGTGAGAAAACTTATGCTTTCATGGATAATGTTGTACTCGCCAAAGTACGTTTGTACTAAATGATTAATATGAGACTTAAGTATAAACCTTACTACGAAACAAGATTTGGTGCTGTTTATTTGGGAGACAGCCTAGAATTAATGGCAGGTATTCCCGATGAAAGTATCGACCTGATTTGCACATCTCCACCATTTGCGCTTGTTCGCAAAAAAGAATACGGAAACGTTGATGCTGATGAATATGTAGAATGGTTTAAAGATTTTGCTGCACAATTTTACCGTATTCTTAAACCAACAGGCTCATTAGTTATTGATATTGGTGGCAGTTGGATTAAGGGAATGCCAGTTCGTTCTCTTTACCACTTTGAACTGGTTGTGGCTCTGTGCAAACCAAAAGAAAAAGATGGACTTGGGTTTTATTTAGCACAAGAATTATATTGGTATAATCCTGCAAAACTTCCCACTCCAGCTGAATGGGTGACAGTTCGTAGAGAAAGAGTCAAAGATTCGGTAAATACAGTTTGGTGGTTGTCAAAAGAACCTCATCCTAAAGCTAATAATAGAAGGGTTTTAAAGCCTTATAGCGATGCTATGAAAAACCTTCTTAAGAATGGATATAAGCCCAAAATCAGACCATCGGGACATGATATTTCCGATAAATTCGGGAAGGACAGAGGAGGAGCTATTCCACCAAATATTATTGACGGACGCAGTAGCACAGACAAAGAAGAAATAGGACAACCGACTCTTATCAAAGAAAATTTAGTAGAAGATTTGGTGCAACCAGTTAATGTAATTTCTGCCTCAAATACTGCTTCTAATGATTATTACCAAAGGCGTTGTAAAGAAGAAGGGTTTAAACCACACCCTGCAAGATTTCCTCAAGCTTTACCAGAGTTTATTATCAATCTTTGTACAGAACCAGGTGATATTATCTTAGAACCTTTCGCTGGTTCTAATATGACAGGTCGCGTAGCAGAAACCTTACAAAGAAATTGGTTAGCTTTTGAGATTGATGAAGATTATATCAAAAGCTCAAAATTGAGATTTGAAGAAAATGCCCCTTTGATTGTTGAACCTCCAGCAGATTTACTACCAGTCACATCAGAAAATCTTGAGAATAAAAACCAGGGTGTACAGTTAGGACTGTTTTAAAAAAGTCTCTCAAGTTAATTAGATGCTTTGAGGAAATTGTCGAATGGAGCAGAAAAAATTAAAAAGGTTTACCTATGGACATCAGTTTGAGCCAGCTAAATTTTCTTTAGTGGAAATTCTGGAATTATGTAAACAGTGTCAACCAAGTCGGGACAAACTTGAAGCCAATATTGCTCAAAGTTATTTTTCCCAACATTCTAAACGGGCATCATCCAAACTGGCTTCAGAAAATATCAGTAAATTGTCCATGAACTGTTTCTTATCACTCAGAGCCTATCAGCTTATTGAGGACTTGGAAGAGTCACGCCAATATCAAATTACTCCTCTTGTTGAAGAAATTTTATCTAAGGGAAACAATACTTATTTTGTCAATCGACGGTTCGCGGCTCACATATTAAATAATCTGTCAGGTATGGCTTTATTGAAAGCTATCGATGCAATTAATGCCAGAGGAGAAGAACCACAATTAGAGTCTATAGCCTATGAATTACAAGAAAGGGGATATGCCATATCGCCCAACGCCATTTACACAAGTACCATGAGAAGTTGGTTGTCCTTAGCAGGTGTTTTTGAACGGGAATACGAAATAAATTGGGATGTTGTTTCTGAGATTTTAGGCATCAATAAAGATTTTATAGACGAACTTTATACCCTGACTCCTGGACAAAAGCATTTTCTGCTGAGTCTGCTTAACCTCAATGTTAAAGAATTTATGCCTGCTAATAAAGTTGCCCAACATACCAGGAGTATTTATAAACTCAGGCTTACAACAAAGAATTTAGTAAAGGATGTTATTGATCCTCTTGCAAATCTAGGTTTGATAGAAACAGAAAAAACCACGGGAGGCAGAGGAGCTAAACCGAATAACGTCAGATTAACTAGCAAAGCTCAGTCTGAATTATTAGCACCTCTTCTAAAGTCAATTGCTAATGAAACCCGGCTTTCTGAAATTGAACTCAACCGCACCTTTGATGATGTTGTAAATGAGTTAAATCATGCAGATAAACATATCAAAGGTAAAGCGTTAGAACTTTTAGCAGTGTGGATGATCCGCCTGACCAGTCTGCGTTTTACAAAATGGCGTAGCAGAGAAAATGGCAAAGGGGAAGTAGATGTCTTGGCTGCATCAGATAGGTTTGTTTATAGTCGTTGGCAGATTCAATGCAAAAACACCAGTAAGGTTGATATTGATGTTTTAGCGAAAGAAATTGGACTGACTTTTGTTACAGGGGCAGATGTAGTAATGGTTGTAACAACTGGTGAGTTTACAAGGGATGCTTATCAGTATGCCTACAGAATGATGGAAGTATCACGTTATTATATGATTCTCTTGCAAAAAGATGATATTGAAGCAATTAAAAGGGACAAAACGAATATTGTTGAAATCCTTGACAGAAAGGCTAGGCGAGTTTTTGCAAAGAAAGAACTCGATGTATCTGACCAAGAGTTAAATGAAATTGAACAGGAAGAAGATTTGATTGCTGAAGCTATTGAAGATGAAATAGATGATAACAATTAAGATATTTGCCTTAGCCACAAAATACCTAGCGATGGGAACTCACAGCTAAATAATTAAACCCGCCTACCCTGCGACAAAGACAAGGACAAAGGCGGATTTAGTTTTTCAGTAAATCACTTATAGTTTGAAGGCGATTCTTGAGAATCTTATTTTTCCATAATTCCAAACACAGAACCGACAGTAGACTTAATGGAATCTCTCGCATCTTTTAAAGTCTGGGCGATCGGATGTTTTGTCTGTAAAAATACCCTAGCACAATTGCGTCCCGGCATCCCAGAAATTGAACCACCGGGATGTGTTCCCGCACCAGTTAAAAATAGATTATCAATTGGTGTTTTGTAGTTGGCTATTTCTGGTAATGGGCGGAAAAATACCATTTGATCTAAAGACATATCAACGTGGTAATAATTACCTTTGTAAGCCCCTAATCTTTCTCCTAATTCTGCTGGACTTTCTACGCGACGGGCAATAAGTGCATTTTTGACATTTGGTGCATAGGTTGCTAATTTATCCACAACTCTATCTGCAACTTGATTTTTTAATTCATCTGTCCAACCTGTACCTTTTAAACCAGTACCTTCTGCACCTGCAATTTGGTAAGGAGCAAAAAATTCAATCCACACAGTATGTTTACCCGGTGGTGCTAAAGTTGGATCTAAAGCACTGGGCATGACAACATACATTGATGGGTCAGAATCAGGGATTTCTCCTAAAGTGCATTTACTATGAGCTTGTTCTACATGAGCAACAGAATCAGCAATCAAAATAGAACCAATTAGATATTCGTCTTTATGTGCATGGTAAGGAAAGCGTAATGGTTCATCTAAGGCTAAATCGATTTTGAGAATTGTTTCGTTGTTATTAACAATTCGCCGTTCTAATCTTTCCCATAAATCTGGATCGACTGCATCAATATCACTTTTATCAGTCATTTGTAAGAATAAACGCTTGGCATCAATATTAGAAATAACGCCATATTTAGCTCGATATTCTTTACCACCAGCTACCCGCACACCTACTGCTTTTTTATCATCAATCAACACTTTTTCTACATGCTGATCTGTGAGAATTACCCCACCTTTACTTGTAACTAAATTCACCAAAGCTTTGACAAGTGCGCCAGTTCCACCGCGAGGTCTAGCCATACCAGGATTGTGACGCATTGCCATCATAATTGCACCAATAGCAATAGTTTTTTGTGATGGTGGTGCGCCAAGTTCGGCGGCTAATCTTGCTAGGGGTGCTTTGAGAAATTCTTCATCAAACCACTCATTTAGTAAATCTTCGGCGCTGGTTAACATGGTGCGAATAAAATCCAGCGTTTTATTAGGCGAACCAATGACAGAAAATAAATCTTTGAGTTTTGTAATATCGTAGTTACCAAGGATATCTATAATTGACTTTGGAGGCGCATTAAACATGGGAATCATCGCCCCTAATGCTCGTTGCCAATAGTCGGTAAATTCGGCGTATTTTTTCGCATCACGTTCGCTGTAACGCGCAATTTCTGCACAAGTTTTTTCGAGAGATTTATGAGCTAAAAAATATTTACCATCAGGATGAGGACAGAAAACTACTGGATCGCATTCCAGATATTCTAAACCGTATTTTTCTAGTTCTAATTCTTCTACAACTGGCCCTAAATGAATAAATTCGTGATCGATAGCACACAAATTAAATTTAAATCCTGGTGCTTCTTGGGGTAAACATTCTTCTGTGGTAGCTGCACCACCAGGAACAGAACGCTTTTCTAGTAGTAAAACGCTATAGCCAGCTTTGAGTAAATAAGCAGCACAAACTAGACCGTTATGTCCTGCACCAATAATGACAACATCGTATTCTTGCATATTCGGAAATTGGAGAATTAAAGAGATTGACAGACAAAATAGTAAGTAAATTTTGATTATTTGGATGCAGAGCTTACTTACTTAAGGGTAGATTTTCTGTAGAGGGGATTTGCTTGACATGGGCTTCTACTACAAGTATGAGATTGGCTTTTTGAACCTCTATATCTTTGATGCGTAACATCATATTGTCCCATGCAAAATAAGATGATTGCAGCAATTCTTTCAGCTTACGCATTAAAGCTGCAATTAGAGGGACAGAAACGCCTTCTCCCTGAGTACAGTTAAAACTTTCCAACATCAAGGGCTGTGAATTTGTAGGTGGGCTAACCCTTGCGGTAAAACTTAACGGATGGCTTTGTCCTTTTTCTTCAATTAAAACATTGCCGATAAATCCCATTTTACCGCTACCTGGCAGTAATACCTGGATTTGTTGCAGATGAAAACTGACAATTTCACCATCTACATTTAATTGCCAAATTTGTGCTTGGCTTTTAACTAGGTCTGAGGACAGTGCATGGTTAATATCAACCTCTGTCATAACTATACGCGCGATCGCATTTACTGGTTCATTCAGTTCTATTTGCCCAAAAATCGCACTTAAAGGATTGACAGCAATGCTATCTGTCTTGACTTTTATTTCCTGTACGCGGATATCTTTTTGCAACACCAGACCCTGACCAGTTAGGGAAACTTCTTCCACTTGTCCCTGAGCGACTTTCAACAGGTCTGTGCGCACATCTACGTCTATTTGTTCTACTTCATCCAGTCGGTTAGCTAAGGTATTTTCTGCTGCTTGTGATATTATTTGCTCCTCCAGCCTTGGCTTATCTGGCATGAGTTTCTATACTCCTAGTATCCGCTTACCTACTAAATTTAGTCTTTTAAGGCTCAGGATTGTATCTATAGTATGGTATATGTAACTGGGAAGAGAGAAACAAATGTTTATATAGGAATCCTATGTAAATAAAAGGGATAAAGGAAGGGAAGGAGGACAAGGAAGACGACTAACAATTGTACAGACGCGATGAATCGCGTCTCTGACCAATGACCAATGACAAATGACCATTGACCATTATATTTAATTACCCCGACCTATTTATTTTTGAAATTAATTCTCTGGCAAAAATACATAAAATTATAGGTGGTCTTGCAACCACCTATTTTCCCCTCATATTTAGAATTTACTTGCAGCACCCTTAGTGAAAAATATAATTACTCAGTAATATTAACCAAATTTTCAACTGGAGAAGCAGCCAATGTTGGCGCTTTCAACAAACGAGAGTAGAGGCTTGATGGTTGCTGATGAGCAACAACTGGTAGAACTTGGCGTGCATGAGCAGCTAATTCTACTGCTTTGACATCATAAGTTTGGGTGATTAACTTGGGATATAAACCAATACCGATGATGGGAACTAAAAGACAAGCGGTGATAAACAATTCGCGGGGTCTAACATCAGGGATGAATTTATCGAGGTGTAACTCTTCGTTTTGCTTACCGTAGAATACTTGACGCAACATCGACAGTAAGTAAATCGGAGTCAAAATTACGCCGACTGCGGAGAGTAATACAACTACAACTTTGAAGTTAGAACTGTAAACATCACTGCTAGAAATACCCAGGAATACCATCAATTCACCGACAAATCCGCTCATTCCTGGTAAAGCGAGGGAAGCCATTGAACCTACTGTGAATAGAGCAAAAGTGCGGGGCATTACTTTACCCATACCGCCCATTTTGTCCATCATCAAGGTGTGGGTACGTTCGTAAGTTACACCAGAGAGGAAGAACAAGCTAGCAGCAATTAAGCCGTGAGAAACCATCTGGAGAACAGCGCCGCTAATCCCAATTTCTGTATAGGAAGCAATCCCAATTAATACAAACCCCATGTGGGCAATTGAAGAGTAAGCCAAACGACGTTTGAGGTTAGTTTGAGCAAAGGCGCAGCAAGCACCGTAGACAATATTTACTACACCCAAGATTGCCAATACTGGGGCAAATGTCACATGGGCATTAGGTAACATTTCAATATTAAAACGGATGAGTGCATAGCCTCCCATTTTCAGCAATACACCAGCCAAAATCATTGAACCAGGTGCAGAGGCTTCACCGTGAGCATCAGGTAACCAAGTATGTAGAGGGAAAATTGGCATTTTCACGCCAAAGGCAATTAAGAAACCTGCGTAAACTAATAGTTCAAATGCTGTAGAATAATCTTTCATTCCTAGAGCCACCATGTCAAAGGTGACGGTATCTCCAGAGAATGCCATTGCAAAACCAGCTATCAGAATAAATATTGATGCGGCAGCAGTGTAGATAATAAACTTAGTCGCAGCATAGCGGCGTTTTGCGCCACCCCAAATGGAAATTAGTAAGTATACAGGTACTAACTCGATTTCCCACATTAAGAAGAACAATAGTAAATCCTGGGCAACAAACACGCCAAGCTGGGCGCTGTACATCACCAGCATTAATGCATAAAATAAACGCGGCTTGTTGGTTACTTTCCAAGCCGCGAAGATTGCTAGGGTGTTAATTAAGCCGGTTAGTAACACTAGAGGCATTGATAAACCGTCTACTGCTACAGACCAGTTCAATCCTAACTGTGGTATCCAAGAATATTTTTCTACTAGTTGGAAGCCGGAATTGTGGAAGTCGTAGTGATGCCAAAAGGCATAAATCATGAGGGCAAAGTCTGCTAGTGCTACCCCTAAACCGTACCAGCGAACGGTTTTACCTTCTTTGTCGGGAATCAACGGGATGGCTAGGGATGCCATCAGAGGCAAGAGTATTATGGCTGTTAGCCAAGGGATTTGAATAAGACTCATCACTTTTGACAATTGATTTACAATTTTCTTTTGATTACAGTATATGAACGAGCTTGTAGTTTTGTAAACGTAATTTATCCCTACGAGAGTAAATCTTAAGATTTGGATAGAGATAAATACTCACCATTTTGCCGTCCACCATTCTAATTGTAAAGTTTTGCAACGTCAATGTGTGGTCTATTTTTTTGTAAATTTCAAACCAAAATTTTGCGGATGGGCTGGAAGCTATTCAGGGATAGGTTTATAGCAAAAGTTAAATTTAGAAATTTGCTGGAAGAAACAATCAACTATTTGTAACTGAATATGTAAAGCTTTGTTGTGAGTGATTACTCGCCCCATTATTAAGCAGGGCTGTTTAGTTCCCTAACATGGGTAAAATTGCAAGATACAAAGAGACAAAAATTGAGAACAAGCGCACAATGTTAGCCAAAAATTTTTGCGCCTTCTACCCAAAATACGTGATTTTTCTTTGCGTCTTTGCGCCTTTGCGCCTTTGCGTGAGATTATCCTCTTGACAAATTTCCAACACCAGCGAATGAAACAGCCCTGCATTATTAAGGGGGTAATTTTGATTGAAGATAGCTGCAAACCCAATAGAGCGCCCACAGGCTGTAAGCCATTGGCTCTCAGTACAAAGCCCACAAAAGTGGGCTGAATTTTTTAGTAGCACTATATATATAGTGATGGCTGCTCAAGTTAAACAATGCGGTTGACAATTGTCCACACATCACCATCGGAGCGCACGTGAGGAACGGAGATTGTTTTGAAGCCGGTAATAAAAGGCTTGTAATAAACTTGCCAATACAAAGGACTTAGCTCATCGGCGCAAGATTTCAGCAGGCGGATTTCGGTTGCTAATTCGCCAGCGAGTTGATTAATGCGTTGCGCATGAACTTGGGCAACGCTTCTCGCTTCTTCTAGCTGCTGCTGGAGGGTGAGTTGTTTAGAATTAATGTGCCAATTTGCGAGTTCTACTTGTTTTTGTTCTAGCTGAAGTTCTAAAGCTGCGATCGCATCATCAATACCTTTGATTTCTACTGCTAGTTGAGCATTTTCTCTAGCAAAGCGACGGTAAGCTTCGGCGATCGCGCTGGGTGAATTATGCTCGCTGGGCACTATATTATTTACAGTGAAACTAGCGCGTTCTTGTTCGAGAACCAGAATTTGCTGGCGAATGGCTGCTATTTCTGAGACAATTTGCTGCATAATTCCTGTTTATCCTTGTTTAACGCTTCTCGCGCCTTGGTTATCCAGAGAAAGCGATCGCACTACAGCTGAAATTTCTTCTGCTTGCCAAGCAGTTCTCATCGCCGCTTCTACAGCTTGAGCATTTTCTGCATCGGCTAAAGCTAACAATGTCGGCCCTGCACCACTAATTACCATGCCATAAGCACCAGCAGCTACAGCCGCCATATTTACAGCATCGTAACCACGAATTAAAGCTTTACGATAGGGCTGATGTAATTTATCTTGCAAAGCTGTCTTTAACCATTCTCCCTTACCAGTTGCCAAACCACGCAGCAATAATCCTAAATGGGCGGTATTGAAAATGGCATCAGCACGGCTAAATTCAGTGGGGAGAACTCGCCGCGCCTCGGAAGTTGAAAGTTCAAAATCAGGAATCGCCAAAACTGGAATAATATTTTCCTGCCAAGGTACATCACAAATTTCCCAAGCTGCACCATTGCTAGCAGCTAGACGACATCCGCCTAATAAAGCGGGGACTACATTATCTGGATGTCCTTCCATTGCGATCGCTAATTCCATTACTTGCAACTGCGAGAGAGGTTCCCCAGCTAGTTGATTCGCCGCAACCAAACCCCCGACAATTGCAGTCGCCGAACTACCCAAACCCCGCGCCAACGGTACACCTAGCTGAATTTCAATTTTCACACTCGGCGGTATCTGCTCTATATATTGATATAGCTTCACAAAAGCTTGATAGAGCAAATTACTCTCATCAGTTTGTACTCCGTCAGCTTCCTCACCCGTGACATGAATAGTTAACCCGCCTTCATCTAGACGACTGAAATTAAACACGTTGTACAGCGTTAAAGCTGCACCGATACAGTCAAAACCAGGCCCCAAATTAGCAGTGGTGGCGGGAACAGTAACAGTTACACCAGAAACAACAGACATCTGCAAATCTCACTAATCAATCAACCAGCATCCCATGTAAATGATTGATTTGCGCATTTTTTGTCAATTGTTATTGGGCATAGGGCATGGGGCATTGGGCATGGGGATTAGCTATTTTTCCTTTGCGCCTACTCCTGTGCTTGATGCATGTAATACCAATTTAATATGAAGATTCATATAATTTAGCCTGCGTAGGCAGGCTTTGTTTGTTTAGCCCCAGGCTTCTAGCCTGCGGGCGTTTATGTGCAGCTTCACAGAGAATTGGTATAAACTAATGTCCATCGAAATTGCATAACTACTAATAAGGGAACTCCAGAAAATAAATTATCCCAAATTGTAGGGGCGGGGTAACCCCGCCCCTACGAGTTGCGGGCTTAGTAAGTTAATGATTGGGATGTTTTTTTATTTGGAAGTCCCTAAGGGATGTCAACAGTCAACAGTCAACAGCCCTCATGATGGATTGTGCAACTTAAAAGCAGAATAGCTGATCTACAAATGTTTGAGATAATGCACTATCGCCTCTGCAGTTGGTAAGTTAGTTGCAAGAAGAACTTGGTTAATGTTACAGCTTCTTAAGAATGCTTCTTCATTAGCTTGACCAGGCTGAGTTACGAGAAAATCTCTGAGGAAAATTACTGCTAAAACCTCTCCTGAATTTACCAAGGAATTAATAGTTTGATATCCTCCAGATGTAGCGGCGGGAATTTGTTGACTAACAGTAATACCTGCTTGTTGACTTAAAACTTCACTGATAGATGGCCAAGCAACAGTTAGACTCTGTGAGAAAAATTCTTTATGTTGATTCACCAACTCAGCTAATTCTGATTTTTTGCTGTCGTGAGCTATGAGAACTATATTTTTTTGACTGATCATTGGCTGTGGCTCACTTACAGGTATTTGTTGTTCGGCTATTTCATCAGATAGTGTTTTTTCTGTGCCAAAAATTTCGGCAAATGTTTGACTAATTGATTCTGAAGTTTGATTACTGACTAATTCTGGCATTACTTCATCTTCTGCACCTTCAGGTTCAGATTTAGAAGTAACAACTAATTCTGGCGTTGTTTCATCTTCTGCACTTTCAGGTTCAGATTTAGAAGTAACAACTAATTCTTCTACTTCTTCTAAAGATTCAATATTAGTTGTTTCTGCAACTTCATTAACTGTTGCAGGTACAGCATCAACATCTTGTACAGGTTCTAAATTGCCAATATCTGCAACTAATTCTTCTGTATTATTGGCAATTAAATTAACTTCGTGATCGCTGATATCTGCTGATTCATTAACTTCGCTGACTACTTCCGTTGGTGTTTCAACTATTGATGCATCATCAGCACTAATATCAGGAACTTCACTCACGATATCGGATGAACCGCTAACTATAGAGCCGGAGACAATCAGCACATCTTCTGTAAATGTACCTTCTTCATCGTGACTAAACTCTGGAGTAAAGTTATCAACAAATTCTGGGGCTTCTACTGGTGCAATATCTACGTTAACTTCATTTACCGCATCTTCATTACTAATACTTTCGTCAGTATCGCTAATTGACTCAAAGGGTAGATTTACATTACGCACTTGTACAATAGTGAAGTCTTGTAAAATTTCCTCCACATCTGAGGGAACTTCACTAATTGATTCTGGCGGTTGAGCAAGAATATCTCGCGGTTGCACATTAGTAAATTCTTGGAGAATTTCCTCGTCTTCCACGATATTTTGTTCATTAATATCCGTAGGAACTTCGCTCACACTCTGATATGACTGGCTGGCAATATCTCGTGGTTGAACTATTGTGAATTCTCGCGAAATTTCTGCATCTTCATCAATATATTGCTCGTTAATATCTCCAATAATTTCATTTGATGTTGCAACACTTTCTTCATTTATAGCTGTAGGAGTTTCACTTACTGCTTCTGATGTTGGCGCGATCGCATCTTGGGGTTGTATAAAAGTGACTTCTTCGGTTTCTGGGGTAGCCACACTTTCTTGATCAATAGTCCCAGGAACTTCACTTACCGCTTCTGATGTTGACGTAATGATATCTTGAGGTTGTATAAAAGTGACTGCTTCTAGTGTAGCCACACTTTCTTCATTAACAGTCCCAGGAACTTCACTTACCGCCTCTGGTGTTGGCGTAATGATATCTTGAGGTTGTATAAAAGTGACTGCTTCAGGTTCTGGGTTAGCCACACTTTCTTCATTAACAGTTCCAGGAACTTCACTTACCGCTTCTGGTGTTGGTGTAACAACATCTTGGGATTGTATAAAGGTAACTTCTTCTTCTGCTGTTGGTGTACTTACATCAGCTTCTAGTTCACCAGTTTCATCTGAAGTTTCTAAGATATTTTCTAGAGCATTAATTGCTTCTTCTAATTCTGTAGATTCTACTTCGTTTTGTGTTTGGCTAACTTCTGGTTCAGATTGACTGACTACCTCTGGAGTTTGATTAGTGCTAAGTCGCCCAGAAAATATTGCTGGATCTATCGTTCTAAAGACTGTTTCTGCCAATTGTTCTGACGCTGGAATTATATCTTCCACTATCATCGTGTAATCGCCAATGCGAATAACGTCTTTATCCTTTAATAAAAATGGTCTATTTTTTTCCGCTAGTTTACCGTTAATAATTGAGCCATTTCTACTACCAAGGTCGCAGAAATAGTAACTTCCACTTTGAATAAAGAATTTACCATGCATTCTACTAACATCAGGGCTGTCTAGAACTACATCACAATCAGGAGAACGACCGATAACGCATTCTCCTTTTGGTGTAGTTGCTAATGCTAAATCAAGTTCGTTAACTTCATTTAGGGTTGGTGAGTAGTTAACTTTTATTTTCATATTAATTTTTGGTTAATTTTATTAATTTCTGTAACCCAGCGTTGACGGGTTTTATGCTCTAAATTAAAAATATCATCTTGTGACCAGTGGAAGTGATAAGCGATGAAAGCTACCTCCTCATATAAGGTATCAGAGGGGTAGCTGACTACTCCCCCGCGAGTTTTAGCTCGACTGAATATTGAGTATTGCAATGAGGACATTGTGTGGGTATCTCGACGTTTCCTTGTTGATTAATACGATTATAAAATTCTCTCAGATAAGCAATATCATGCAAGAGTAGACCTTCTAATAAATCGGGACTAACAGAGTTTAAGCTACCTAAGCGGGTAATAACTCGTGATAGCATTACTAAAGTACCATAGGCTGGATTCTCCTGAACTTTGCGTTCTTGTTGTACCACAATTTCATCTTTGGCGGTAGCTAAACGCATCACTCCATGACGATGAACTCGGCTTTGGCTATCAATCAATCCTCTAGGAAGAATAAAGTTAAATTCAGTAACGAGATTATCTTGCTTACGACCCATACCAATTTTAGTTTTAGATTATAGATTCTATAGATTTTGAGCAGTTAGGGCAAAGTCCCGGCTTCTTTTTCAAACCTTGAAAGGTAGAAGTCGGGAATTTAAGATTGTCATTTGTCAATCGTCATTTGTCATTGGATATTGAACTATGAGCTATAGACTATAGACTATGGACTATTGACTATTGACTATTGACTATTGACTATTGACTAGAACTGCTGGAGAATTTGCTGTTTCTAAACCGTTGATTTGACGGTAAAAATCTTGGAGGTAATTTAAATCTTGGGAGAAAAAGTTTTCCACGATCGCAGGATTTACTTCCGAGAGAGCGCCCAAGCGAGTAATGACACGTGACAAAATAATAATTGTGGCGTAAGCTTCGTTAGCTTTAACTCTGGGATCGCGCAGTGGTGCGATTTCGTCTATCGCTGTTGATAAGCGCATGATACCTTGGCGATGGAGGTTACCTTCTGCGTCTAGATACCCCTTGGGTAATGTAAATTCAAACTCTGTCGGGAACATAATTCTCCTGATTACTTCACTCGCTTAAATTCCTCGAAAGCAATCTCCAGTTCTTCAATATGTAAGTCAGTGCTGCGGGCGTTTAAATCAGCTATTTTATAACTAGCAGGCCAAGCACCTGCTAATTCAAATCTCGCTTCTTCTTGATTGGCTTGATTATAAATAGATAAAGCCATGAGTTTTCTTTGATTTGCCCATTTACCATTTTGCACTTCTTCAAACCATTTCCAAAAAACCATAGAGTTAGCAATTGTTCCTCTTTTGAGAGTTATATTGCCACTTTTGACATTTCCAGGTATTTTAGTTCTAACTACTAAACCTTTAGCTGCTACTCCCCATTTATTAGAAGTAACTTCACAAATTTCAATTGCATCTTGGGTTCTTTTAAAACCTTGACATTCTAAAAAGTAGCAATCGCTATTATCTTTTTGACCGTCTAATGTCAATCCTAAATAAAACCTATGGGTAGCAAGAATTTCTGGAAGTTTGTCAGTTGCTTGAGCCACTTTTTTTCACCAAATCAAGACAGAGGACATGGAGGAAAATGCAGTAATTTATTTTCCCCCTGTCAAAACTGACTTTTCACGCTGCTTTAGAAAACCTTAACAGTCATGTTTCACAAAGATTGTAAATAGCCCTAAATAAGAAACTATGAATTAGGGAAATTTATTTAACACGTTTAACACCTTCATGAACTAATTCGACTGTTTCTGTAGCCATATCACCACTAGAAGCTGTTAATGTTGGGCCTGTATATTTCACAGGATAGCAATTGACAATATTCCAGCGCGCTACTTCCGTGAGTTGCTGATTGTAAGCAACTACAGAAGCTGATTTCCGATTTTGATTCCACTGCCGAGGTGTACCCATATCCTCGTTACACTTTTGATACCATTGATAAAGGTCTACATCAGCAGTGGCAATTACTTTTAGGGTAATATTCGTAAATTTGGTAACGGTAGGAGTTGCTTGTCGCCAAATTTTACCGCCTTTGGTCGAACCATGTACTTCTTGTGCAGGGGTATTTTCTACACCTAAACCGCTAATTTCTTTAATAGATTTCTCTGTAACTCCGTCTGCTTCAAAATAAAACAGACAAGCAGCTAATAACTCTTGTTGACCTGGCATAACTTAACTCCTGATTGTGATTGTAGTTTGTAGATTTAAGAGGGAATTGATACCGAATTTTGGATTGTAGATTGGAGATTGATAATTTCTCCAATCCCAGAATCGAAAATTCGGTGAAATTGGCAATACTATTCTTCTTCGTCAATGCCATTCCATTGGCTAATGCGGAAGATGACAAACTCTGCTGGTCTGACTGGACAAACACCTACTTCTACATACAAACGTCCTAAAATTCTGGTTTCTGGTGGGTTAAGTTCTTCATCGCATTTAACATAAAATGCTTGTTCTGGTGATGCACCAAATAATGCACCTTCACGCCAAATTCTTTCTAGGAAGTTGCTGACGGTACGTTTGACCCTAGCCCACAAATCTTCATCGTTGGGTTCAAAAACTACCCATTGAGTACCTAGTTCGATGGATTTTTCAATATAACTAATTAAGCGGCGGACGCTGATGTAACGCCACTCGGTTTTATCTGGTTCTACTAGTGTTCTTGCGCCCCAGATGCGGATACCACGATTGGGGAAGCTGCGTATACAGTTAATTCCCAAGGGGTTTAACAGTTCCTGTTCGCGGAAGTTGGTTTCATAACCTAGACCGATGACGCCTCTAGGTACTTCGTTGGCTGGTGCTTTGTAAACGCCTCTGGTTTCGTCGGTACGCGACCACACACCCATGACATGTCCGCAAGGAGGGACGAGTATGGGATTGCCGCGATCGCGTGGGTTGGGTACTTTAATCCAAGGATAGTAAAGCGCCGCAAACATGGAACGGCGGTTAAATCTGTTTAACCACTCCACTACCTGTTGGGGTTTGGTTTGTTCTGGAGGTGGATCGATTAATACCATGCGGTTGGGTGGGTTAGGAATGTCGCCGCTAGCAGAACCCTCACACATACTAATCATTAGTTCCATGATGCCGTGGACTTGATCCAAGTTCATCACGCCTGATTGATAAGCCCGCATTAAGTCGGGACAAGCTAGCATGGTGATTTCATCGATTTCAAAGATCCCTCTTACCCCTGTGCGATCGTCGCGGACTCCTTCAAAGTCTCGCGAAAATCTATCGACTGTTTGGGCGACAATGGGGGGTGCTAGTTCATACTGGCCATTAGTCGGACGCCGAGATAAAGGCTGTCCAGATTGAGAAATATCTTCGACGTTGACATACATGGAACCTCTCAAAGCCGCGATCGCATAAGTTGCTACTTGTCCGGGAACTTCACGATTCATGGTTAAGTTCTCATATTGTTCGAGAACTTCATCACCCCGACGGATTTGGACGGTAAAGTATTCCCCTGTATTTGGTGGTGGTTCGCCTTCTGTACCTTCTGGTAAGGCACGAGGGCCGCTATCGTTAATGACGATGTTAATTGCGCCGCCTGCTGCTTGTTCGGGGCGTAATGTAAACCGGAGGGTAGGACGGTTACCGCGACCACTAATGCGAATGTTGGCTGGTTCTGGATTTGGCGGTTTGGGTGCGCCTGGTAATTGTGTACCGATACTAGTTATCCAACAGCGCCCGCCACCATTCATAAAGTAGCCATAAACGGCGAAGGGTAAATAAGCGTTGAAATCGGTGAAGCCATCGGAGTTAGGACGGGCAAAGTAGTTGAGATATTGCGTCCAATTGGTGACCAACATGGGCTTAAATAGTTCAGCCCCATCACGAATATCTTCGGTAAAGCCAACAAATCCACCAACGGCCGTGCTGACACCCTCTATTGGTCTACTACCTCTGTCTATTTCTTCAACATAGACACCAGGTGCAAAGTAATCTAGTCTAGCCATAAAAGTCTCTCCAATTTAGTTAAAAGTTAATGGCAGAGGGCAGAGGGGTAGGGGATGAGGGAGATAAGGGAGAACAATGCCCAATGCCCAATGCCCCATGACGGCAGTTGCTTCAAGCCGGGAAACCCGTCCAACGCACTGCCTCCCCCATCCCCTCTTTATTCAGGAGTTAGTAAGATTTCTTTGAAGCTATAATTTTGGCTATCCACCAAGACATTGACATTCTGGGGTAAGTAGCCGGGACAGTTGACTGTCAAAACATAATTACCCAGACGCATATCTTCAAAAAAGAACAGCCCTTCTTTATTGCTTATCGCTGATTTTTTAGTTCTTTGTATAGTTACTTCTGCTGTGGTTAGGGGTAAATTAGTAACTGCACTTTTCACCATACCTGCGATCGCTACTCGCCTGGTAACTACTGTGCCGTTACCATTCTCACTCAATTGGTTTTGCAAATTGAAAATCCGTTCGTAAACTAGCGGTACAAGGGTGGTTTGTGGTTCAACTGGAATCATGGCTGTGATATACAAGGCGGAACGCAATGGTACATTCAGCGCACTCCATAATGAACCAATCTCAATAGGTGGATCTAAAGCCACTGTCAGAGATAAATTCCCGTAACCCCGCAGTTCTGGAACTAAATAGTCCTCTTGCAAAGACCGATGACGCAGCAGTACTGTTAAGGCTTCGCTGAGTAAATGATGTTCGCCTAAGGCGGTTCGATCCCAGGCTGTTAATAGCATAGAGACATCAAACCAATTAGGCGACCAACCTACAGATGTGGGTTGTAAACCCCGTGAAGCTTTACGTTCCACTTGTCTACCAGATTGTTGAAATTGCTTACTCTCACGAATGTCGTAAACATACAAATTGAGAGTCGGCCCTGCACCCTCTTCCCGTCGATTACTAGGATGACTAAAGTCAATTTGCTCTGTACTGGTGAGTGAGGTTCCTCCAGCTAGAATTTCTGCTAAAGTTTGAAGAACGAAGATAAGCATGAAGGTAGTTGGCTGGTAGCGAATCCAGATGTATCTAGACTATCTGTACCTACCTGGGGAAGTTAATTAGACTTTTGTCGAGATTTTTATGGCGCTGCGCGTGTCGGTTGTCAGTTGCTAGAGACGCGATGAACCCTTGTCTGTACAAGTGTCAGTTGTTTAAAAAATCTGGTTTAATACCCGCGTATAGCAAGTCTTTGTAGTAGGGGCGGGTTCACCGATATCTTCATTGATTCACAAAGATCTAAATAAACTCGCCCCTACAAGGATCAACAGTAATCGCTCATGAACCTGCGCCTACAAAACTCAATGACTGTGGATGGAGTTTTTTATCAGCCATATAGTCTCAACAAGCTGGACTTTTCCCACGCCAGCACTTACTTAGTGAAATTTGTTAATAAAAATATCTGGTTATTATACTAAATAGTTATAAAATTAATTGACCTGCTGAAGATGCAACCTCCTATGCCAGAACCAAAGCCATCTCAGACTAATTCAGCAGTACTTGTGGCTGTTGCTGATTATTTTAAGGTGCTATCAGAAGTTAGCCGACTACAGATTTTAACTTGTTTAAAGTCAGGGCCGATGAATGTGATGGATTTGGTGGATGCCACAGGCTTAGGACAAGCAAATCTCTCCAAGCATCTGAAGGTGTTAACTCAAGCAGGGTTAGTATCGCGTCAAACGAAAGGTACTAGTGCTTTTTACAATATTACCGATCCGATGATTTTTGAGCTTTGCGATTTAGCGTGCGATCGCATTAGCGAGCACATGTTACAACAAAGCGAAAGCCTCAAAGCGCTGCGAGATAATACAGCAGTGTTTTCTGAAAATAGGGGTTAGGGGACAAGGGGGACAAGGGGACGAATGTTAGGTACACTGAGCGAATCATGTCAATTGCAGAACTGATGGCAGAATTAACCCAGCCTTGTAATATTCCGGTTTAAGGTTGCTACAGATGGCTAACAGGGGATGCGATCGCGCTCCAGTTGTCAATCAAAAGTCGAGTAATTTATGGATGTGGATGAAATTCTCAAACGTTATAGTGCTGGAGAACGCAGTTTTCCGCGAGTCAATTTACAAGAAGCAGAACTTACAAATGCAATTTTAACAGGTGCCGATTTTAGCTGTGCAGATTTACGTCAGACGCGCTTAGGCAAAACTAATTTGAGTCAAGCTGTGCTCAAACAAGCAGATTTAAGTGAAGCGCTACTTTGGGGTACAGATTTGAGCGATGCAGATTTATCTGGTGCTTTGCTACGAGAAGCAGATTTGACGAGTGCAAAACTACTTCAAACTAATTTAACAGCAGCTAATTTAATTAAAGCTAGTTTATGCGGTGCGAATTTAACAGGTGCTAAACTTTCCCGTTCGCTATTGTTTCAAGCAGATTTGCGTCCTAGTTCCGATCAGCGCACAGATTTAGGATATGCAATTTTAACTGAGGCAGATTTGAGCTACGCTGACTTAAGAGCGGCTACTATGCATCATGCTAACTTGGATAAAGTCAAATTGTGCCGCGCCAACCTCAGCCGCAGACTTCAGTGGGGGGATTTGGCTACAGATTTGAGTGGAGCGAGTTTGCAAGGAGCCGATCTCAGCTATGCGAATCTTGATGGCGCAATTTTGCGCAATGCGAATTTGCAAGGAGCAGATTTAACCGGAGCTATTCTTGATGATGTTGACTTTCAAGGGGCGATTATGCCCGATGGTAAAGTTCATGATTAAGAATAGTTGCTCTATATGTAGCAATCCTATCTGAGTTGTGAAAATATTTTTTTTGATGAACCGCCTTCTCTGCGAGAGGCTTCCGCCAACGCGTAGCGTCTCGCAGAGAAGACGCCAAGTACGCCAAGGTTCAGAGAAAAAACTGAGAGTTAGCAAATTTCATAAATGATTTAGGATTGCTATAAATCAATTGTTGATTTTGGATTTATTCTGTGACTGCTTTTAGGTTAGGGAACTCCAAAAAATAAATTATGCCAAATTGTAGGGTCGGGGTAACCCCTGCCCCTATGAGTTGCGAGTTTGTTGACATACTCCCCACCCTTGAAGGGTAGGGATTCTAGGCTCAAACAGCAATTGCAGGCGTAGCCCGACTTACATTACCTAACCCGATGGTTGATGTCCCAACCATTTGACCCTTCTCCTTCGGAGACGCTAACGCGAACGGCTCCGCTCAGGGTCAACAGTGCGGTTCGACAAGCTCACCAACCGCGAAGCCGAACTGTTGAATATTACGTGCGGCGTTCTCATCCCTACCATTAACTGATTGGCAGGAAGGACAACGCCACTCTCTGACTGACAAATCCAAGCTTTCTAAGATATGACCGCAATTTGAGCAAGTCTTACTACTGGGATACCATTGATCCACAAATACCACTCGTCTATGTTTCTTTTTGGCAACCCATTCTAGGATTTTTAGAAACTCACCAAAGGCCAAGTCTGATATTTTTCTACCCCAAAGTCGCTGCATTCCCTTGAGATTTAAAGTCTCAAAGCAGAGAACATCAAACTTATCCGTTAACTCATGAGCCAGTTTCCAGAACCAGTTCCGCCGACGATGAGAAATATCCTCATATTTGCGTACTAAATTCTTCCTTGCTCGTTCTCTATTGGAGGAACCTTTTAGTTTTTTAGAATGCTGCCTACTGGCTTTTTTAATAGCGTTTAGGGATTGCTTGAAGAATTGGGGAGACTCAATCTCAGTGCCGTCTGAGCAGGTGAGAAATGTCTTCAATCCAAAGTCAAAGCCAGCGATTTTACCTGTCTTAACTTCAACGTCTGGATTGCTGCCATCATTCATGACAATAACCATGAACAGTTCACCTAGCGGAGTGCGTTTAATGGTTAAAGTTTTGACCGTTCCCTCAATCTCTCTTGACTGACAAAACTGATAAACCCTGTTCCCAATCTTTACCCTATTCCCACCCAAAAACTTATAACCTGCTTGCTTGAGGGTGAAGGATTTATATTTTTTTACCTTCTTAAATCCTGGTGGTCTAACTCCTTTCTTGCTGTGTTTAAAAAACAATTGGTAGGCTTTCTCGATGCGTTGACAAATATCTTGTACTGCCTGAGAACCTACTGATTGCCAGAAAGAATTACGCTTTCTTAACTTGGCAATATGCGACTGAAGTTTTGCACAATTTAAATGCTTGCCAAACATCCGATAATACCGTTTATGTAGGACAATGCAATGGTTATAAATCATCCCAGCAGCGTTAATTGTACGCTTGAGGTGCCTATTCCTCTTGTGTTGGTAGAGCTTAAACTTCAGTGTTTTCATGCTAGTATTCTACCATAAACCAACGGCAATATGACGGCATGAAGAAATTAACAATTAGATGCTCAGATGAAGAATATCAGATGCTTGTAGAGTATTGTACAGAAACAAGTAGAACCCAGAATGATGTACTCAGGGAATTGATTCGGAAGTTAAAGAAAAGCCGTCCTAGAAGGACGGGGCTTTAGACCCAGATTTTTGGTAAGTTAACGATCGCAATATTTTTTATTTGGAAGTCCCTTAATTTATTGAACCGTATTAGACACGCAGTGACTTTCCACAGGATAGACACCAAGAACGCCAAGAGTTTGTATTGTGTGCGTAAGTCCTGTTAATGTTTCCTAGCTACCGGATTTAACCGCCGTCCCTAGAGAAAAGACAGCGTTGGGAAATTGGCGCTTTAACGCCGGAAATACTGGACAAGGTGCTTGTTCTTGTAAATTTTCTGGTTTACTCCAAGTAAAAGGTGCTTTTTGTGCTGCTGACATCCACAATAAGCGCTTGGCGCGTGTCATCGCTACGTAGAGTAAACGGTACTCTTCAGCCGTTTTCAGGTGTTTGGCAATTTCCCACGCTTGGTTGACTTCTGGTATGCGCGATTCATTGTGTAACGCAGCACGTACTTGGGCGCGAGCAACTTCTGATAAGGTAAAGTCACCTAAAAACTGACTTTGAGGTGGAACCCAAAACCTACCAGGTATTAAGTTTTCGTGGAGAAAGGGCAGAAAAACATAATCCCAATCTAGCCCTTTGGCTTTGTGCATGGTAATAATTGTCAGTTGACCATTACGGGTGTAACGGGCTTCTAAGTCTTCTGTTTCTACAGCTTCAAATCGTTCAGAACTGACAATTTCACTTAAAGCTGACAGCATCGATCCCATCGAACTATTACCAGCAGTTTGCTGATTTACCCGTTCTGCTAATTTGTCAGCCGTTGCTAGTTCGGCTTGATCGTAATTTAAAGTTAAAGCCAAAAAGGAAATTAATTGGTATATGGGTAATTCTAACCTGGCGCGCAGTAAACTTCGACACAAATGTGAGGCTTTGTGGACGTTTTCAGTTTGCGGTGCTGTTAAGGGGCCGGGGTATAAAAACTCTTCTGGTAAACTAGCAAGGGCGTTGAGGTCTTGGGTGGGAATTAGCTGGCGTTCTACGAGAACTTCCAGGGCAGCTTTGAGGTAATCGGGGGAATGGGGGCGATCGCAAAATTGCAATAAAGCTAAAATTTCTTGGGGAATCTGAGAACGGCGATCGCGTTCGCCCACATCATAAAGTGTAATTTTATGCTCTTTACATATCGGTTCTAAAGCCTCAGCTAACCAGCGTCCTTGGCGATTCTCCCGCACTAAAATTGCTGCACTTACCTTTGAGGGGTCTTCCGCAAATAATTCAATCACTCTCCCAAACAGTAATTCTACTGTGTGATGAATATCGCGAGGCGTGTAAAGTTCTAAGCCCATTCCTATTGCTGCGGGGTTAGCATCTTTTTGCGGATCGCCAGTATCAACGGGACGTATTCTTTGGGGACGGAAGGGAAGAGACGCAATCGAGTCATGGGATGATTGCTGCATCTTAACGCCGTAAAAACTATTAATCCATTCCAAGGTAAAATTCGCCGCTTCCAGAATAATTCGCGTACTCCGCCCAGCTTGATCCATTGTCGCCAATCTCTGCAAGCGATCGCACTCTTCGCAAAATTGGCGAAAATAAATCGGATCGGCTGGGGTAAAAGTCGAGTTAATAGCTTGGTTCGGATCGCCAACTCGCACTAAATTAATAGACGATTGCTGATTACCATTTGCAAAACCATCCCCCTTGTCCCCCTTGTCCCCCTTGTCCCCCTTGTCCCCTATATCCCCCACATCACTCGCCAAAATTTCCAGCAACTTCGTCTGTAAAGGGCTAGAATCTTGGGCTTCGTCTTCAAAAACGGCGAAAACTTGATTTTGCTCAATCCTTCGGGCGCTATCGTTATCTAACACCCGCAACGCAGCTAAAATCATATCGTCGTAATCGATAAAATCACGCGATCGCATTAAATTCTCATATTCGGCATACAAACCAGCAGCTACATTTAAAATTGCATAAGGGTCTGTAGTTTGCTGACTCCAATTGCGTAAATCATCGGCTGATAAACCAGAACTTTTAGCTTCATGAATAACTGTAGTGGCTAAATCTGGTAAAACTTCTGTTCTTAATACCGATTGACGCCGTAATCTTTCTGTCTCTTCGCCGTCAAATTGGCTACCTTCTAATAAGCGTAAATAAGTACTTTGATTCTTGGTAATCCACTGCTCAACTGCTGTGCGGATGAATCTGTGACTTTGATTTGGTGTAATTAAAGTGACATTTTCTAACTGTAACCCAGATAAATCGGGATGACGGCTGGCGATATTTAAAGCTAGACCGTGTAAAGTATAAACAACAAATCCCGTTTGCGGTAAAGATAAATCATCCCGTAAATATTTGCGGATTTTAGCTTTAATATTAGCAGCAGCAGAGCGGGTAAAAGTCACCACTACCAATTGACGACGGTAAGATTGACGCGCTTGGGCTGCAAGTTCATACTGACGGGCGATCGCGATCGCTGCCGCAGCCGCCATCCCCGTAGATTTACCAGCACCAGGAACAGCAGAAACAGCCAAAGGCCCCGTATACCAATCAGCCATTTGTTGCTGTCCAGGGCGTAGACTATTACGAATGCGGGCGATCGCTTCTTGACGCAAAGTAAAAACAGGCGATTGCTCCGATAATTCTGGGTAAACAGATTCTTGTGTCACTGTATCAATAAAATTAGCGTCTGACATTAGAGAATTTTCGGCTGGAGATGCAGACTTAACAATTTAATATAGTCAACAACTCTATCATGACGGAAAATTAATACAATTGTCCTACATTAGGATATTTGTTCATCCCAGTTTCAACCAAGGTGCAAAAACTGACAAATGACAAATGACAAATGACAAATGACAAATGACAAATGACAGCCCTTGCCAATATTTTCATGACGCCAACCTACTGATCTGTAGCGATCGCAATTTTTGTCACAATAAAAGTTAAATTTTAGACTAGTTAAAGCTATCGTGGTATCGAACAATTCAAAAATACCCGTTGTCCAAAACTAGTAATTATGAGGCTATGTCACTCCTCAATCCCTATCTTGACTTGTTTTCTCTACCTGGGTTGGTACCAAACACCCGCGAATCCAGCGATACTTAATTTACCACAACAAATTTTAATACTGCCTCAAATCAGTACCACACCAACTGTCCTCGCAACGATTCTCAGACCCGATAGTACAGGATCGGATGTAGAAACTTTGCAAACTCAATTAAAAGAGTTGGGATATTACAACGATGTGGTAGATGGAAATTACAAAGAAACTACAAAAACTGCTGTAGCTGAATTTCAAAAAGCACAGGGTTTAGAAGCAGACGGCATTTTTGGCAATACGACAAAGAAAAGTCTCCAATCAGCAATTGCTGCCAAAAAATCATTTACCGCCTCACCTGTACCTACTTCTAAACCCAGTGGGCAAAATTTGCCTCAGTATAATATTATTCACTGGTCATTATTAGGCTTGGGAATTCTCGGCAGTATTGGCGCAATTGTTTACTTTGTGGGAAAGTTCACGCCATCTAAGCAATGGCTACAGTTAGAAACTTTAGATACTCAAACAAAAACTGAAACTGATAATACAACAATACCACTGTTACCAGAATCAAAAGCCAGCCCAGAGGAACAGCAGGATGATGCAGCCTCGATGAATCCAAAACTGTTACCACCAGCTAATACTTCTCGTTTAGCCAAAGTCAATATAGTTGATGAATTAATTAACGACTTATATAATCCCGATCCAGCGAAGCGACACAAAGCAATTTGGGATTTAGGACAGCAAGGAGACTCTAGGGCGATTCAACCATTGCTGGACTTGATGATAGATGCAGATTCCCAACAACACAGCCTAATTTTGGCAGCTTTAAGCGAAATCGGGATTCGCACGCTCAAACCTATGAATCGTGCATTAGCCATCTCCATCCAAAACGAAAGCCCACAAGTGCGACAAAATGCCATTCGCGATTTAACCCGCGTTTATGACATGATGTCTCAAGTTAGTCAGATGCTACGCCATGCAGTAGAAGATCCCGATTTAGAAGTACAGTCAACAGCAAGGTATGCGCTAAATCAAATTAATCGCATCCGTGTTGTATGCGATCGCGAAACCCTACCGGAAGATCAGGAAAATGATAACTAGCGTATGGGGGAAGATGGGGGACAAGGGAGACAAATGACAAATGACAAATGACAAATGACTCTTACCCTATGCCCAATGCCCCATGCCCCATGCCCTTAGAAATACTTCAAATGCACTTGAATATTAGTATTTGGCCCTGCTAATAAAATAGCTGCTTCGCTGAATTTGGGCGCGCTGGTGCGAATTTCGGGATTTTTGGAAAATCCAAAACCTTCTGTGGGTATACCTAAGCTATTACGATTGAGTTTTGAATCTTCATTTTTATCATGCATCACAGCAACAGCATAGCTACCGGCTGGTAAATTCTCAAAGGTAAGCTTTACAGAAGCATCGGTTATCTTGGTACACTGACTTTGAATGACGCGATCGCGATTATTAGGAAAACCTTGACTATTCGCAAAGACACTGGCGCAGACTTGCCCTTGTTTATTTTTAAATCCATCAATTTCTACCGTCAGGTTGCCTTTAAAATTTGCCTTGGCACTATAGCACCATGTCAAACTTCCTAAAAATGCTAGCAGTGCTAGACTCACTTTCATTTCTTGGCGCATAAAATTTCTACTGAAATAAAAAAATAAATTCAGAGCTAAATTCTTACATTACATTGTTAGGACGATAAATGTAGTATTTTTTCCTAAAATATCAATCCTCAATAATTCACCAATACCTACCCCCTTGTCCTCCTTGTCCTCCTTGTCCCTTTTGTTCGCATATCAAGATTGTTATAGTAATTAATCTATGCCAGCAAAAATCTTACCCCCACCTCTCAAACCCGGCGATTTACTGCGAGTCATTGCCCCTAGTGGTGCTTTGCGAGAATTTGACAGTTTTTATCAGAGTATAGAAATTTGGCGATCGCGCGGTTACCAAATCGAAGTTCCCCCAGAAATTACAGATAAATGGGGCTATTTAGCCGGAAACGATAAAAACCGTCGCCAGCAGCTTGCAGCAGCCTGGAAAGACCCAAATTGCCGGGGTATTCTCTGCGCTAGAGGTGGGTTTGGTAGTACCCGCATCCTCGAAAATTGGCATTGGCAACCAGAATCATCGATAATCGAAAATCCCAAATGGTTAATAGGCTTTTCTGATATTACGGCTTTATTGTGGAGCCTATATAATGTCGGAATTTCTAGCGTTCACGGCCCTGTATTAACCACACTTGCTAATGAGCCAGATTGGTCATGTGAGCGATTATTTAATTTAGTCGAAGGTCGTACCCTTGAGCCACTCCAAGGTAAAGGTTGGGGTAATGGTGTCGCCACAGGAATTTTACTTCCAGGTAACTTGACAGTAGCAACCCATCTGTTAGCCACACCATTTCAACCAGATTTTGCAGGTGTAATTTTAGCCTTTGAGGATGTATCAGAAGCACCCTACAGAATAGATAGAATGCTAACCCAGTGGCGATTGAGCGGTAATTTATCCCAAGTACGAGGTATTGCATTAGGTGGTTTTACGGCATGTGAACCGCCAGCCAATGTGCCCAGCTTTACAGTTGATGAAGTTTTGCGCGATCGCTTAGGCGACTTAGGTATTCCAATTGTTGCTGACTTACCCTTTGGTCACGATAAATGTAATGCAGCATTACCCGTAGGTCAAGAAGTGACTTTAGATGGAAATAAAGGAACACTAATGACCAATGACAAATGACCAATTACATCCTAATGCTTCCCGCCTGACAATCCCGTAACCAAATATTAATCGCTTGAGCGATCGCGCTACGACTACTATCTCGTGGCGGCGATAGCGGTTGTTGTCCCCCCGACGATCCAGTTGATGACCCACTTTGAGTAAACATCATCACCAAACGCCAGCCGCTTTCAGTTTTCGTCAATAAGAGCCAGTGGAATTCTTGGAATTCCACCACTTTTCCCCCTATATACTGCCTTTCTAAAGTAGTAAAGAAAACCTGCTCTACACCTGATGCAGCACTTTTGTCACTATCTACGCCGTTAATCCCAGGATTCAGAGGTAGGGGTGTAAACTCTGGTCTACCAGCCAATAGAAAGTAGCTATAAACTTCATTCTTCCGGCTGAGACGGCGGGCGCGTTGGGTTACGCGATTTGTATAACTAGGTAAATCCCGCAATAAATAGGTAGTTAAACTGTCTATTTTTTGTTCGTCACAAGTCAACCCCGCTTTATCCTTTAACACGGGGAGGCTTTGCGAAAATACAGGATTACCAATAGTACTAACTACCACAAAGCAGCCACAAACTGTTAGCCACAAGTTCTGAGGTAGTCCCAACAAAAAAGTTTTCATCACCATGCATAACAGGAGGCGTAGGAGAGCAGATTAGGCTAAAGGGGGACAAGGGACTTCCAAATCCTAGGGAGCATCCCAATTTTGACGCAATACCCTAGAAGGATATTGCTATACCAACAAAGCCTGCCTACCCTTCGGGAACGTTTTCGACGAACGCAGGCTATCAAACTTTTAGCCTGCGAAGGCAGGCTTCGTATTTCTAGCCCCACCCTTATAGGGTGAGGGCGTTTTTGCACATTTGGGATGCTCCCAAATCCTATCGCTGTTTCAGCAGAGGAGGAAGAATGACTTGCATCACCTTCGCGCTGAAACTTGGATAATTTAATTTCTGGAAGTCCCCAAGGAGGACAAATGAGAAATGATCATTGACCATTGACCATTGACCATTGACTATTTTCTGCTAACTCCTCACAAATTCTCTTCCAAGCTAACTCAGGTTCCGCCGCACTGGTAATCGGACGACCAATTACGAGGTAATCTGCGCCAGATTGGATGGCTTGGGATGGTGTGAGCGATCGCTTTTGATCGCCTTTATCTGCCCAAGTCGGGCGCACGCCGGGACAAACTAACAGAAAATTATCCCCACAAGTTTCTCGTAGCTGTGCGACTTCTTGAGGCGAACAAACTGCCCCATCTAATCCGGTTTCTTGGGCGAGGAGTGCCATCGATAGAGCGTATTCTGGCAATTCTAAAGGAATTTTCAAATCAAATGCCAACTGTCGAGCAGAAATGCTCGTTAGCAGGGTAATAGCAATTAATTTGGGTGGTTTAACACTTGCTTGTGCTGCCCCGGTTTGAATTGCCTCAGTTGCCGCTTTTAGGGCATCTTTGCCAGCAGTAGAGTGAATTGTCAATAAATCCACCCCATAACGCGCCGCAGCCTGACAAGCACCAGCTACGGTGTTGGGGATGTCGTGAAATTTTAAATCAAGAAAAATCTGCTTTTGGCGAGATTTGAGAATTTCCAGAATAGTTGGCCCGGTGCTGGTAAACAACTCCAAGCCAACTTTCCAGAAAGTAACTTGTGGTAGCCGCTCAACAAGAGCGATCGCGCTGGCGATATCTGGGACATCTAAAGGTACTATAATTCGCTGCTCAGGATTCATCGGTGGTTTCTATCCCAAATTAAGGTACTAAGCGCACAAACTTGTTTTTACCCACTTGCAGCACTTTGTCGGTTAATTCATCAGCTTGGGCAAAACTGGTATCAACATTGGTAATGCGATCGCCATCTATATACACCCCGCCTTCTTGAATTTTCCGCTTACCTTCGCCACTGCTTTTACACAAGCCACTAGCATTGAGTAAATAAGCCAACTTGACGGGAAACTGCTGTATTCCAGCCACAGAAAATTCCGGAATCGCGCCTTTTTTCCCACCGCTATCAGCAGCTTCCTTCGCCTGATTTGCTGCTTTTTCGCCATGATACTGCCTAACAATTTCCCATGCCAGAAGTAATTGGCGATCGCGGGGATTCTCTGGTAATTTATCCAAAGCGAAATCCGTCAACAGTTCAAAATACTGCGCTAGAAGTTGATCGGGAACGCCCTGTAATTTTTGATATTTTTCCGATGGGTGTGCCGACAAGCCCACATAATTACTTAGAGACTTTGACATTTTTTGTACCCCATCTGTACCTATTAAAATTGGCAGCAGTAAGCCAAACTGGGGCTTTTGTCCAAACCTACGCTGTAAATCTCGCCCCACAGCAATGTTAAATTTTTGATCAGTTCCCCCTAATTCCACATCCGCCTCTACCGCCACCGAATCATAGCCCTGCATCAACGGATAAAGGAACTCATGCAGGAAAATTGGATTCTCCTTCTTATAACGTTCGGCAAATCCTTCCTTGGCTAGCATCTGCCCCACAGTCATCGTTGAGAGTAACTCTAAAATCTTGCCTAAATCCAGGCGGGAGAGCCATTGGGAGTTGTAACGTACCTCTAACCTTCCTGGTGTGTCAAAATCCAATATAGGACGTACTTGCTCAAGATAAGTCTGGGCGTTTTGCGCCACATCTGCTTCTGTCAGCTGGCGACGCACCTCAGATTTACCAGTCGGATCGCCAATCCGCGCCGTAAAATCACCAATAATTAGTACTGCGGTATGACCAGCATCTTGAAAAGCTCGCAGTTTTCTTACCGGTATGCTATGACCAAGATGAATATCAGCACCAGTTGGATCGATGCCCAATTTGACCCTTAAAGGTCGATTTGTGCTTGCCAAACGCTGTTCTAAACTTTCAATTTCGCTGTCAGCATCAGTTGGTTGTGGAAAAATTTCTACTACACCACGACGCAACCAATTCATATCTTGCGCCATACTAGGAGATTCGCTATTAATTAAATTTTGACTGGGAGAAGTTAAGTTGGTTGTATTCACTGGCAATTTGTCCGTTGTCTTACCTGCCAAACTACTATAATTGCAAAAAATTAACCGCCTTGCTGCGACAAATCAATTACATTTATATTTACAAGTGAGGAAGTGAAATCGCCGTGTCGTCTAGGACTTTTGAAGACAAGGAAGGCCAAAATAAGGCTTCATCAGGTTTTGAGTTTTTGAAAGGAGTAGGTCAGGTAGCTGGCGGAACTCTACTATCAATCACAATGCTGACAAGCTCAATTGTAGCGGGGGGATTGGTGGGTTTAGCTATTAGTTTTCGTAATTTGCCTGATGTCAGGCAATTGCGTAACTTCTTTCCTTCAGAAACGACTTATATTTACGATATAAAAGGAAAACTCTTAACCAGCGTTCATGGAGAAGCTAACCGAGAAGTTGTACCTCTAGATAGAATTTCTCCCAATCTCAAACGCGCAGTATTAGCCAGTGAAGATGGACATTTCTACAACCATCACGGTATCAATCCCACAGGTGTAGGTCGGGCGATTATCGTCAACTCAGTAGCTGGTGGCGTTAAAGAAGGTGGCTCTACCATCACCATGCAGCTGGTGAAAAACTTATTTTTGTCTCATAAGCGTGCTTTTACCCGGAAGCTAGCAGAAGCAGTGCTAGCAATTCGCTTAGAACAAATTCTGACTAAAGACCAAATTTTAGAGATGTACCTCAATCAAGTTTATTGGGGTCATAACAACTATGGCGTACAAACAGCAGCAAGAAGTTACTTTAACAAATCAGCAGAATATTTAACTTTGGGTGAATCAGCAATGATGGCTGGTTTAATTCAAGCACCAGAAGAATTCAGCCCCTTTGTCAGCATGAAATTGGCAAAGCAGAAACAAAAAGAAGTTTTAGGGCGGATGCTGGACTTGAATTGGATTACTCAGCAAGAGTATGATGATGCCCTCAAACAAGAAATTAAACTCGGTAAAATTCGCTCTTTCCAAGGTAGTGCCTTACCTTATGTCACTAATACAGTTGCCCAAGAATTAGCGAAAAAATTCGGGCGTGATGCATTGCTCAAAGGTGGGATGCGTGTCCAAACAACAGTTGATGCCGAATTTCAAAAAATGGCAGAGCAAACAGTTGTCAAATGGCATGAGAGACTACAGGAACAAGGTTTATCGAAGAATCAAATGGCCTTGGTAGCGATTGATCCCCGCACGCATTTTGTCAAAGCGTTGGTAGGAGGTGTTGATCCCAAAACTAGCGAATTTAACCGCGCCACCCAAGCTCAACGTCAGCCAGGATCTTCTTTTAAACCCTTTGTTTACTACACTGGCTTTGCTTCTGGTAAGTTTGCACCAGATACAACGGTGGTAGATGCACCTGTTGGTTATCGTGATGGTGATGGTTGGTACTATCCGAAAAACTATGATGGTGGTTTTTCTGGTGCAATGTCGATTCGTACTGCTCTAGCACAATCGCGCAACATCCCTGTAATTAAAGTTGGTAAAGCTGTGGGGATGAATAAAGTTATTGAAACTTGCCGGACTTTGGGCATTATGAGTCCAATGGAACCGGTAACTTCTTTACCTTTAGGCGCTATTGGTGTCACACCATTGGAAATGGCTAGCGCTTATGCTACCTTCGCTAATTATGGCTGGCAGTCACCAGCAACGGTAATTGCCCGAATTACAGATAGTAGCGGTAACGTTTTACTGGATAACACGCCAAAACCCCAATTGGTTCTCGATCCTTGGGCATCAGCAGCAATTATTAACGTCATGCAATCGGTAATTACCGAGGGTACTGGTAAAAATGCAGCTATTGACCGACCTGCTGCTGGTAAGACAGGGACAACATCCTCAGAAAAGGATATTTGGTTTGTCGGTACTGTACCCCAGTTAACCACTGCCGTTTGGGTAGGTAGGGACGATAACAGACAATTAGCCAGTGGTGCTACTGGTGGTGTGATGGTAGCTCCTATTTGGCGCGACTTTATGCAACAGGCGCTAAAAAACGTACCTGTAGAAAACTTTAAATCGCCCTCCCAATTTCCTCGCCCCAAAGCGAATGAGAAGGATTAGAAGCTAGGGATTAGGGATTGAGAGACTAGAGACTGAGGCGACAAAAATTGAAAAAGCATTTGGTTGGTGCATAGATTACTAGCCCCTAACCTCTAGCCTCTGGCTCTTGATCCTAAGCTTGTTTTTCCAAATCAGTTTTCATCCTCTGTAGGGTGAGGTGCATTTGGTCAAACATTTGTTGAGGAGTTACCCCAAACTGGCCTAGCTGCGTTTTCATTTGTTCCATAGTCATTTGCGCCATGAAATCTTCAGAAAGCTCGAAACGCTTCATAAAGATACGGTAACGATCCATCATGGCTTCCATTTGCTCAATAAACAGCTTTTTGCCTTCACGGTCAAATTTACCGTAATTGTTACCAAGCTTGATTAGCGCTTGATAATCATCAAATAGCTGCTTTGCCTCTTGCTGAACTATTTCAGAATCAAAGAATCCCATTTTGTTTAACATTCCACTGAGTGTTAAAACTCAGTAAATTATGGTTTTGCTTATATTTTCATTCTAGTCTAGGGCAATCATCTAAGGAACAAGCTACGGTTGGATTACGGTTAGTTAGGGAAATTTCACCACTTGACTCAAGAACCTTGACGAGATGAAAACTTGCTTAAGACGTTGGCGATGTTGAGAGACATGGGTACAGATTTAGGATTCGCGGTTTGAGACGAGCCATTCAGACCCAACTTTTCAGCGTATTTCAAAGCTAAAGAATGTTGAGGATTTAATTTTAATGCTTGGCGAATATAAACCGTTGCCATTCCCTGAAAATTTTGTTGCGCATAAGCAACGCCAAGTAATGCATGGTAGTCGCTATTCTTCGGTTCAATCTTGATGGCTTCTCGTAGCTCTTGTACACAGCTAGGCCAGTTTTTTTGGTTGGCGTACTGCATAGCCCGTTGGTAGTGACGGTCAGCGTATTGTTGTATGTTAGCTTGAGAATTATTTTCCTCTAGTCTCTGTTCCACTTCTTTAACTCTTAGTTTTAGCATTATTTAGTACCAGCGCGGTTAGCAACAATAGGTAAAGGTAGTGCAACAATTCAGATAACTCAAAACAGAGAAGTTGATTTTTTGGCTAAAACTAGCTTGATTGAGAATCTTGACTGAAGTATTGTTGCTCTTTGAAGAGTTCTCTCAAATATGAGTATTGTAATGTAATGTATTACATAGATCTTCTGAGTGAATACTAGTAAATACAGGGTATTTGGACTTTTTCTTTGTGTATAAGTTCTTTGAATATAGCTTACTTATTTCCCATTGATAGCCCGTACTAGAAATCAATACAATAGATTCATATTCAGTAGGTTACTAGCCCTATAAATTTTAAAAAAGTTGTTTATCTTGATTAATTCCTAGTTTGGGTTTGAGATGTTGTAAGATACATCAATTTGCCTGCTTGAAAACCTTGACTTTAAGAATATGACTAAAAAGTGAGGAAATTCTGAGGATTGTTGCAATTATTACTGGCAGTAACAGACTTAAGTTGATTTTTTGTCGGTGTAGATAATGTAAAGTCTTGTAATTCAGTAATTTCTAGCCAATGTTAGTATTAGCACCATATTTAATTACAGTGAATATATGCAACTCATAGGCAATACTTATCACAAGTATCTATAAAAATGAGCAAGCGACCAATATTTAAGCTAATCTCAATGACAATCTATCGTTGACTATTGAGAATCGACAACTAACAAATGACAAATGCTCAATCGGGGAATATGTTGACTAAGCGAAAAAGCCGCAGCGTAGCCGCTATTTTAGCTTTTTCTGGCACGCTGACTGTATCAGGATTACATAAGTTTTATTTAGGACAGCCTTTTTGGGGCTTGTTGTATGTTTTGCTGTCTTGGACGCCTATCCCTAAAGTGGCTAGTGCAATTGAGGGGGTTTGGTATTTGGCACAAGATGAAGAAGCTTTCGATCGCAATTTTAATTTTGGTAAGTCAGCAATTAAGAATTCACAGCAAGTGAGTAATCATGTAGGCGCAATGGCTGAAGCTTTGCGGGAGTTAGATGCTTTGCGTCAAGATGGACTAATTTCTGAGTACGAATTTGAACAAAAGCGTCGCCAGCTACTAGACCAGATTTCTTAACCCCTGCAACTATTATGAAAAACTGGCTACCTTTAAATCTGAGGTTGCAAAAACTCCGTACTAGGCTGCTCAACGATCCTTACTACAGATTACAATCTGGGGAAGAAGTACAGCTGGCGATACAATTGGGTATTCAGATTGATGCTAACCAAGCGACTGTCGATGATTGGTTACGTTTACCTGGTTTATCAATTCACCAAGCGCGATCGCTTGTAGAATTATCCCGTTCTGGGGTTAAATTTTATTGTATTGAAGATATTGCGGCAGCTTTAGCTATTCCTGTACAGCGTTTACAACCAATCAAGCTGTTGCTGAATTTTGTTTACTATGATGAAGAATCTCTCGATTGTCCTGTGCCTTTAGTAAATCCTAATACAGCCACAGTTGAGAACCTAGTAAAAATACCTTTTATTGATTTATCTCTCGCGCAAGCAGTGGTGCAAAATCGCCTATCTGCTGGGCCATACCGCAATTTGGTTGATTTTCAGCGACGGTTGGAGTTACCAGCAGATGCGATCGCACAGTTAATGTATTATTTGCGATTTTAAATACAGGGGCTAGGGCTTCCAGCAGGGTAACCCAACACCAAGGCAGCTTCGTTGGGTTTCATACATAGCGATGAAAATTTTTTCATCGCGACTGCTTCTATGTACTTATTTCGATCTTCCCCGTGATAATTACTAGATGGAAGTTGATCGTGGCATTGAAGAATATCAATCTTTAGGAGTAGATGAAGAATCCATCTTCCTGCTCAAATATGTGCCTTTAAAAACTTACCTATGCTGACTCAGGGAACAATTTTTTTTATTTATACACGAAAAAGCGCCTGAGAGTTTTGCTCACCCAAGCGCCCCTTCGTATAACTTTATACCAATCCACTTGTTTGATGCAACATCTGAAACCCGCAATAACCCCTGAAGGAGGAGCATTACGAAGATAACTGGTGACAAACATATTGTGAAGTGGTATCACTCCTTGCACTAACTAAGGATATCTCTTCTAGAAGAATTGCAGTAATGTGGTGAGTGACACTTTATCAACTGACACTAGTTACAATCGACTCATCATAAGTAGTGTTTAGTAAGACCCAGTAGACCGTAAGCTAAGTTAGGTATACAGTATAAAAAAATTTTCCTATTGCTGCGGCTAGTAGGCGATCGCATTTAGCTTATCCCACGCCTAAAAGCTACAGTGTACAGAGTCTCGAAATTACATCTAACCCTTGCTTTGGCTGTCGATGTCTTTGCTGTGAGATTGTTCGGGGAAGCCTGTAATTAGGTTCGCGTAGTGTTTCGTAGAGAGGAGGAACAACGCGATCGCATAATTTTGTAGTTTGTGTGATTATTTTGCTTGGGGAACTCCAAAAAATAAATTATCCAATTTGTGTACTTAACTAGAATTCTTTCTTCCTTGTCCTTCTTGTCCCCCTTGTCCCCCAGCAATAGAATATTTATTTACTTGGAAGTCCCTTACATCCATAAAGCGTAACTGCTGGTAATTTTTGCAGAAATGGATGGTTAATCTTGTGATTGTTCAGGTAATTCTATACTTGAGATTTTAAACTTTAGCTTTTATGGCGTTGTTTATTCCATCTATAGATAGATGAACTACATATAGAAGCAGTTAATAAGTTAATTGTCAACATCAAATTCATCTATCCCATTTGATAATTGAATAAGCTGAACAAATATCATAAATTCTTAATAATCGCTGCTTTCTGCTTACTTACTTCTGAATGATTAAAATCTGCCTAAATTAAAAAAATCTAGCCAAAATGGCTCCAAAAGTCTCATGAGATTAGCTAGAATTTCACCAGAGTTGATGAATTAAGAGAAAACTATCAACACCTAAAATTTATTCAATATATTTATAATTAGCCGTAGAGATTTTATCTCAATATGGCTTAATTATTTTTTGAGTAAATTTTTAAATTACTAATTTTGAACTTGCTTAGTTACACTACATTGTCACTAGACATTGCCAATATGGAAGCCAAGGGGAATAGTCAAAGTGCAAAATTCTATTGAGCCATTTGCTTGATATAGCGAGCATCAGATATAAACAGGAAGTTTGTTGTGATATTTGCCGCATGACAGGATAAAACTAAAAAATAGTTGCTTAGATATTATCTAATTTTTTAATATTCTGGTTTTTTCACAAATCTAGATATTTGTGAATTAGTAGTTAATAAAGTCAGAACTAATATAGATGCTCAATAATGTATGAATTGGAGAATTCAAGAGCATGAAAATTTACGATTTAGACCATTTAGAGCCTATAGCTGACGATGTAGCTGTTTTTGGAGGTAGAGGCACAGATTCTAGTGTGAGTAATAGTGTAGCCATAAGTTTCCGCATCAGTGGTAACGGTGTAATTACAGCCAATGGTGTGAGTACGATTAGAGGTAACACTATTACTCCTAGTACAGGAGTTGGCACATCTATTTGGACACAACGCTTAAATTTCACTAAGACTCTAGCTGCTTTAGCTAAACCCACTGTGGTTAAAAACTTTATTAAAATAGCCACAGATGTATCATCAGTCCTCAAGTCCAGATTGTTAGCAGCAAAAAGACTCATTGAAGCTAGGTAATTAAACAAAATTAATTACCAATGTCTGCGGCGAATATAGGGAAGCGGAATTTAGCTGAAGCAATCACAAGGCTTGAGATTACTTCGCTTTACTCGCAATGACTGTAATTAATTTTGTATGGCTACTTATCTGAGACTCTCAAGTTTCCCAGGATGCTACCATTAGTCTAATAATTTGCTTGTGGGGTGAACATCTTGTCATTGCTGTCAACTTAACGTGAAACCCGCTTGGTGACTAGGTTATGCCCTCACCCCCAGCCCCTCTCCCTCAGGGAGACGGGAAGCAAGAGATTTAATTTCCCTTCTTCTGGGGGAGAAGGGGTGAGGGGGTGAGGGCGAGGGTTTTTGTACAACAGGCGCAGTATATAGCTTTTAGCTTAAGTTGACACAGGTTATGAGGCTCCCTAACCTACACCTAATACACTTTCTCTAAAAATGAAGCCAAAATGGCTCCTCATCTGTAAGGAAATTAGTTAGAATTCTCTCAAGTTGCATAAACTAAAATGATTTGACAAAAGACAGTGATTTAGTCTTTGTTTCTAATCATTTTATTGGGCTATGCATCTAAAATAATGTAAATTATCGCAAGCGAAGTCAGTAGTCTTTATAAAGCTTTCTGGCTTGAAAGCGATTTATAACTATTTATAAATTACATAACTATTCCTTTTTAAGGATATCACCCGGTTTAAAACCTAAATCTGGGTGATTTTTAATTTTAAAATTCTTGTTAGTAGATTGATGAAAAGACAACAAATTATTCCTCAGCCAAGTTGGCTAGAAAAATCATATTTACAGCCATTTTGGCGATACAAGCAGAATTTACTTAGCTATATTAATATCAACAACTCAAACAGAGTTGATTCCAACAAACAGACAAACAAATCTCAGGAGAAAAGCAATGAATATTAACGACTTAACCTACATTGAAGTTGCAACTGAAGAAGTATTTGGTGGACGTGGTGCTGACACCAAAACCACCTACAACTTAGTAGCTAATGTTAACAAATCCATTAAAGAAACAGTTACCTTCAAAGTTGACGCAGTAGCGAATGTAAAAGGTTTGACTGCTGTAGCAACTGCTACTTCTGATAGCTACGGTTTCAAAGATGCTTCAGTCACCACTTTAAGCAACACTCAAATTGATAAAGCAGGTTACTCAGCTTCTGCTATTTCTCAATCTGTTGCTGCTGCTAATACCTCTTACCGCCACTAAATTGTTAGTAAAGTCCATTGATTTCGACTATTGCGAAATAGTGACTTGAAAAACAATTTATTTTGTTCCCAAGTATCAAGCAAATTTGTTAAAGCTTGATTTGAGAACAGATATACAATTTTTTAAGAGAGGCAATAGAATTGCCTCTCTTAAAAATACGGTTATTCTAATAAAAAATATCTATATCTATATATATTTGTTTTGTGTCGAACAATTTAAATTAAAAACGTATTTTGTTTTACTTTATTTGCTATAATAAAATTGAATTTAGCAGGTGCTAATTCATTAAAAAATTAAAATTTAGCCCTAAAATTCTCATTATTTAAATATGCACCTTAGATAAAAGTTTGCCAACAGTATTTGATTGGCTTAAATAGAAATAAATTAGCTTCTTTTATCGTTGATATGAAAGTTGAATATTTTTAACTTTTCGCTTGTGCATAGTTTGTATTTAAACAATTTGAACTTAACAGTATAGGAGATAAAACATATGCCTAGTATATTAGGAACTAATAATAATGATGTCTTCAATTTTTCGCAATCTAATTTGAACTACACCCTACTAGGGCAAGGTGGCAACGATAATTTGACTGGCGGAAATGGTCGAGACAATTTATTTGGTGGCTTTGGTAATGATACCCTCGACGGCAGCAACGGCAACGATAATTTGTATGGTGACTTCGGTGACGATTTGCTGATTGGTGGTAATGGCAACGATCAACTGTTTGGCGGTCTTGGTGACGATTTGCTTTATGGAGACGCCGGCAACGACAGACTATTTGGTGATTTAGGTGACGATATTGTCTATGGAGGCTCAGGCAATGATTTCCTTGACGGGAGTATAGGCAACGACCTTCTATTTGGTGGTAGCGGTAATGACAACCTCAATGGCAGTGTTGGTAGTGATGTACTGTTTGGCGGTGATGGCAATGATATTTTAAGTGGCGGTACCAACGGTGCTGTTGAAGATGATGGAGCTGGATTTTTTAGAGATTACCTGGTTGGTGGTGCCGGTAGTGATGTTCTCAATGGATTTGGCGGAGGCGTGGGAATCGTTGAGATAGATAACTTATATGGCGGCGGTACAGTTGACAAAGATGGCAATGTGACCAACATTAATGATAATACTCAAGATATATTTGTGCTAGGTGATGCAGGTAGTGTGTTTTATACTGCCGCCGGGTTTGATGACTACGCTCTGATTTTAGACTTTGTGTCTGGTATTGATAAGCTTCAAATAAACTTTAGTTCTGGGACAGCCTATCGACCCCTGACTGGGGATTTTGTTGGTGATGGTCGTACTGATATATTACTTGTCGCAGACTTACCTAGTGGTACTAGTGACTTAGTTGCTATTTTAGATGGTGTATCGAGGCTTTCGGGCGCAGATCTTATTGCTGTTTAACAATCAGAATATGGGTAGTGGCGTGGTAAGGCTAAAATGTTGCAAAAAAATGTAGGTTGGGTTGACGTAAGGAAACCCAACACCAGCATCTATGTTGAGTTTCTGAAATTCATGTTGGGTTTCGCAAAGCCTCAACCCAACCTACATCTCATGCAACATTTTAGCTGTGTCAGTCCAGTAGGGTGTGTTATGCCGTAGGCTAACGCACCTTGAATTGTTGAAGGTGCGTTGCGCTGCGCGACAACACACCCTACATTTAAATTTCTTAACATAGTTGGAAATATTAGCGCCGACTTACTTACAAATTACTAATTGTTAATGGGGCTTTTCTAAAATCAATCTGCGCAAATCATCATACTTTTCTTTACTTAGACGATAAATATCGGGACTGGGTTTAGCAACAATATGTCCTTGAATATATTTGACGCCGATTTTATGCAGATGATATAAGCTCATAGGGGTAGTTTCATCTACCCCTTCAACAATCACATTTGATGGATTGAGATTATTTGCGCTGACTAATTCATGGACAAAGCGAATGATAATATCGCTTGGTTGATGATACAAAATATTGCGGTCTATTTTCACATGGGATGGGTTTAATCCGGCTAAACGAGCGACGGAAGCATAACCGACACCAAAATCGTCAATGGCAAATCTAATTTGTAATTGACTCACATATTCCAGCAATTTTTTCTTAAAAAATGTTAAGGGCGATTTTAATTGTACCCCTTCGTTAAATTGGGGTAATTCTGTTTTTTCGGAAATTTCTAATATGAGATTTCTTGATGTAATAGTTTTTTCTTGTAGTACTTGGCGTACTGTTTCAAAATAGGCAGTTCTAACTAAAGATTCGGGATAAACGTTAACTGATAAAGGTACTATATCTTTAGATCTGTTTTGTTTAGATTTTTTTCTCGCTTCTTGATAACTAGAAGTAGCAGTTCTGAGAAAATATTGATCGAGTTCAACGATAAATCTCGTTCCCCACATTTCCGCAGCTTGAAATAAATCTACAGGTGCAGTTAAAGTATCGGGATCTCTGGCTAAGGCTTCCCAACTACTGATAAATAGTTCGTCAGGATCTAAATGCAGCACTGGTTCAAAATGAACTATCATCTTTTGCAGGCGATCGCAAAATAGCTGAAATCTGCGATCGTATAAATGTGCGGCGACAAAGCCAAAGTCTTTCTTTAAATCGTCAAGAATTACAGCTTCTACTAAGGCTGGACTATGTGATAAATTATGAACAGCCTGATAAAAGCTAGATAATATTCTGCCATAGATATCACCTAAAAGATAGGAATCTTGGGCAATACCACAAACCACAATCACCTCAGCTTGTGGTAAACCTTTTATAGGGATAAAGACAAAAGCCTTTCTTTCACCATTTATATCTTCATGCAATCGATAAATTCCATGATAAGCAGGGTTAAAAATTGCTACCTGAGAAACTGTAGGTAAAATATGTGTATTTAAGGTATTAAAATAAAAGTTTTGGTCTATATGTTGCCCCAGGTTGCTATGAGATTTAATATATAACTTATCTGCGCGATCGCTACTTAGAATAAATACTAAGTCAGCCTCTGAAGTTTGTCTAATAATATTTAAAATATAATGATTAATAGTCTGGTAATCTACAGATAATCTTTCTTTAAATAAGTTAGTGAATTGTCGAATTAAATTTTTTATCAACGATTCGTAAGGTTCAAGAAAGCTCCGTAGCTGGGAAATTTGTGGTTGCAGATGATATACATCTCCTGATGGTTTAATTGTGCCTAAATTAATGTTGTGCGAGTGATGATTTTGAATATCTTCTAGCTCTAGTTCTGTTGTTATTTTATTTGTGTGATTATCCACAATATCAAAGCTTGCATTTAAATCTCCCATGATTATCCTTAATAATAAAAATACAAAAGTAGTATATCGTTTTTATTCTCTAAAACCATTTATTTGTGAAGCTGCATAGAATTTGATCGCCCCTAGCCTCATTTAAAAAGGGGAGAACTAGTGACGTAAATGTTGGGTTTCGTTCCTCAACCCAACCTACAAATAAGTCTAATTTAGAGTTTGTTCAAGTTTGTTTAGGTTTCATAACATAATTATAATTGCCTACTTACAGCAGAACTTTCTGTTGTATTTTTTATAGCTTACACAAAAGGACACAATCATGTTGTGCCCTTGGCTGAGGAGTTGATTTAGCTGAAAATCAGTGTAAATTGCTTATTTTTTCAAAAATCGCTGACGCATACGCAATACAAAACTATTCACCTCTGGTATCTTCAGCCAGTAAGCAAAGACAGCAAATACAGCAATTCCTACTAAACCTGCGATAGATAGCTCTATGAGGAGAATGACTAAATTTGTGGATTTAAATACCTGCTGACAAGCAACTAACGCAGCATAGCTAGCTACGCCGGAAACTATGCTTCCAGCCGTTAAACCGATGATGGGTATACTCCACTCGCGCCAAGGTAAACCGTCAATTTTGCGATTGAGAATCCATAACAGCATTAACATGGAACTACAATTGACACCTACGGTAGCTAAGACTAAACCAGGAGCGCCAAAAGGTTTGACAAAAAACAAATCTAATACAACATTGAGAAAGATGTTAAAAGTACTAATACGGAAAGGTGTTTGACCGTCACCTAAAGCATAGAATACTCGGACTAAAACATCACGCCCTAAATAAGCAAACATGCCAATCCCATAAGCAATTAGCAAGGAAGAAACCAACTCTGTTGCTTCTTGCTTAAAAGCACCGCGTTCATAGACTATTTGGACAATGGGAACGGATAAAACTACCATGAGCGCACCTAAAGGTAACATGGTAAAGGCGGTGAGTAATAATCCTTGGCGGATGCGTAATTTCAAGTCTGGCCAATTTTCTGGTGCAGCCAGTCGGGCAAACATCGGTAATAGGGGTAACAAAATAATATTAGAAATAATCCCTAAAGGAGTTTGCACTAACAAATTGGCATAGTTAAATCCAGCCGCCGCACCAGGAATAGGACTAGCAAAGTAAAGATCTGTGGCAACATTAATGGGCATCATCCCAGAAGAAATAGTTGCCGGAGTCATAATTTTAATAACTTCTTGAACGCCAGGAGATTTAAAGTCAAATCTTAGTTTTAATGAGCCTAGTCCTAAGCGCCATTGCACAATTAATTGTACTAACCATTGAAGAATTGCACCGGCTAAGGTTCCCCAAGCTAACATCATGCCACCGATGTAAGCGTATTCTGGCAGAATAATATCTTTGCCATATTGCAAAGCTAATATCCCAATACCTAAAACAACAGTAATGCTGGAAAGTAAGGGACTAATGGAGAGCAACCAATATTGATTAGCAGTATTGAGAGTACCAAATCCAATACCGATTAAGCCAGAAAATACAGCCATCGGAGCCATGATGCGGATCTGTTGAATTGCGATCGCTCTGGTGGTTTCTTTTAAACCATGTCCGACAAAATCAACGATCGCATCCGCAAATACCACTTGGGCTAAAGTGACAATTAATAGCACTCCCGCCACTAGGGTGGTGACTGTTTCCACCAAAGGTGCAGCTTCTTCTTGCTTGCGTTTAGCTAAAACACTGACAATGGCACTATGTAACGGCCCGTTAACACCACCGAGTAAAATTAATAAAAACCCTGGAATAATATAGGCATAACTATAAGCAGTAGCAGCAGCACCAACACCAAAAGCCGCAGCGATCGCTTGCTGTCTGATTAAACCGAATATTTTACTAATTAAGGTAGCAATGGCAACAATGCCAGCAATTCCAGCGAAAGAACGAGAGGGTTTTTGGTCTTGTTTGGTCACGAATAATACCTGAAAACTCTTGCTGAGTCGATATCTGAAAACATTAACCTGAAATTGTAGATGGTGTCAGGCAATTTTTCATCATTGGTATTTTTAATTTCCAATTTTTCCGTTGTTGGGTTATCTGTGAGGAAAGTTCCAAAATATAATTTATCCCAAATTGTAAGGGCGGGGAGACCCATTGGTGTCAACTTAAGCTAAAAGCTATATACGGCGCGTGTTGTACAAAAACTTTCGCCCTCATCCCCTCACCCCTTCTCCCCCAGGAGAAGGGGAATTAAATCTCTTGCTCTCCTCTCCCAGAGGGAGAGGGGTTGGGGGTGAGGGCAAAAACCTTGCTACAAAGCGGGTTTCACGTTAAGTTGACACCAATGGGGGAGACCCCGCCCCTACGGGTGATTTGATAATATTAGGGTGATGGCGTGGCTGTGGGTGATGGTGATGGTGATGGTGTTGGTGTCGGTGTTGGGGTAACTGTGGGTGATGGTGATGGTGTGGCTGTAGGGGATGGTGATGGTGCAGGTGTTTCCGTTACAGTTGGCGTTGGCGATGTTATGGGTGTAGGCGATTCGGCGTTGATAGTCAGCTGATAATCTGCTGATGAGGATGCAGTATTTACAACCACAAATTCATAAAATCCAGCTTCGGGTAAGGTGGTTGATAAAGTGCGTTTAGTCGAATCTTCTAAAAAGGTGATTTTCCCAGAAGGGGAATAAATTGACAGCAAAACTTGATTATTGGCTTTGAGATTTACTTCCAAAGCTTGCTCTTTCGCCAAGTCAGCAATAAATACTTTACCGTTAGTTGCACTTAGCTTACCGCTAACTGTTTTACTTGTGCTTCCTGTATCAAAGGTGATTTTCCCAAAGGCGCTATTCGCTAAAATGGCGTTGAGTTTATCACTCACAAAGGCGTACCATACTTGTCCTGTGGGTTGATCGACAAATTCTTTACCGCGCTGGGTGGGGAAGGCGGCGAAAAAGGCTGTATCGCCTAAATCGTATAAAGAACGACTACCGACATTAATTTGGTTAACTGCAACTTTCCAGCGATCGCGTTCTGCTGAGGTGTATGTACCTAGTTGTTGGCGGGCTTTGTTACTCAGTGGTGCTAGTTTAGTTAATATATCCCCTGCGAGTTTATCCCATTCTGCCCGTAAACTTTCATCTTCAGGGCGATCGCTTAAAGTGCGTCCGGTTAAACTGGGGTTTTTCTCCCAAAATAGTTGATTAACTAATTTTACAAAAAAGTCATTATCTATACCCAACTGCTGACGGCGATCGCGCAATTTATATTTGCGTGCTTGTTCTTCTGGGGAATATTGCGGAGGGTTATTAGTTGCTGTTGGTGTCGGTGAAGCGGAAATTCCTCCACCACCGGGATCGCCGGGGTTAATTACCTTACTAATTCCCCACACACCTAAACCTACAACTCCTGCTGTGGCTAAACCTACCAGCAAAGTTTTGGTTGATGTCCAAGAATCTCCTGGTGGGGGAGGAGGAGAAGCCACAGGAACGGAGGGATTTGGATAACGGGGAGAAGATATCGCTATAGTTTCTGTTGCTGTTGTGGGCTGATGGGGTTGAGGAATTGGTGCTGGTGGTGGTGCTTGGGTAGGTGCTTGGGTGGGTATGTAGCTAAGTCCCTGGGGTTGGTTGAGTAATTCGAGAACTTGACGCGCCGATTGATAGCGATCGCCTGGTCGAGCCGATAACATTTTATTTAGTAACTCTGCCAAACTCGGACTCAGGTTAACTTCCCTTTGCCATTGCCAATCTAGACTATAGGTATCAATTAATTCCTGGGGCTGTTTTCCTGTCAGTAAAACTAACATGGTAGCCGCTAAAGCATATAAATCGCTGTGGGGAGATACCAAACCAGTCTGCATTTGTTCTGGTGGCGCAAATCCCACCTTACCTAGTAAAGTGGCTGCTGGCGGCGATGCCACAACACCGGGCTGATAATATTGAGAAGCTACCGCAGCTACAACTTGTTTCACACCGCCAAAATCAATTAATACTGGTAATTGATCAACTTGACGCAGAATTAAATTGTCGGGAGAAATATCGCGATGAATTACGCCTAAAGCGTGGATATATTCTAAAACTGGGAGAATTTGCTGTAATAACTGGATAATTTCCGCCTCTGTAAACCGCATATTTTGCTTGAGGCGATTATTTAATAAAGAATTATAAGCTTGTCCTTCGACATAATCTTGAACTAAAAATAAATATTCCTTACCCCCTAAATTAATGCGGAAATTTTCACGAAATCGGGGAATTTGGGGATGTTGCAGTTTGTAAAGAACGCTAGCTTCCCGTTGAAATAATTCCTCAGCCTTTTGTAAAACGTAAGCCGTTTGTACTTGGGGAGAAAATTCCTTTAATACACAAAGTTCGCGGAAACGGTTGATATCTTCCGCTAGATAAGTCCGTCCAAAACCACCTTGACCAATTTGACGGACAATTAAATAGCGATCGCCTAAAACTTGTCCAGCTTGAATATTGTAATTTATAGGTGTATCTGATAGTTTCTCACCGCAAGTCAAGCAAAACCGACTACCTGCGGGATTTTCATGTCCTTGGGAGCAATAAGAAAAAGGCATATTAATTTAGTCAATAGTCAATAGTCAATAGTCAATGGTCAATAGTCAATAGTCAATAGTCAGTAGTCAGTAGTCAGTAATCTCCCTTGTCCTCCTTGTCTCCCTTGTCCTCCTTGTCCCCCTTGCCACCCTGCTCCCTGCCCCCCTGCTCCCTCAATTGCCAGATTGTACCTTACTGACGCGATCGGCTGCGATCGCATACCAAATTTGACCATAAGTTTGCAGGTTGCTTCTTTCTCGTTGTTTTCCGGGAAACAAGCGATCGAATTGTGTATTAGTATCTTTTGTTAATTGATTTAGCGTATAATCACCGAACTGCCCAGCTTTTGCTTGTTCCCTCCATCTGTCGAAATCTTTTTGCGAGTAGCTTCCTAGTTTACGACGAGCTGTGGTACTGAGTTGAGCCTGTTCCAGTTTTTGTAACAAGTTTTCGGCAATACCAGCCCATTCATCCCGTAATGGTGCATCTTCTGATTTCCCGGTGAGGGCGCGTCTTTGTAATTCTGGCTTTTGCGCGTAAAACAAATTATCTACCATGCGGATGAAATATGCTTCGGGAATTTCTAGTTGTTGACGACGGTTGAGAATTTGACTGAGACGCCCTGGTTGTTGATTTTGTTTATCGCTAACTGGTTTACCGATAGGATTGGAAACTGTGGGCAGTGTAGGTAAGGAAATTGACGATACGCCACGAATAATCGCATTAACTGCTGCCAAACTACCTGCAACAATTAAAACAATTACCGATGTTCCCAGCATACTCACCGCAAAAGGACGCAGCCACACAGGAAGCGGCATTTTATTAGCGATTAATTGTGTTTTCTGATGAATTTTACTGATAACTTGTCGCGTTTGTTTACCCCCAGGCGCGACTATCATCGTTTTCAGTTTAGTAATTTGCGGATTTTGGGGTTTAGCTGCTACTGTCCCTACTTTTGTTGGTAAATCTTTTAAAACTTGATTAGCATTCTGATAACGTGCATTCGGTTGATATGCCAACATTTTTTTAAAGACAGCTTCTAATTTGGGACTGACTTTAATTTCTTTTCCCCACAACCAAATTCCTTGATAACTGTCATACAGCGCTTGTGGTTCCTTTCCTGTCAACAGCACCAAAGCTGTCACCGCCAGAGAATATAAATCGCTACTAAAATAAACTTTACCTTGGCGCAGTTGTTCTTCGGGAGCATAGCCTGTTTTCCCCAACAGAGTATTATGTACCGCCAATTGGGTAAACCAAAAACCTTGAGAAGCCGGTAACTGCTTCACTCCGCCAAAGTCAATCAACACCGGAAGGTTATCAGAACGTCGCCAAATCAAGTTATCGGGGGAGATATCGCGGTGAACTACATCCTTAGAATGGAGGTAAGCCAGCACGGGTAAGATTTTTTCTAATAAAGTTAATACTTCTTCTTCGCTAAAAGTCTGCTTTTGACTTTGACGCTGTTCTAACAACTGGCGGTAATTGTCACCATCTATATAATCTTGGACTAAAAAGAAGAAATCTTTACCCCCTAATTTCTCTTGTAGGGAAGCGTGAAATTTGGGGATTTGCGGATGCTGGAGTTTTTTTAAAGTCTTGGCTTCTCGTTCAAATAACTCCTTCGCTTTTTGCAAATCCTGGGGATCTTGGACTTGTGGCGCAAATTCCTTGAGTACGCATTGTTTATTCCCTTGATTTTTATCCTCAGCCAAGTAAGTGCGCCCAAAACCACCTTGCCCTAATTGACGTATAATTTTGTAGCGCTTATCCACAAGCTGCCCAACAGGCAGAGGCAAAGGTTCACCGCAGTGAGTGCAAAAACGGTTACTGCCATTATTTACGTGATTTTTCGTGCAAAATACTTGCATGGCGCTGAGAGATAAACTAGGTTTTTAGAAATTGCTACAACAGGCAATGTTCCAGTTACAGAAATTTTCGCAATTTTAACCCAGTCCAGCAAGTAGCTATGGCTTTAGGCGGCGATAAAGCGTGTAAAAATTATTAATTAATGCTCAGAGACGCGATGAATCGCGTCTGTACAATTATCATTAATCCTCCTTGTCCCCCTTGTCTCCCTAGTCCCCCTTGTCCCCCTACCCATTACTGGGAAATTTGAAATTTTAAGACTTTGCTCTTACCCGGATTCATCAATCCATAGGGGTCAACCATTTCTTTAAATTTTAACTGTTCGGGGTCGATGACTTTTCTACCGCCGTCTTCGATGATGTATGTATGGGGATTGGCGATCGCAATTCCTTGAGCTTCGTGATATTGGATAATCTCATTGAGGCGTGATTCTGTGGTGTAGCGCACGAGTTGTAAACCACAGGCTATCACCGCACCCCTGACACGGAAAAATTCTAAATGCATCATGACTTCATCCCCAAAGTGATGATACATCTGCTCGACTAATTGCAATTGAGGATCGGGGGGAAACAGGCTTTGTAAATAGGTAATGGAAGTATCTACAGTCCGGGCGTGTAAGGTGGTGTGATTCCAGGTAAATTCCGCTAAATTGATGCCTTTACCTGTATCCTGTGCTGATTTTTGATAAGTAATTTCCCCGCCATATTGTTGCACTAATGCGGGTAAAAATTCCAGACTTGGCTCGGCGATAATTAAAAATACTGCATGTTTCTCTGCGCTGATGTATTGCTGTAAGGCATGAAAATATTCGGGAATAGGCGATGCAAAGACAGTAATTAATTTCTTCATCATGCCATCAGCATTACCCAAAGCATAGCCAAATTGAGCCGCTTCCATGAAATCATCAAAGGTAACAATTACTTCCGCCCAAGGATAAGCAGGGGCTAAGGGTAGTTCTACTTGGGTGATAATGCCATTGATACCCCATGCATGATTGACCTTTTGTACATCATCGCCGCGCAACTCAATAATCCGGGGTTCCTCTTCTAAAGTTACCACTCGTAGTCCGATAATATTACCGCGATCGCCTAATAAGCCATATTGAATTGAACCAATCCCCCCACTACCCCCAGCAATAAAGCCGCCCAGGGTAGCTGTGCGGTAAGTAGAAGGAGCCATTCTAATTTCCCAGCCAATTTCCCGCGCTTTTTTATCCAAAGCTGCCAATTTCACCCCAGCTTCCACCCGCACCACTGCTGGTTTTAGCCAGAGAACTTCACTCATTTTCGTCATATCCAGAATGACACCACCATGTAGGGGTACGCATTGTCCATAATTTCCTGTCCCCGCACCCCGCACAGTCACAGGGATGCGGTGTTTAGCACAAGTTGCAGCCACCTTAATCACTTCCGCTTCATTGGCGGGACGCACGACGATATCCCCGACTTTCCCCGCTAATTTAGGGACGAGAACTGGACTAAAGGTGTGATAATCCTGGGATAATTTAGCGACTTGGGCGGTATCGGTGATGATTTCGATATCTGCGAAAGCCGCAGTCAGGGTATCTAAGTTAAGAGTTGTCATGAGAATTTTATACCAATTTGTAGGGGCATGGCAGTGCCCACCTGTGTCAACTTAAGCTAAAAGCTATATAGGGCAGGCGTTGTGCAAAACCCTCTCGCCCTCATCCCCTAACCCCTTCTCCTTGGGGAGAAGGGGAATTGGATCTCTAGCTCCCCTCTCCCCAGGGGAGAGGGGCTGGGGGTGAGGGCATAACGTTGTCGTCAAGCGGGTTTCACGTTAAGTTAACACCAATGGGCACTGCCATGCCCTCTAGAATATATATTGATGTATCGCCAACACAATTTAAACTTTATTTGCCAACCATTCCCAGAAACTCTGATGATAAAAACTATAATATTCTTCCCCTGCAATATCTTCTTGAATTAAAAACTCAAACCAACTTTCTAACACTTCCTCAATATCAAATTCATCCGCATCAATTAATTGAGCAATGGCTGCTACAGATAGCGGCTGCTGTTGTTTAACTAAAACATTCAACACAGCTTGGCTCAATTCCTCATCTTGATTTGCAGCTTGCATTTGTTGCCAATGCTGTTGATAATATGTTTCTAAACCTGTTGGCAGTTGATTTAAATCAAAAGATTCTGCATCAAAATCTTCAGCCAGACCAGTTAAAAATTGGCTAATATACATAAAGTTATTTTCTGATTTCGCAGCCAAAATATTACATAAGTCTTGCTCGTTGATATGCTGATGATTTAACCAAGCTTTTATATCTTCGTAATTTAAATATTGTTGAATATATCTTTGGATATCTTGCTGATTTTCTGCGGGGTATTCGGCTAAATTTAGAGTTTGGAATGGTGTTTCTATTAATAAACCCGATTTCTCTGTTAAAAAAGGTCGGCGGCTGAGGAGAAAATAAACTTTATCTGGGAGATAGCGGGGAAGATAAAATAAATTTGTCCCAGGAGATTGATGATTACGGTCAATACGGTCTAAGCCATCAATAGTAATGATTAATTTTTGCTCAGGTGCTAACTCATCGCTGATTTGTTGAAGCAGCAAAGACAAAAACCAACTCCCTTCAGTAGCATTATCCCCAACCCCCCTCAGTCCCCCCGTAAACGGGGGGAAGTCTAGCAAATCTTGCTCCCTCCTCGCTTGCGGGGAGGGTTGGGGTGGGGTAATTAAACTATGCAACCAGTTAATTAATTGATTACAAATAACTTTAATAAATTCCTCAGCGCGATTTTTACCCTCAACTTCAACGTTGTAATAGACAACATGAGGATTATCTGTCGCATATTTGGCGAGAATTGCACTTTTACCGCTACCGGGTGCGCCTGTGATGGTGAAGTAACCCTGGCGATAACGGTGAATAAATTCATCAATCGCTGTAAATACAAATTCACGACCGATAAAATTATGGCTTTTGGCTTGAATAATTTGCTCAAACTCTGTGGGATGTCCTCTGGAATTGATGGTAGTAGGTGGTTTGGGTGGTGAATTCATAATTGTGAGGAATAATTATAAGATGAGGCAACAGTGGAGGTAGTCATGACTGTGCAGTTATTAAGACGGAAATTCACAGTTGAGCAATATCATAAAATGCTTGAGTCGGGGATTCTCACAGAAGATGACCGAGTGGAATTGATACGGGGGGAGATTATAGAGATGTCGCCAATTGGGACAAAACACGCCGCTTGTGTAAATCGCCTGATTAATTTGTTAGTTCAATTGTTAGGAAAGCGCGTCATAGTTGCGGCGCAAAATCCTATTACATTAAACAATAACTCACAACCTCAGCCAGATGTAGCATTACTTAAACCCCGTGATGATTTTTACGCCACTGCACACCCCCAACCCCAGGATATTTTTTTATTAATTGAAATAGCTGATTCGACTATCGAGTATGACCGGGAACAGAAAATTCCTTTATATGCAGAAGGAAACATAATTGAAGTTTGGTTAGTAGATATTAACGAGCAAATTATCGAAGTTTATCAACAACCCACCGCCGCAGGATATCAGCTTATGCAAAAGTTCGCTAGCGGTCAAACTTTATCAATTCCAGGCTTCTCCGATGTAAATATTAGCGTCAACAAAATTCTCAGTCACTAGTATATTGTGTAGTTTCTCAATTACGAATTACGAATTACGAATTATTCTCTGTGTTTTCAACCCGCAAAAAATGCACCATTCCTGAAGAATCCCCTGCCACAATTGTCACGCCATTGGGTGCAACTGCACAGCACAACATGGGATAATCGCCTGTAAAAGTGGCAATTACCTCCCTTGTCTCTAAATTCCAGACTTTGAGGGTAGTGTCATTGGAAGCGGAAATCACCTGTTTGCCATTGGGGGTAATGGCGATCGCGCTTACCGAGTGACTATGACCTTTGAGGGTGAATAGTTCTGACCCAGTTTGCAGATTCCAGACTTTGAGGGTCTTGTCCCAGGAACCAGAAATCACTTGTTGACCATCGGGGGTAACGGCGATAGCACTTACTGAGTGACTATGACCACAGAGAGTTAACAGTTCATTCCTTGTATCCAAATCCCAAACTTTGAGAATGTTGTCATCGGAAGCAGAAATCACCTGTTTGCCATTGGGGGTAATGGCGATCGCTTTTACCGAGTTATTATGACCTTTCAGGGTGAACAGTTTTTTCCTTGTCTCCAGATCCCAAACTTTGAGGGTCTTGTCATTGGATGCGGAAATCACCTGTGTGCCGTTGGGGGTAAGGGCGATCGCATTAACCAAGTAAATATGATCTTCCAGGGCGAACAGTTTCTCCCCTGTTTTTAGATTCCAGACATTGAGGGTGTTGTCCCTGGAAGCGGAAATCACCTGTTTGCCATCGGGGGTAATGGCGATCGCCATTACCCAGTCACTATGACCTTCCAGGGTGAACAGTGCTTTCTCTGTATCCAGATTCCAGACTTTGAGGGTCTTGTCCCTGGAAGCGGAAATCACCTGTTTGCCATTGGGGGTAAGGGCGATTGCCTGAACCCAGTTACTATGACCATTGAGGGTCAACAGTTCTTTCCCTGTCTCTAGATTCCAGACTTTGAGGGTAGAGTCAATGGAAGCAGAAATCACCTGTTTGCGATTGGGGGTAATGGCGATCGCTTTTACCGAGTTATTATGACCTTTGAGGGTAAACTCTTCTTCCCCTGTATTTAGATTCCAGACTTTGAGGGTGTTGTCACGAGATGCGGAAATCACCTGTTTGCTTTGAGAGGTAAGGGCGATCGCATTAACCGAGTTATTATGACCTTTGAGGGTGAACAGTTCTTTCCCTGTCTCCAGATCCCAGACTTTGAGGGTAGAGTCATCGGATGCGGAAATCACCTGTTGGCCATCGGGGGTAACGGCAATCGCTTTTACCGAGTTATTATGACCTGTGAGCGTTAACTGTAGATTCCCTGTCTCCAGATTCCAGACTTTGAGGGTCTTATCATCAGATGCGGAAATCACCTGTTCGCCATTGGGGGTAACGGCGATCGCTTTTACCGAGTTATTATGACCTTCCAGGGTGAACAGTGCTTTCTCTGTATCCAGATTCCAGACTTTGAGGGTCTTGTCATCGGATGCGGAAATCACCCGTTTGCCATCGGGGGTAACGGCAATCGCTTTTACCGAGTTATTATGACCTTTGAGCGTTAATTCTAGATTCCCTGTCTCCAGATCCCAGACTTTGAGGGTCTTGTCATCGGATGCGGAAATCACCTGTTTGCCATCGGGGGTAAGAGAGATCGCTTTTACCAACTTATTATGACCTGTGAGCGTTAATTGTAGATTCCCTGTCTCCAGATCCCAGACTTTGAGGGTCTTGTCATCGGATGCGGAAATCACCTGTTTGCCATCGGGGGTAAGAGAGATCGCATTTACCCAGTGACTATGACCCTTGAGGGTGAATATTTCTGACCCAGTTTGCCGATCCCAGACTTTGAGGGTGTTGTCTGATGAAGCAGAAATCACCCGTTGATCATCGCGGGTAAGGATGATCGCTTTTACCCAGCCACTATGACCTCTGAGGGTGAAATTTTCTTCCCCTGTCTCCAGATTCCAGACTTTGAGGGTCTTGTCATCGGATGTGGAAATCACCTGTTTGCCATTGGAGGTAACGGCGATCGCACTTACCGAGTTACTATGACCCTTGAGGGTGCGGATTAAGCGTCCCCCTGGTGGCGTTAAGCTTGGGGTTACGGAACGCAGCCAAGGAGTAGTTGTCTTTTGCTTGATTTGTCTCAATAATGCCTGAATATCCTGCGGCATTTTCTTATGTAGTAACCTTCCGTGCAATTGACTCGCTAATTGCTGCTTATCTGTTACTAAAACATGGGCAGATAGTCTCAATGCTCCTTGAAGCAATGTGAGAGTTTTGACTTTCTCAGAGGTGTCAGCATCATCAATCAAATCATAATCTTCAATTAATGACTGCACGCCAAACTCAGGATGGTTAATTTTGGCATTAATGAAATTAAAATCAGTCAGGGTTTGATAATACTTATCGAAATTTCCAGAGTTGACCAGATTATAAGGATACCTGCCCAGATAAGCTTTGACTTCGTAAGACTTTTTAGATAAAGATTTATTAGTTGTTTCAACCATTTCATTTTATATTTTTCAATCTGTAGGTTGGGTTGAGGAACGAAACCCAACAACCAACAACTTTTTCCCTAACGCTAATGACCAAAAAACAATTAAGGTGCGTTAGCCTGCGGTATAACACACCCTACATCTGACTAATTTTGCCTATTCTTAGCCCAATAATCAACAATTCGTTGATTCACCTCTGTCAATAGCTGTCGCTTGGCTTGTAATGCTCTTTGTGCTTGGAGAAAATCTAAAAAACTAGCATGATAGATGCTGTAACAATCATCTCCGTCTTCATTCTGTTTTTTCAAATACTCAAACCAGTCATCTAAAACTTTTTGCACTTCAAACTCATCTTTACCAGCAATATCAGCAATCATTTCACAAGGTATGGGTGTGCCAATCTCCACTAAAATAAACAAAATAATTACCTTAATTTCTTGAGATTTATCATTCATCCCCATCCTTGCCCAGTGGGTTTGATAATATTGCTGAAGACCATCTGGTAATTGCGTTAAACTCAAGTCATTATAAAAACCCCGCGCAATTGCTGGTAAAACATAGCGCAGATACATAAAGTTATTTTCACTTTTCTCTGCTACCTGCTTAATAAAAGTTTTATCAGCAATATTTCGTTCTTGCATCCACTTCCTCAAACCATCTTTCCACTCTGCGTCATGGTTAAGAATGAAGCGAATATATGCTTGAATATCATCACGACTTAATTTAATATACTGATTGGCTGTTAAATCTAACTCTACTTGCTCGACACCTTCAGTATATAACCGCTTTTTACCCGGTTCATAGCGTCGCCTCGTCAGCAGAAAATAAACTTTCTCTGGTAGAGTCTTAGGCAAATATAAAATATTTTCTCCGCCTGGTTCTTGTTCTACTTCATCCAACGCATCAACCACAACCACCAAATTTTCACCATCAGGAATTTTGCTACTAGCTTTAACTAACAAAGCTGATAAATCATCACTCTCAGCATTTTCTAACTGGTAGCGATTAATTAGCTGTTGACGAATGCTTTTAAGAAATAATTCCGGGCGATTACGTCCATCTTGCAAGACATTAAAATAACAAATCGCTTTATGCTTGTAAACATAGTCAGCTGCTATGGCACTTTTCCCCATCCCAGCATCACCGATTACGGTAAAATACCCCTTGGGATATTTTTTGAGGAAATCTACAAACTCTTTAAATACAAATTCCCGCCCACAAAACGAGCGAATCTTTTCTTTAATTAGCGGTTCAAACTCTGAAGTATAAGACTTTGGTGTTTGCTGAGGACTATTCAGCTTACTTAATTCTTTATCTCTTAAGACCTCCGCAGGTGTGCGGGTGCGTTTAGCAACACTAATAAAAATTTGCCTAAAATTGTTAAATTCTTTGTCAAGGTTAATATTCAAATCGCCGATTTCCTGACCCAAACTATGGGTAGCCAGAAAATCTACTACATCTTGAGGCACAACTGAGGGATTATCTGCATTAAACTCTACCCAAAAAGCTTTTTTAATCTCCTTCTCTCGGAAAAGGTTGAGCAACTCTTTCGGCTTAAACACCCCATAATCCACCAGAGCATAAGCATAAACGCCATCGAAATCATTAGGCGGTTGTACTGGATCAAGATCTAAAAATGTTAAGACATTAATTACAGTCTCATGACGTTGAGCTTGCTTAGTAGCGAGGGAAGCAACAGCCGGAGCAAACTTAGTGATAGCAGTAATTACAGTGTCAATGTTCATCTTCGCTAAGATCTAGCATAATTTTTGCACTTATAACTTATAGTAGCGACAGATAACGAAATTTAGCTTGTATAAAGCCATATTACAGCTAAAGCTAACTCTTTTCTCTTCCTCAGCGCCTTCCGTGTCCTCTGCGGTTCGATTTTACATAGATATTTTTGCCTCACGCAGAGGCGCAGAGGCGCAGAGAAGGACAATAGAGGTGTTGCGATGGTGACATTTCGACTTATAAATACCAAACTTCAGCTTTTGAACTGCAATATTCTCGTTTAGAACACGAAAGTTCTCGTTCGGAACCTGAACGTTCTCGTTTAGAACCCGAACATTCTCATTTCAACTCAGAACATTCTCATTTCAACCCAGAATATTCTCGTTTCAACCCAGAACGTTCTCGTTTTAGATCTGAAGCTTCAAGTATAAGAGGTGTTAATTCTCATTTTTAACAGCGCTTTCGTGCCATTTACTTAAAATAAAATCCGATAAAGCACTCAAGCCGACAAAAATTAACACGCCTAACCCCGTTGTCAATAATAATGCCGCAAACATCCGGGGAATTTGCAGGTTATAACTAGAAATGAGAATGCGATAAGCAATACCAGCTTTTGCGCCACCAGTTCCGGCGACGAATTCCGCGACAACTGCGCCAATTAAGGATAAACCACCGCTAATTTTTAACCCCCCTAAGAAGTATGGCATGGCGCTGGGTAAGCGGAGATACCACAGGGTTTGCCAACGGGATGCTTTATAGAGTTGAAATAAGTTCAGTAAATTGCGGTCTACGCTGTTGAGTCCCAAGGTAGTGTTAGAGACGATGGGGAAAAAGGCGACAATCCAGGCGCAAACTACTAAGGCGGCGAAGGTGTTGTTTTTGAACCAGAGAATAATTAAAGGCGCGATCGCCACAATGGGAGTTGTCTGTAAAATCACAGCATAGGGAAATAAGCTGCGTTCAATCCATTTACTTTGGGTAAACAATATCGCTATCAGTAACCCGGATATCGCCGCCGCAATAAAGGCGACTACGGTAATTTGCAAGGTAACTAGTAAAGAAGCGAACAATTCCCGCCAATCGCTAATTAAAGTTTGCAATACTAAGATGGGGCCTGGGAGAATATAAGGCGGTAATTGTGTTACCCGCACGAAGATATCCCATAATACCAGGGCGAGAAACCCTACTAATACTGGTGCCCAAATATCAGGCGAGATAACTTTTGCTGGTGAGTTTTTTAACTTTGGGCGACGAGTAAACATTAATTCGTAATTCGTAATTCGTAATTCGTAATTTATCCTAGCGAAGCATTCGTTATTGGGGTTGCTGTTGGCTAGAGATTTAAATACCTTCCCCTTGTCCCCCTTGTCCCTTTTGGGAAGCATCTCAAATAGAATTGCTATAGTCCATTGCGATCGCTAAAGCTTGGGAAACTTCGCGGCAATATTCCATATATACTGATGATGTGCGAAAAGACTCGTTACGGGGATAAGCTACAGGAATATCTATATCTGCGATTACTCGTCCGGGATTTGTCCCCATCACTAAAACGCGATTGGATAAATATACCGCTTCATAAATATTGTGGGTGACAAAAACTACCGTCCAATGCTGTTGATACCATAAATCCAGTAAATCGCTGTTTAGCTTGCTGCGAGTAATTTCATCTAGAGCACCAAATGGTTCATCCATTAATAAAATATTTGGCTGGGTAACTAAAGCCCGCGCAATTGATACCCGCATTTTCATTCCCCCAGATAACTCACGGGGGTAGCTATGCTGAAATTTCTCTAATCCTACCAATGCCAAAGTTTTCTCTACCAAACTTTCAGCATCTTTTGCAGCTACCTTTGCCAACTTTAGCGGTAAACGAACATTTTCTTTCACATTCGCCCAAGGCATCAGTGCTGCATCTTGAAACACAAAAGCTAGTTTACGTGCTTGGGCAGGTAAACCCCAATCAATAGTACCAGAACTCATCTGTCCTAGTCCGGCAATCAGTCGGAGAACTGTACTTTTACCACAGCCAGAAGAGCCGACTAAACTGACAAATTGGGCTTCTGGGATAGCTAAATTTAAGTTTTCTAAGGCAACTGTGCCATTAGCGTAGATTTTGCTAATGTGGCTGAGTTTAATTGCGGGAGGGTGATTCATTAATTAATATAAGGCAGAGGGCAGAGGGCAGAGGGCAGAAGGTAAACCGCCAGATAATAAATAAAAACACATACCCTCATCATAAAATTTGCCCAGGGAAGAAACTAGTAGGGGCGGGGTTTTCCCCATTGGTGTCAACTTAACGCGAAACCCGTTTGGTGAAAAGGTTTCGCCCTCACCCCCAGCCCCTCTCCCACCAGGAGGGGGGAGCTAGAGATCCAATTCCCCTTCTCCTTGGGGAGAAGGGGTTAGGGGATGAGGGCGAGCGGGTTTTGCACAACGCCTGCCCTATATAGCTTTCAGCTTAAGTTGACACGTATGGGTTTTCCCGCCCCTAATATTGGGGATCATTTATAAATGACAAATGACAAATGACAAATTATTTACCATGATTGACAAACTGTAAGGTAAATGCATCTTGATAATTAACATTGGGCTGAGACAGTCCAGTATTTACCATGCTATCGAATACTGATTTCCAGCGTGCCTGTGTCATTGCGCCAATGCCTTGTTTTTCTGCGTCGCCGGACAAGATAATTCCCGATTCTTTGAGCTTTTCAATCCCATAAGCAATTTGCTCGTCGGTCATTTCTAGATTCTCTTGTTTGATTAATTGATTACCTGGTTGGGGATTTTCTAAGTAACTGTACCAACCTTTAATGGAAGCATCAACAAATCGCTTGACTAAATCGGGATTTTTGGCGACTAGTTCTTTTTTGGTTTCAATTGTTGTGGCGTATGGTTCGTAACCATAATCTGCTAGTAAAAATCAATACCGTTGCCAAAATAAGAGCATGAAGAGGGAGGGCGTTTCGTAGTAGAGTTATTGTCTCTCACAACGACAACTCAAAAACCACTGGCCGCCCATGCCCGATATCTTATCATTGTTACAATGCTTGCTACCGCAGATAAACGCGACAACGATGCGGCAATTGAACCAAGTCATCCTGGCAATGTTAGCTATGAGTGGTCGAGTCACGATGTTGGGAATTGCGCGTTGGACAGGCGCAGGCGGTAGCTATCGGACGATGGGAAGATTTTTCTCGACAGTCATACCTTGGGCAACATTGTTTTGGCTGTTTTTTCGTAAACATTTGTGGCGAGAAAATGATGTGTACTTGCTGGCAGGAGATGAAGTTGTAGTTAGTAAATCGGGTAAGCAAACATACGGGGTAGATAGATTTTTTTCTAGCTTGGCCAGTAAACCAATGAATGGGTTATCGTTCTTCGTATTGTCATTAGTAAGCGTAGAAGAAAGGCAATCATTTCCGATTGGAATAGAACAGGTAATTAAAAGTGATGCCCAAATAAATAGCACCTTGCCAATCAAAAAAGTAAAAGCTAAAGAGAAACGTGGACGGGGAAGACCGAAAGGCAGTAAGAATAAAAACAAAACAGAAGTGATATTAACATCTGAACTCTTGTTAATTAAAAAGATGATTAACTCACTATTTGAGCTAGTAGCTAACTTTATCCCCTTGACATACTTGGTAGTAGATGGTCATTTTGGTAACAACAATGCCTTGCAGATGGCACGACAAGTTAACTTGCACATAATTTCCAAGCTGCGCCATGATTCAGCATTATACATCCCTTATGAAAATCCTGACTCGAATAAACGTTCTCGTCGTAAATACGGGGAAAAACTAGACTACCGTAATCTACCTGAGAAATATTTGTGTAAAAGTGATATTGAAGATGGAATTCTTTCCTGTATTTATCAAGCTACTCTTCTTCACAAAGAATTTTCCCAGGCTATCAATGTAGTAATTTTGGTAAAAACCAATCTTAAAACTCAAGCTCGTAGCCATGTAATTTTATTTTCTAGTGACCTAGATTTGAAGGCTGATAAGATTATTGACTACTACAAGCTACGTTTTCAAATCGAGTTTAACTTTCGTGATGCCAAGCAGTTTTGGGGTTTAGAGGATTTTATGAATTTGAGCCAAACTGCTGTGACTAATGCGGCTAATCTTGCATTCTTCATGGTTAATTTATCCCATCATCTTCTGGCTGATTTCCGTAAACATAATCCTGGTTCTGGCATTATTGACCTGAAAGCTTATTACCGTGGTTTTCGATATGTTCATGAAATGTTAAAAATACTTCCTCAAAAGCCTGAGCCTATTTTATTAGCCCAAATTTTTGCCAAGCTTACTTCTCTAGGACGTATTCATCCCATTTCCACAGGCGTCGAACCCTCGTAAATTGGCTAAGGTATTGAAAAATACTAATGGTTTAAATCCACCTTGCTTTTCCACTGCAAAAGGTTCGGATGTAATATAGCCTTGTTGGGCTGAGGTTTTATCTGCCAAAAATGGGGCAGGATTGAAATTATAGGGGCGTTTTTGTTCATCTGTAAAACCATACTTAGCTTTCAGAAAAGGCCAATAATTCAGGTTAGCGGCGGCTGAGACATAAATCGGTTTGCCTTTGAGGTCGGCAAGAGTTTTAATTGCTGTGTTGGGATGGGAAATAATACATTGGGGGTCTTTTTGAAAGATTGCCGCTACCGTGATTTTGGGAATTCCTTGTGCTACGGCGTTTATGGCATCAATGCCATAACCCATGAAAAAATCTACTGCTCCTCCCATCAATAACTGAGTACCACTAGGTGTTTGGGGGCCACCCATTTTAATTGTGACATCTAGCCCGTGGTTTTTGTAGATTCCAGTCGCGATCGCCTGGTAAAATCCGCCGTGTTCTGCTTGGGCGAGCCAATTTGTACCAAAGGTAACTTTATCTAACCCTGAACTTGTAGTTAATGTTGGATTGCTATTAGTACAAGCCGCAAGCAAACTGCTACTTATACCGATGCAACTGTACTGAAGAAACTGACGGCGACTAAGGCGAGAAATTGCAGTTGATGAGCATGGAGATTGATTCATGGAACAGGATAACGCTCCTTAATCTGTGGTATTTTAGCTGATTCTGAATGTACATTCTAAAATCAGCTTTTGGTTCACCACCGAATAAGGTTGAATTTTTAGCGCGTTTTGAAAAGCTTGGATAGCTTCGCGATATTTTCCCAAAGCTGCATAACATAATCCCATACCATGAAGTGCACCAAAATGTACGGGATTTAAATTAATTACCATTTGGCAATCAGCTAAGGATCTTTGATAATCACCGATACTGTAGTAAAGAAAAGCACGACGATTCCATGCTTCAGCAAAATCGGGTTGTTCTTCTATTAGTTGGCTTAGGACTTTTTCAGCTTCCGTAGTTTCACCAGCATCAAGTAACTTCTGGCTGTTATCTATTTTCTCTAAGCCATAAATTCCCTTCTGCTGAAACCAAATCCGCCATAATTTCTTTGTGGCCTGTTCCCGAACTGTAGCGTCAGCATTTTTCAAATCTTCAAGTAAAGATCTGATCGATAAAGAATCCATAAATGTGATCTAGGTAATCGTATTTATATATCAACTTTCGCACAAAATTCTCTACTTAGGCATTTTTAAAGTTAACTTTAAATTCTCTTATTACAGTTGTAAATTACGCATTTTCCGTGTTGTATTTTAGTTGTATTCAGTAATACTATTAATACGGATTTAAACAACTAAATTCATAAAAAATTAGTCATTAGGACATCATATATTTACCAATAGTTGACAAAACCCTATTGACTAATACTTGATAAAAACAGCACAAAAAAAATTAATTAATTATGCCAAAGCAAAATAGCGGTTCCCGGCATATTGTTCTCACATCCCATCCCAATAATGGTGGTACTAAGCCTATCCCGATTCACTGGGGGGCGAGTAATCCTCTGGAACGGGGGCCGATTATTGCGACTTTAACAAAGCAAGCACATCGAAATGTCATTGGCACTCACTCTGGTAGTTATGCGGTATATCGCGCTTTAGCGGTAGCTAGTGGTGCTTTACAATCAGATCATCGGGCTGATTTAACGAATACAGCGCCAGTAACTCGCATTGGCCCCCATCCGAGTTGGTTTGATGCTGATAAAATTGTTTCACTTGACCCCTTTGGGGCGGTAGGGAGTGAGGTATTTAGCTCTTATTACGCCCAAGGTTATGACATCCGCCCGACGATTGCGATTACTCAAGCCCATATTAATATGCCAGAACTGCAAGATGCGGTGGATAAAGGGCGCTTGCAGGTGGATGGCAAAATTATGAAGCCTGGTGGCGATTTGGTGGTGACAAAGGCGGCGATTGAGCCTGTGTGGTATTTACCAGGAATTGCCAAGCGGTTTGGCATTAAAGAAACCGATTTACGCCGCGCTTTATTTGAGCAAACTGGGGGAATGTTCCCAGAATTAGTGACACGTTCTGATTTAGAGGTGTTTTTGCCACCAATTGGCGGTGTCACTGTCTATATTGTCGGTGATATTGATGCGATCGCCGATCCGAATAAACCTTTAGCAGTGCGGGTACATGATGAATGTAACGGTTCTGATGTGTTTGGTTCCGATATCTGTACCTGTCGTCCTTATTTAGTGCATGGAATTGAGGTTTGCGTTCAAACCGCCCAAGAAGGGGGTGTAGGCGTGATTGTCTATTGCCGTAAAGAAGGACGGGCTTTGGGAGAGGTGACCAAATTTCTAGTTTACAATGCCAGGAAGCGCCAAGAAGGAGGCGATCGCGCTGATGCCTATTTTGCCCGGACAGAATGCGTCGCGGGTGTGCAAGATATGCGCTTTCAAGAGTTAATGCCTGATGTATTGCATTGGTTAGGGATTACCCGAATTGACCGCATGGTATCCATGAGTAATATGAAATACAATGCCATCACCCAAGCGGGGATTGAAATTGTCGAAAGAGTACCTATCCCAGAGGATTTAATTCCCCAGGATGCGCGGGTAGAAATTGAAGCAAAAAAAGCGGCTGGATATTATACCACAGGTAATGTATTAGATACAGAAAGTTTGGGAGAAGTGAAGGGGCGAGATTTGGAAGGGTAAAACATATTGTAGAGACGCGATTCATCGCGTCTCCTGGATTAGGAGGTGAAAAGTGGAAATGGGAACCGCCAAGACGCCAAGTACGCCAAGAGAGGAAGAAAAGTTAGTTGCATATCTTCGTTCGCCGGCAGCGATTCGGGAACGGTGTGGAGAATTGTTTTCCTGGGTGTGTGAGGGGAAGTCAGAGAATTTTCTCTGCGATTTGAATCAGCTGGGAAGAGTGGCGGATTATGTGATGGAAGTGATACGGGGAGAATACCCGAATTTAGATGTTCCGTTTCACAGTCGGTGGCGACATTTTGAAGTTGGGGGTGTCGGGCGATTAGCCAAGTTAGATACGCTGTTGGCGGGGTTATCTCCAGAGGAAAAGGCGGCGGCGAAGTTTGATTTGGCGATTATTAGCGTGCTTTTAGATGCTGGTGCTGGGGATAGATGGCATTATCATGAGCAAGAAACTAATTTAAGGTTGGGGCGTTCGGAAGGGTTAGCGGTGGCGAGTTTCCAGATGTTTTGTCAAGGAAATTTTGCTAGTGATGGTTTACCCCAGGCTGATGCTTCTCGGTTACAACAGTTAACTGAGGCGGAATTAGCAACAGGGTTCCAAGTAACTGCTGATAATCCTTTGGTGGGGATTGGGGGAAGATTGAATTTATTGCAAAAGTTAGGACAAGTTTTACTGGCTTCCCCTCATTTATTTGGCGATACAAATCCTCGTCCGGGGAATTTGGTTACATATCTCTTGGGTAAGTCGGAGAATGGACAGTTAGCCGCGACAACTGTATTAAGTGCAGTGTTGGAAGGGTTAAGTGATATTTGGCCGGGTAGATTAGAGATAGCTGGGGTAAATTTAGGCGATGTTTGGGAACATCCAGCGATTAGTGATGATGGTTTAGTCCCTTTCCATAAATTATCTCAGTGGTTAACATATTCTTTGTTAGAACCATTGCAAGAACTTGGTTTGACAATTACTGGTTTGGATAGACTTACTGGTTTACCAGAATATCGTAATGGGGGCTTATGTCTGGATTTGGGACTGATAAGCGTGAAAAATCCAGAAATTTTACGGACATCTCACTCGGTAGCATCAGCAGTTATAGTTGAATGGCGGGCTTTGACGGTGATTCTTTTAGATAGAATTGCGGCGACAGTCCGGGAAAAGTTGGGTATGAGTCCTGAGGAACTACCTTTAGTCAAAATCCTCCAAGGGGGAACTTGGACAGCTGGACGCAAAATCGCCGCCGAACTGAGAACAGGTGGGATACCCCCCATACAAATAGAGAGTGATGGGACGGTATTCTAAGTTGAAAATAGCGTTGACTGTTGACTGTTGACTGGGAAGAGACATTTTTATGTTTGGTGGTGAGATTTTCTCGTGATTGACTGATTGGGAAGATGGGAAAGGGGACAAGGAAACTGACAAATGACAAATGACAAATGACTAATGACTAATGACTAATGACTAATGACAAATCAAGATTCGTAGGTTGGGTGCAGCGTAGCGTAACCCAACATTTTGTATAATATTTGAAGCGTTGATTTTGAGCGTTGAATTAAGTATTTGGTTATTTAAATAATTTCTATTTTCTTGATATCATGTGTTGGGTTTCGCAAAGCCTCCACCCAACCTACGGGAGATTGCGATGCCCTTGGACAACACTTTGTGGTGTAGAAAAATCACTTTGCCAATTTGCAAGTAAAAATTACTGCCTAATATTCTCTAGATTCCGTAAAAAACGCAAAAAAAACCCCATTTTACCGATAATGTTAAATTGGTTTCGTATAATTTATATGCAGTATTCAAAGACTGTATGGAATATCGCAGAGCCAAAATAGAGGGAGGAACATTTTTCTTTACGGTTGTCACTCATAACCGACGAAGTTTTCTTTGCGAACCAGAAAATATTTTATTATTACGGCAAGGATTTAAAGAAGTTATTCGAGAATATCCATTTAGAGTAGACGCGATCGCTATTTTACCAAATCACATTCATTGTCTTTGGACATTACCACCGGGAGATAGTGATTTTTCTAAGCGTTGGCGATTGATTAAAAGTTATTTTAGCTCTCATTGTCATACAAAATATAAAGGAAAAGTATCAGCATCGCGCCAGAAAAAGGGCGAACAAGCAGTTTGGCAGCGCAGATTTTGGGAACATCAAATTAAAAACGAAAATGATTTTGTCAGGCATGTGGATTATATACATTACAATCCCGTCAAACATGGATGTGTAAAAGCACCAAAAGATTGGCAATATTCAAGTTTTATGTTGTATGTGGCCAAGAATATTTATGATATTAATTGGGGTGCGGGAGAAGAAATAGAATTTCCTGATGATGTTGGATGTGAATAAATATTTTAAATTTGTAGGTTGTGTGGAGGCGCAAGAGAGATATGTGCAGCGAATATATGTGCTGTAAACCAACATTTTATGCAATATTTGAAGCGTTAATTTTTAGATATTTAGGTTGTTTAAATAATTTCTATTGTTTTGATATCATGTGTTGGGTTCCGCAAAGCCTCCACCCAACCTACGGGAGATTGCGATCGCACTAACCTCCTAGCATCTGTAGATGAATTTGAGCCAAATCTAGCTGCTTCTCAAGCTACCATCTGGCATAATGGTGTCTTTGAGAATAACTCTCTCGAAATAAGCGTTTCTAGCATTCCTAAAATTAGCTGTGGTCAAATCTGCTCCCCCAAAGCGGGTGTCAGTCAAACTAGCTTTGATGAAGCTGGCACTAGTGAGATTAGCATCAAAGAACTTAGTTTCAGTGGCAATAACTCTATCCAATTTAGCTCCACTCAAATTAGCATCGGTGAAGTTAGCTCGGAAGAGCTGCGCCCCACTCAAGTTAGCTCCACTCAAATTACTACCTCTAAACAAGAAAACGCTCAGATCCAGCTTCGACAAATTGGCATGGCAGAGAACCAAGCCTTGGGAATACATCCGAATGGCTCCCAAGTTGGAACCTCGGAAATCCACCCCACTCAAATTAGTTCCACGCAAACACCCTTCCTGAATTCCTGGGCGCATGATAGGATCGCCGGACTGATCGAACCTAGCCTCTCCGCTCTCATCCCGCTCGTACTCATCGAAGACCAGGTGGATCTTTCTAAAATCCCGCTCGCCAGCAGCATAACGCTGCAGCAGTTCTTCAACCGTAATATTCTTCCTTTCCATACCTCTACCTCAGTATTAAATAACACATATCAAGATAACTCACTCAACCTCTGGTCTACCTTATTCGACCCCACCTTCAACCTAACCTTCCAAATCGCCGACCTCCCCACAGCCGAAGATTCGTAGGTTGGGTGCAGCGTAGCGTAACCCAACATTTTATACAATATTTGCAGCGTTGATTTTGAGCGTTGAATTAAGTATTTGGTTATTTAAATAATTTCTATTTTCTTGATATCATGTGTTGGGTTCCGCAAAGCCTCCACCCAACCTACGGGAGATTGCGATCGCACTTTATTTCACCCACCGAGCGACCGTCTGGGAGAATAATGCGTCCGCCACCTGGAGGTATATATTCTGGCAGTCTGAAATTGGAAACTTGAAAACTGGCTCCGGTGAGATCACTATCATTGAACCCAGAATCACTGTCGAAACTAGCTCCATCAAAGATTGCACCTCTGAAACTAGTCTGAATCAAAGCAGCCATGATGAAGTTAGCGCCTCGGAGAGAAGCTCTGTCAAAATTAGCCCCTTTAATGGCACTTTCTTCTCCACCAATAACAGCCCCATCCAAAATAGCTTCAGTCAAATCAGCATCAATAATACCAGAACCTTTGAGATTGACTCCTCGCAAGTCAGCTCTACTCAAGTTAGCTCCGGTGAAATCAACCTCGCACAGGGCAGCACCGCACAATTTAGCACAACTCAAGTTAGCTCTATTGAGTTTAGCCCCACTCAAGTCAGCCCCACTCAAGTCAGCCCCACTCAAGTTAATTTCCATCAATTTAGTGTTATCCAAAAAAACACCCCTGAGTCTGACTCCAGGAAAGTTTCTTTCCCCAGTAGCATAACGCTGCAACAACTCTTCAGCATCCATAATTTGCCTCCCGCTTCAAATAACACATATAAAGTACAGCCATTACCTTCAACGGTAGCTTCATCGACCCAGGTATCAAAGATACCCATACAATCGAGTGGGACTTCGGCGATTGTTCCTCACCCCCCACTCACAATCGCCACCTTATGAGTACATTGAAGGTGGGGACTTCTGCGACACGTTAAAAAATGACTATTGACCAACAAAATCAAGTAACGCTTATTGAACATCCATTGATTCAGCATAAATTAACGCTGATGCGGCGGGTGGAAACTAGTACAACAAAATTTCGGAATCTTGTTAAAGAAGTTAGTTTGTTGTTGGCTTATGAGGTAACTAGGGATTTACCTCTGAAATACGAGGAAATTAAAACGCCACTCGCACCGATGAATGCGCCTGTGCTTGCACCTGATAAAAAGTTGGTGTTAGTTTCAATTATGCGGGCGGGACAGGGTATTTTAGATGGGATGCTAGAGTTAATGCCTTCAGCTAGGGTGGGACATGTAGGTTTATATCGCGACCCGAAAACCCTGATTCCCATAGAATATTATTTTAAAGTCCCCCATGATGTGGAACATCGAGACATGATTGTTGTCGATCCGATGTTAGCAACGGGGAATTCGGCTGTAGCGGCGGTAGAACGTTTAAAATCAACTAATCCTTTATCAATCAAGTTCGTCTGCTTACTTGCTGCACCGGAAGGAATTGAGCATTTCTGTGCTGTTCATCCAGATGTACCTGTATACACAGCCGCAATTGACGACCATTTAGACGAACATGGTTATATTATCCCCGGCTTGGGTGATGCAGGCGATCGCTTATTTGGCACTAAGTAATGAATTGGGCATTGGGCATTGGGCATTGGGCAGAGGAGATAAATTATTGACAACTGTATAGCTGGGATTAATCGTGTCTCTAGCAACTGACAACTGACAACTGACTATTGACTATTTTCTTTCAAGTATGGATTACCTAAGGCTTTGGGCGGTGTAGATTTTCCTGCTAATCCGACTAATGCCAATAAAGCGATCGCATAAGGTAACATGACTAAAAATTGGTAGGGGATATTTGCACCTAAGGCTTGAATTCGCAGTTGTAAGGCTTCTGTCGCACCAAATAGCACACAAGCTAAGGCGCTATATATAGGATGCCATCTGCCAAATATTAAAGCTGCGATCGCAATAAATCCTTTACCTGCACTCATCCCCTCGGCAAAAAATCTGACTTGAACTAAAGTTAAATAAGCACCGCCTAAACTCGCTAAACAGCCGCTAATTATTACGGCGATATAACGCACTTTTTCTACTGATATTCCGGCTGTATCTGCTGCTTTGGGCGATTCACCTACAGCCCGCAATGTTAAGCCAAAGCTGGTTTGATATAAAATATAGGTAGTTAGAAATACTAAGAATATTAGTAAATATACTAAAATATCTTGCTGAAATAATAGCGAACCTAGCACGGGAATATTCGCTAAACCTGGAATGATAATTGCGGGAATTCCTGGTAATTGCTGTGTACTGCTACCGCTAAATACTAACCTGCCTAAAAATGATGTTAACCCAGCAGCGACGAGATTAATTGCTAGTCCAGAGACTAGTTGGTCAATGCGCAAAGTGATACATAAAATAGCATGGAGTAATCCTACTGATGCGCCAGCTAATAAGGCGGCTAGAATACCAAGCCAAGGGTTACTAGTGTAGAAAGTAGCAGCAGCGCTGGTAAAAGCACCTGTGAGTAACATTCCTTCTAGGGCGATGTTTAACACTCCTGAGCGTTCGGAGTATAATCCGCCTAGAGCAGCGAATCCTAAAGGGATGGTGAGGCGTAAGGTGGCTATGAGGTAATCAGAGAAGAAGTTGAGATTGTTCATATCTGTTTTTAAACGCAAAGGAACGCTAAGGTTTACGCAAAGGTTCGCAAAGTTTTTTGGCGTGATTCTGCGTTAACCCTCAGGGTGACTTTGCGTTTTTACTTTTACTTTTATTTTTGAATTTTGAATTTTGAATTTTGAATTGTTATCTGTCTTTCTACTGCTAGGCTGATAGCTATAAATAAGACTGTTAATCCTTGAATTGCGTAAACTACAGTGACTGGCACGCCTGCACTACGCTGCATGACGTTCGCTCCACTGCGCAGGGCGGCAAAAAATAAGGATGTGAGGATGACACCGAAGATGCTACCACGACTTAAAAAAGCGATCGCAATGGCGTCAAATCCATAACCTGGGGAAACTTGTTCAAATAAGCGGAATTTTAACCCCATTACTTCACAACTTCCAGCTAATCCTGCTAATCCTCCGGCTAATGCCATTACTAGCATAATTGTTCGTTCTACTGATATGTGAGCATAACGGGCAGCTATTGGGTTATGTCCGATGGCGGTGATTTGGTAACCTAATGGCGATCGCTCTAACAATACCCACAATAAGCCGGCGGCAAGTAATGCTAATAAAATTCCTGCATGAGCTAGGCTTTGTGGTAATATAATCGCTAGGCGGGCAGTGTTGGCAATTAACGGCGAATAAGGGCTAGGCGCACCTAAAGCCATTAAAGGATTTTGCACGAGATAGCTAACTAAATTCACTGCAATATAGTTGAGTAATAAGGTAGTAATTACTTCGTTTACTCCCCGCATGGCTTTAAGATAACCGGGAATCCAACCCCAAATTGCACCAAATAGAAATCCGGCGAACAGTGCTAAGGGAATGTGAATGAAAGCAGGTAATCCGGTTACGTATAAACCAATTAAAGTACTGCCTAATGCACCTAAATAAATTTGTCCTTCACCACCAATATTAAATTGTCCAGCCCGCAGTGCTACTAATACTCCTAAGCTGGTGAATAATAGCGGTGTCATTTTTGTGAGGGTGTTACCAAATCCGAAATAGGTAGAGAGGGATTCTTGAAATAAAGCTGTGTAGGCGGTGAGGGGATTCGCCCCAGCTATGAGGATGAGGATAGCACCGACGAGTAAAGCGGATACTATGGCTATTAGCGGTGATAGGATTGGTAACAGTAATTTCATGGGATTAGTTACAATCTGAATAATAATGATAATGTTTCTTTACCCTAAACTTAAATAATGAGTTACCTATCGAATAGAAATCTTAGCCTAGATATTCAGCAGAGTATAAGTCAGGCTGAAGCAGAATTACTAATTGCAATTCAGAATATATTAGATAATAAATCTTTTGATAACGAGCTTGAAGAATCCTATCTAAGGAATTTATTAAAAGTCTCAGAAACTACAGAAAGTACGGAAGTAATTAAAAATTTTTTGCGTTATCAAGTTGGACGCGATCGGAAATTGAGTAGAGAAGCAGATTGTGCATATACCAAAATTATTCATGATATTGATGGTAAAATTCAGGATTTAGCTAAAAAAATAGCTCAAGAAAATCAGACAGATAATGTCAACTCTATTTGGTTATATCTAATACGGCGTTATTTAGGGTATGGTTTAAATTATCTAAAATTTATTAATTCATCACATCTCAATAAAATTGAAGAATCTATTAGTCTTTTATCTCGTGAGGAGCAGTTATGGCTAGTTGATAGAATTATCCATAATTTGAAAATTAATACCTTCAAAGAACTGACCAATATTCAGCTAGAAAGTATTGAACAACAACTAGCAAACATGGCAAACGATCCAGAAGTTCAAGCAGAATTAATAGTTATTAATCAAGAATTTGCTAATACTGAATTTGATGGTTTGAATGAATAATGAATATCCAGCGTGGAGAAATATACTTTGTTAACTTAAATCCAGTTCAAGGTAGAGAACAAGCAGGAGAACGTCCAGTTTTAGTACTTTCTATTGATGCAATTAATCGTCTTCCCTTAGTTATTACTGTAGTCGTTGGTACTAAAGGAGCAAATATCCTTCGTGATTATCCAACGATGGTAAGAGTTCCTCCATCCGAGAGTGGTTTAACTTTAGAAACTGTATTTTTGTGTTTTCAAATTCGTTCTCTCGATCCAAAACGATTTCCAGAAACTCCTGCGGGTAAGTTGTCTGAACAGATGATGCTATTAGTTGAAGCAACTACTCGCTACTGTTTAGGCTTATGAAATATTATTTTTAGGTTTAAATTTTGTGACTATAATGTTGATTTTGAATCGCTGCAATTTCATCAGCAGTTAAAGTCACCACTTTACCATCCTTCATAACACTAATTGATTGTCCAAGTTGGCGATGTCTTTCAATCGCGGCTGCAATTGCTGCTTTGACTCCAATATCAATTGTGTTATGTAGCTTTTGCATCTCTTCTTCAGTCATTATAGAATTTTTCCCCGCGTCACCTTCTCTCCCCAGCCATCAATAAACCAATCTCTGCTACTGTCGCCGTGGCTGCATCTAAAATAGCGACAAACTCACCTCTATAGATTACGGCAAGGCGATCGCTCATTGCCATGACTTCTTCTAATTCGGTGGAAATATACAAAATTGCGGCACCGCGATCGCGTTCTGCTAAAATTCGACTATGTACGGCTGCTGTTGCACCGACATCTAAGCCGCGTGTGGGTTGCATAGCGATAATTAACCCTGGTTCTCCCGCTAATTCTCGCGCTAAGACTACTTTTTGCTGATTTCCTCCCGATAGCTGACTGACTTTGATATCTTTCCCTGTAGCGCGGATATCAAATTCTTCCATTGCAGCTTGGGCATGATGGGCGATCGCTTTTTGTTGTAACAGAAACCGACGACAAAAGGGCAGATATTTAAAAGATTTTAAAATTAAGTTTTGGGCAATGCTAAATTGCATAATTAATCCCATTGTTTGTCTATCTTCTGGGATGTAACCCACTATGCAAGGTTGATGTGTAAACTTTATGTTACCTTGCTTTACTTTTCTTAATCCTGCCAAGGCATCAGCTAATTCTTTTTGTCCATTTCCATCGACACCCGCAACGCCTAAAATTTCGCCTTTGCGCAGTTCAAAAGAGATGTTATTTACAGTTGTAAATCCTCTATCATCTGCAACTTGTAAGTTTTGGACTGTGAGGATAACTTCTCCTGAAAATATGGGGGGTTTATTTAATTGTAAATTAACTTCTTTTCCTACCATTAATGCGGCTAATTGCTGGGGTGTAGTAGATTTAGTTGCTGTTGTTCCTACTACTTTTCCCTGACGCAAAACTGTGACTGTATCACAGAGGTTCATTACCTCTTCTAATTTGTGGCTGATAAAAATAATGGTATTACCTGCATCTGCGAGTTGACGCAAAATAGCAATTAATGATTTTACTTCTGGTGGTGTTAATACTGCTGTTGGTTCATCGAGAATTAATAATTTGGCTTGGCGGTAAAGTACTTTGAGAATTTCTACTCGTTGTTGTATTCCTACGGGTAAATTCTCTACCTTCGCTTTCGGATCAATTTCTAAGCCGTAAGTTTGGGATAATGCAGCGATTTCTTGGTGTTTCTGGTGCAAATTTAACCGCCAACTGGGTTTTGTACCTAAGATAATATTTTCTGTAACAGTTAACTGCGGTACCAGCATAAAATGTTGATATATCGTACCAATACCTAATTTAATTGCTTGATGAGGTGAAGTTATTTTAATAGCTTGTTCTGCAAGATAAATTTGTCCTGCATCTGGTTGGTAAAGTCCGCTAATGATATTCATTAAGGTACTCTTACCTGCACCATTTTCGCCTAGAATGGCATGAATACTACCAGATTTAACATCGAGGCTAATAGCGTCATTAGCAATAAAGTAACCAAAGCGTTTAGTAATATTTTCTAAGCGTAAATAGTTCATATAAATAAAAAATATTCAAATATTGTAGTGTTGTCGCGTAGCGCAACGCATCAACACAACATTAGTGAGTAAATTTATTCTGCTACTTTTTTGACGCAGCGTGTATCTTTACCAGCTTCCTGACAATTTGGAAAAATAATTTTCTTCTCAACAATATCGTCTGTAACGTTTAATACTTGTTCCTGTAATGCTTCGGGTACAGTCTTGCCAAATTTACCTAAAAATAGAATATCTTCTCTTTCTAAACCAATTGTATATATTTGCCCTTTGAGTTGTTTTTTCTGAGCTAAATCTGCCAAATAAGCTATGGCTAAATTTAAGCGTTTAACTGCACTAGTTAATACGGCTTTTGGTGCTATATCTAATTGATCGTTGGTATTGCCAAAAGCATATACTCCCTTTTCACTAGCAGTTTGTAAGACAACAGCCGAGGCATTATCTAACCATTGATAGATGACATCAGCGCCAGAAGAAATAATTGCTAAAGTCGCTTCTTTAGCTTTGGCAACATCATTCCAATCACCTGTGAAAGTAGAGGTAACTTGAATATTTGGTTTGACAGATTTTGCACCTAATTCAAATCCTCTCAATTCTCCTTCGGTGGCTGGAAATTTCTCGCCTGCAATATAAGCTAGTTTATTAGATTTACTCATGGAAGCGCCGATAATTCCACATAAATAACTGGCTTGTAAATGATCTATTCTTAATGAGGCAATATTTTCAGCTTTAAGATTACCATTTACCCCCACAAAAAAAGTTTTAGGAAATTGTGGCGCGATTTGTTCGATTGCAGCATCAAATTGTCCGCCATGCGCGAAGATAAGATTGTAGCCTTTACGGGCAAAATCTGTGAGAACTTCAGTTTGATCCGCTTGCGCTACCTTTTCTACATAGGCTATTTCTGCATCTAGCTTTTGCTTGGCGAGGGTAACGCCTTCATAGCCAGATTGATTCCAAGCTTTATCGGTGATAATTCCAGGAAGTGCGATCGCTATTTTAAACCCTGAAGTATCACCCCCTGCTTTAGTTGTGGTTGTCGCGGTTGGTGTTGTTTGGTTACTGCTACAGGCTTTCAGCATTAAGCTAGTACCTAACGTTGCGGAACCAAACCAGATAAATTGACGCCGATTTACGTTTTTTGTCATAATTCGCCTTTTGCTAGATACCGATTTTACTTATAGCAATCCTATATGAGTTGTGAAAATATTTTTGGAATGAACCGCCCTTCGGGTTCAGCAGTTCGCAATCGACGCAAAGCGCCAAGACTGCGACTGCTTCACCAAGTACGCCAAGTACGCCAAGGATAAGAGAACAAGCTGAGAGATTGCCAATTTCACCAATTATTTAGGATTGCTATATCTCAACACTCTAAAGTCGCGAGTACGATTTTGGAAGCATTTTCGCAAATTTTCTCACTGGAGAGTGAAGACAGAATTAGATTCGCCAATAAAACTAAAGAAATATCACTAAATTGAGAATGAGGTGAATCTTATGTACAAAAATAAGGAACTTTGGCGCGTCATCCTGGCGATATCAATAATTATTGTGGGTGTGACGCATTTTGTTTTCCCCCAACCTTTCGTCAAAATTATGCCGCCACAACTGCCATATCCCTTAGGATTAGTTTATCTCAGTGGCTTTTATGAAATTTTAGGCGGTATCGGCTTATTAGTTCCCCCTGTAAGTCAAGCTGCTGCTTGGGGATTAATTTTGCTATTTATTGCGGTTTTTCCGGCGAATATCAATATGGCAGTCAATCATATTAAGATTGAAACCATACCTTATTCAGATTCACCTTGGGTACAAGTAATTCGCCTTCCCTTTCAAGCAGTTTTTATTGCTTGGGCTTGGTGGTATACTCAACCTTCAGATAAAGAAAAGCAAGCGTCGATAATTCCTAAATCCTTAATTCCTCAAGAATTAGATTGGTAATTTTTCTAAAAATATATGAGTACATCACAAACCATACAACAATTACAGGCGAAATTAATTACACCGGAAAACTTTCAACCTTTCGGACAGGTGATTTTTCCTAGTGCTGATGGTAAAGCTTTTGATGTAGAAGATGCGCAATTAAATTTGCAAAATGGTACGCCGCGATTTTATATTATGCGCTTGCATCGTAACGGGCGCAAGTTTCATAAAATTACGCGCCACGTGCAATGTACTCAATGTTTAGGTTCTTTAGCAGGGAAAGATTGGTTAATGGGGGTTTGTCCGCCTCATAATGAATTAGATGTACCAGTGTTAGCAGAAATCGCCGCTTTCCGCATTCCTGGAAATTGTTTTATTAAATTAAATGTCGGTACTTGGCACGCTGGCCCTTATTTTGACCATGAGTTTGTTGATTTTTATAATTTAGAATTGAGCGATACGAATGTTGTAGATCATTTTACTCATGATTTTTTTCAGAGTCATCAATTAAAGTTTGAGATGGTTTAGTTAATAGATGTGCGCTATGCACCTACGATAGATGTGTTTTTTCTATTTAATGCCAAAGGTTGCGATCGCAAATTCGGTAAATTTTGATGTACTTACACTGATTTATAGTACAATTGAACTATAATAAATGCGACGTTGTCTATAGCCTGCCTTGAGCAGTTTAAAACTATGACTAATGTATTTCAACAGCATGGTGCTTTTAGTTGGTGTGAGTTAATGACAACTAACACCACCTCAGCAAAAGAATTTTATAGCCAACTCTTTGGTTGGACAATGGAAGATAAACCAATCCCGGAAGGAGTTTACACGGTTCTCTCAGCAGCGCGTCAACAAGTGGGCGGATTGATGAAAAAGCCAGATGATATGTCTGCAATCCCGCCACACTGGGGTGTATATGTTACAGTTCAAGATGTTGATACTACTGTCAAACAAGTGGAAGAATTGGGAGGGACAGTTTGCTTTGCACCGATGGATATTCCTGATGTTGGCAGATTTGCGATGATTCAAGACCCGCAAGGGGCTACACTGTCAATTATTAGCTATAACGCAGTAATGTAACTAATTAGACAGTATTGGTTGCTAGCTATGAAGGTGCGATCGCATTACTGACTATTAGATTAATATAACAGGGTGATGCGATCGCATGACAATCGCGGGTATACAGGTTCGCTTTCTCATGCTAAAATCCCGAAAACGCCTTCATGGATGCGGCGTAGGATATTTTTGGATATTCGGTGCGTTGCGCTGCGCGACAACACACCCTACATTTATTTATGAATATAATTACGAGATTAATTCAGCGATAAATTGGCTGTATTCATCTTTCATTTTTAAATCTAAATCGCGTTTTATGCGTCGTCTTGTTGCTGGAACTATTTCACTTTTAAGCGGGTTAAATCCTTGCTTTTCGTAAGTTTCCCAATATAACCCAATCCCGCGTTTATGCCAATTAGGAATTTGATTAAAATTAATTCCATGTTGAAATAATAATTCATTTTTCTCAGCTACAGATAATCCTTTCATCATGCTGGTTGCTTGGGTGGCATTTTTGCCTTCTTTACGCAAACACCAATAACAATGAGCATTTAAAGCATTTCTGTGGGCGTCTTCACTCCGCCAGCGAAAATAATTGACTACTTCTGTGGGATTGGGAAGCTGAGAAATGCGACAATCAAAGCAGCCTAAAGAACCTAACATTAAAGAAAATTTAGCGCTAGCTTCACTGGCTAAAACTGAGTTGAGTTTTCTTAATTTCCGCCCAAAGGTATTTTCATTGTAAGCAAATAACAAAGATATTTCATCACTTTGGGTATAACCATAAGTAATCTCAATTCCGCAATTCATTAAATGTTCAACAGTTTCTAACATTAAATCGCGAAAGCGGATATCAAAAGGCGCTTCAAATTGATGAACTTCTTTTGTGAGGCGCGTAAAACCTCTACCATCTAATCTAGCTACAATATAAATTCCTGGCAACACACAATGATCGTGTGCTGTTTCAAATATCCGCATTCTACTATCCAGTTCATCAAATTTCATGCTGCCATTCCTCTACAATAAATGAATAATTTAATTCGGATTTGACTGTGTAAATTGCATCAAATCCTTCTGCCCATGTAGGTAAAACTAACTTTTTATAAGTTGCTAATAATCCGACTAAAGGCACAATTTGCTTAGGTAGTCTTTGATTATTTCGCTGTTTGCAATCTTCTAATGCAGCCTGAAAGTAGTAACCGACGATTTTAAACCCTTGGGATTTGGCTGGAGTAATATAACGCTGTCTCTCTTCAATAGTAAGATTAGTATTATCTACCACGAAAGATTGTTTACCTGCTAAACAAGCTTGGAGAAAAATTTGCTCTCGATGGCGGGTTTTGAGCATATCTAGGTTAATGCGAATGTGGGTGTTAAAGAAGTTTTTTTGATAAAAAGTCGATTTACCTACGCCTTGAATACCGATAAAAATTATTGCTTCCATTGATTATTATTTAATTTCACGCAGAGACGCATACTTCGACTCCGCTCAGTAACCAGAGGCGCAGAGAGGAAGAGATTTTTGATTTTGATTTGCTATTGGTTGTCTTTAGGTATGGGAGTTTGCGCTAGTTGTGGTTTATTTTTACAATGATCGGCTAAAGCGGTGTTGAATGGTTGAGCGATCGCTAAACTTAAAAATGAAGAAGCTACATATTTTTTTAGCCTAGCACCCTTTCCCCGCCCTAACTTCACCGGATAGTACAGCGTTCTGGGTGCTTATGGAGTAAAAAACCTAACTTAGTTGCTGGGGTATGTGTGGTGGCGATCGTTAGTAGCATTCACTTATGTATAATTCTAAACAAGGGGCATCAGTTATTAATACTGTTTCCGACTCAGCGATTACGGAAAAAATAGTCTTTTTGTATCAAAATGTAAAGTTAGTAATTGTATTATTTTTTGGCAATATGTGACCAAAATATGTATTTACCAGGAAATAGGCATTACATATTGAGTATATAAATGTGTTACATCAAAAAGCAACGAAAAATCTCTATAATCATCATATATTCATCTAACAATGGGAAAGTTTATACTATTTTTAAAGCTAATTTGCTATAACTATACTGGTTACATTGCTTTTCATAAAACTGCGCCAACTTCCCTGAATTCCTTTCTTGGCGCACTTGGCGTTCTTGGCGGTTCAGTTTGATTTATTTATTGAGAACGTAACAATGAAATTTTCCATCTTATTCTTTTTAGTTATCATCAGTGCGATCGCCGGCACAAAAACAGCCTCTGCTCAACAACAAAATCTCTTTCTCACACCAGTAGAAAATCATCAAATTGGCGTCACAGAATCAACAATCCAAGACACCAATCAAGCAGCTAATTTAGCAACAGAAGCAGCAACAATTGATAGTAAGTGGCAAAACGTCATCATTCAACCTACTAATAGTTTGCTACCAACTAACAATAGAATTTCCATCATCCAACAACAAGGATGTCAAAAAATGAATCCCTTAGAATTCCTAGAAAATCCAGGGGCTGCATTTGAAAAATGTCAGGAGTTAAATAATAATCAAACTCCTCCCCCCAGAAGCAGCGAACCAATTGAATATTTAAAAGTCCCGAAATTAGATTCTGGAATTAGCGTCACCGTCACGCAATTTTAATATAGGATGAGTATCTGACTTTATAATTATCAGTAGGTTGGAAAATTCCCAGCCTACAATTAATCTTAATTTTGATTGACAAATGACAAATGACAAATGACAAATGACAAATGACAAAAACTAAATAGGAGCCTGATACAAATGGTTAAAGTTGTCACAATCAACATTTTATTTGAAATGGATTTATGGGAGAGACGACGACAACTATTAGTAGAAGGATTGAAAGCAGTTCAGGCAGATTTAATTGGATTACAAGAAGTTAATTTACAAGCAAATACAGCAGCTTGGCTAGCAGAACAGCTAGAAATGCCTTATGTATATTTAGTATCTTATCAAGAGCGAGTGGCTAAAATTGGTGTTGAGTACGGAATTGCCATTCTTAGCCGCTATCCTTTTATACAGCAGGCGCAACTTGATTTACAAAGTCAAGGTAGACTGGCGCAATATGTAGAGGTAAAAATAGGCGATCGCTCTATAATATTTTGCAACGGACATTATTATTGGCAACCTGGTTCTACACCAGAACGGATGAAGCAGATACAGTTATTAGTCGATTGGCTGGGTAAGCTACCACCAGAAATCCCCATTATCGCCGTCGGAGATTTTAACGCCACTCCCGACACCCCCGAAATTGCATTCATCTGCGAAAAATTTACTTCAGCTTACGCTAGTTATCATGGCGAAGAACCAGAATATACTTGTCCTACGCCTTTGGTGAAACCTAACCGCAGCTTGTGGCGTAAAATTGCACTGAGGGTACTAAATTTGTATGTCAATCGCACCTGGAAACCTTGGCGCGGTACTCTGGATTACATATTTATTAGCAATAATTTGACTGTGCGCGACTGTCAATTGATTCTCACTGAACCTGCGCCGGAGAATCCTAATATTTATCCTTCAGATCATTTTGGTATTGCGGCTGATTTAGGTTAATGTTTCGTTTTCCATCCCCGTGAGGGGTAATTAATTGAAAACACTTGAAGTAGCAAAGTCTACATTTGATTGTTTGCATAAATATTTGCGTTGTGGAGTATGAGTGTGAAAAGCTCACGCAAAGGCGCAAAGGCGCAAAGAAAATCGAGAAAATAAATACTTTTGCAAAAGATGTGCTGTTAGTTTGCTTATTTCCATCCCCGTGAGGGGTGATGAATTGAAAACCATGTATATCGTAAGGATGTGATCCGATGCGCAGAATGTTTCCATCCCCGTGAGGGGTGATGAATTGAAAACATGCTTTGGGCAGTAGTTATTGCAGCGACCACCGTTGTTTCCATCCCCGTGAGGGGTGATGAATTGAAAACCTTGCTATAGATTGTCCTCTCATCGATGAACAATTTGTTTCCATCCCCGTGAGGGGTGATGAATTGAAAACTCAGGGGAATAGCGCTGATTTCAGGTACAGTTGGCTTTGTTTCCATCCCCGTGAGGGGTGATGAATTGAAAACCAAAAAAAAATCCAGCATTTTTTCCTCCAACGCGAAAGTTTCCATCCCCGTGAGGGGTGATGAATTGAAAACATGCTCTGCTAGCTGTGATGGAAGTTCAGATTAGGTTTCCATCCCCGTGAGGGGTGATGAATTGAAAACAATTCTTGGAGGAGAACATAAAAATAAGGTTGTTCCTGTTTCCATCCCCGTGAGGGGTGATGAATTGAAAACCCTACCCTTCTAGAACGGTTGCTATGACTGGGGTTGAAGGTAGCATTTTCGGGGGTAGCCTAATTTTGCAGTCAATAAGTATATTTTATTGACATTAAAACATATATACAGACACCTCAAAGCCTTATGTAGTAAGTCATTCGGGGCTGTCAACGAAAGAATCAGGGTTTGAGCGATTGCTCTACACCCGCGAAAAATTTACGTGTGTTTAGTCAAAACAAATACTTGTGTTTTCACTGGGAAACGTTAAATTCAGTTTTCAAGGTTCTGTAAATTTATCAAAGAGTATAACAAATTACTCGAAAATTTTTACTCTATATATTGCGAATGTAACATATCTAAAACTGAGCCTGGATTTTTCACAAAAATTTTTCAGCTTCAGCTTTCTGGGGTAACAGATCCCCGACTTCTCAAAGAAGTCGGGGATCTAAACACCACCAACTGCTCACAAATAAATTCTTGCATCACGGCTTAACCTGTGAGTATTCTTAAACTACGGTTTGCTTTCTCATCAAGCGGTTTGTTTACTCATTAGCAGAATTTAGTTCTCAAACTGGGGTTTGAGTTCTCAAACTGCAAATTTAGTTCTTAAACTGGGATTTGAGTTCTCATTTCAGTGTATTCCGCACTCAAAAGTTGATATTGAGTTCTCAAACTGGGGTTTGAGTTCTCATTTCGGTGTATTCCGCACTCAAAAGTTAATATTGAGTTCTCAAACTGGGGTTTGAGTTCTCATTTCAGTATATTTAGCAAGCAAAAGTTAATATTGCCTTCTCATAACGCAATTTGCTTACCAGTCAACAGTCAACAGTCAACCGTCAACAGTCAACCGTCAACAGTCAACCGTCAACAATCAACCCATTAATGGTAGAAATTGAAAAGGAGCATTAAACGGTAAAATAACTATGAATGCACAGGGGTCACAAGAATTACAGACAAATCCACAAGATTGGTCATGGCCGTTTTGGCTGGCTGTACCACTATACCCCTATAGCAAACGGCGCACAATTCGCACTGAAGTAGTAAAAGATACTATCTGGACATTCGATCAACAGCAAGGCATTCTCTACACTATTGTGCCGATTCGGATGACTGTAGTTAAGCTAGAAGCTGGGGGTTTGTTGGTTTACGCGCCTGTCGCCCCAACGGCTGAATGTATCCGTTTAATTAATGATTTGGTAGAAAAGCACGGTGATATTAAATACATTATACTTCCCACCAGTTCGGGTTTAGAACATAAAGTATTTGTGGGGCCTTTTGCGAGACGCTTTCCCCAAGCACAGGTATTTGTAGCGCCTCATCAGTGGAGTTTTCCGCTAAATTTACCTTTAAGTTGGCTGGGTTTTCCCCAAAAACGCACTCAGGAAATCCCGGAAGATAGCAGCCAAGTTCCCTTTGCGGATGAATTTGACTATGCGGTGTTAGATATCGATTTGGGAAGGGGTGCGTTTGGCGAAGTGGCAATTTTTCACAAGCGATCGCGCACTTTATTACTTACTGATACCATACTTTCTATATCTGATGAACCGCCTGCGATCGCTCAATTAGATCCCTATCCTTTATTATTCCATGCCAGGGAAAGCGCCCAAGATGCGATCGCAGATAATTTCGTAAACCGCCGTAAAGGATGGCAGAGAATTTCTTTATTTGCGATATACTTTCGTCCTAGCGCCGTAGAAATTACTGGCTTAGGCGATATGTGGCGCGATATTTTGCAAGCGCCAAATCGGTCAAGAAAAGCTTATTTTGGCTTATATCCCTTTAAATGGCAAGAAAATTGGCAACAAACATTTGCAGCCCTCAGCAGTAATGGGCGTCCCTTTGTCGCGCCAATTTTGCAAACTTTAATTCTTCCCCAAGCACCAAAAGCCGTACTAGACTGGGCTGATAAAGTTGCAAGTTGGGATTTTCAGCAAATTATTAGCTGTCATTTTGACTCACCAATTAAAACCAATCCTCAACAATTCCGCCAAGCATTCGCCTTTTTAGAGAAGAATTCTTTTGTAAATCATACACTCCCAGCAGCAGATTTAAAATTTATGCAAGAACTTGAAGCCGATTTACTAAAACGTGGTATAGCTACACCGCCAAAAGCAAAAGTTTAAATTATGGTACCAATAATTTGGGAGCATCCGGGACTTACAAAAAATAAATTACCCATATTCCGTAGTGCGAGCATCTTGCTCGCTTTTGAACAACCGCGAGCAAGATGCTCGCACTACAAATTGATTGGGTATTTAAAAAGTTGGATGTCCCTCCCAATTTTGACGCAATACCCTAGAAGGGTATTGCTATACCAACAAAGCCTGCCTTCTTTTGCTAAAAGTTTGATAGCCTGCCTTGGCAGGCTTCGTATTTCTAGCCCCACCCTTATAGGGTGAGGGCGTTTTTGCACATTTGGGATGCTCCCAATAATTTAGCCTTGCGAAGGTGGGGGAATAATTTCTAAGCCATATTTAGGAGCAGTTGCTATGACTTTTTCAATATCTGCGCGACTAACACCAGGTGATTTATTTATATCTACTGCTAGTACACCGATTTCCATGAAAAATTTTTCTGCACCAGCAGGTGTTACCCAACATAACAATTTTACAGGCTGGTCAGTTTTATTAATAAAACTATGCATTTGACCTTTAGGAGAATGGAGAAAAGTACCAGGAGTTGCTACTACTATTTCTTCACCTATTTGAAATTCCAATTCTCCCGCTTGAATATAAAAAGATTCGTTTTCGTGACTATGAATATGAGGCGGTGCGCCGCCTTGTGGTTGCACAATAATTTCCATCAAAGCATAGGTTTTATCGGTTTCTTCCCCTATTGCTTTAAATGTGTACAAATCCCCCAGTACCCAATATGAATTACCTTGTCCTGGTTGCTGCAATATACCTTGTAAATTAGCTGTCATTTTTATTCCCTCCTATGCTACGTTTTCCGATATCATATTAAAATATCACTTAGGTCATTGGAGTAGCTTCTATCTTTCCAGTTTCAGCACATAGACTAACTTGCAACACAGTATCCATTGCATCTGTACCCATGCGAGTAGCTATTTCTGGACAAGGTTTATGTGCGTGAAGATTAATTTGATGATTATTTTGTTGATCTAAGCTAACTTTTTCTCTACCATATTTCAAAACAGTTGACATCCAAATCAACTCATTCATAAATCTTTCCATACGGCGAATATAAGTTGGTTTATCAATTAAATTTCCCGACTCATCAAATAATTGCTGCACGTTAGCAAAATTCAAATCGTAAAAAATCGTCACTAATCCCAATTCCCGCATTACAGGTAAGAGATTTTGAATTACCCTGGTACCCCCAAAGGAACCGGCGGAAACACCGCACAATCCGACGGCTTTGTGGATATATTCTTTTAAACAGGTATCAAGCACGTGCTTGAGCATACCGGGATAACCGTGATTATATTCTGGCGCGACGATGATTAAGCCATCGGCACGTTCCATTGTGGCGGAAAATTGCGGATCTTTGACGGATTCGCCAGCATCGTCAGTGGCGATCGCCAAATTTTTGATATCTATCAGTTCAGTATACAGGCGATCGCGCGTCGAAATCTGCTCAACCAAAAATCTCGCTACATATTCGCTTTGACGCCCTTTACGCGGAGTTCCCAAAATTACGGGAATAAATAAAGATGAATCTAGCATAATATTCCGCTCCCCAAAAAACTATAGTCAATAATTAACTATTCAACTTTGCCGCGCCAAAAGTAGCATTATACTTGCGACATAAAATAGCCACAGATTTGTAATCAGCCAAATTAATATTATTAGGAATGGTATAACTTTGATTGCCGCTATATTTTTGTAAAGGCGCGAGAATCACATAATCTCGCTTATTTAATGGATAAGATGGTGCTTGAGTTGAAGCAAGTACATTATCAGCACGATGCAAAATTACCACTAAATCCGGGCCGGAAGTAGAAGTTTTAAAAGATTGCCCAAGCTCTAAAATAGATTTACCTGCTTTCGTTGTAATCCTCACTGCACCTTGGGTTTTGTGTTCTCCTGAAACGAATGCACCCGAAAGAATAGCCACATTTTGAGCAATTACCGCTTGATTTACAGGTTTTTCAGCATTCACTGATGGTAGTACAGATGCATTCACAACAGCCTGATTTTTGGGTAAATGTTCCACACAGCCAACAGCAATTAAAGCCGCAGTAGTTAGTATCAGTAAATTTCCTAATTTCATGACTTAATATTCCTCAATGCATAATTCAACAAAATGATTTCGCGCTGTAACTGCGCTGTTAACTAATTCTTGCTTTACTTATACCAATGGAAATTATATCTATCTAAAAATTGACATTAATAAAACTGATATTTTCTCAATAAACTTCTCAGCAAATTCTCAGCAAAATTTAATTTTTCTGCAATTTTGAATTAATTTTAGATTTTTTTAAGAAAAAACTCGCAAGATTAATGTATACGAAAAAACCTATATCTAGTACAATCTTTTTATCAGACTAAGTGGTCAGTGGTCAGTGGTCAGTGGTCAGTGGTCAGTGGCAAAGAAATATATAGCCTACAAGGAGACAGGGTATTAAACTAATCCAAAAACAACTGACTACTGACTACTGACAAATGACTCGCGAAGCGCAATAAAACAGAAAATTTAGTATTCAATTTTTGAATTTTTTTACTAAATCATGCATCAGGCATTCATGAGTCAAGCCAAAGATGGTCAAATCTTATTCCCCAAGCACAAATGGCACCGCGAACGGCGGATAATAGAACTTCTCTCTTCATTAAATTACCGTACTGGCGAGCTTAATTCTTATTTACATAACATCGCCTGTGGAGTTAGCGAACTGATAGGAATAGATTGGACAGTTGTTACTTATTGCCAAGAAGGCTTGGAAACTATATTAGCAAGTAGTATAGAAATTCCCGAAGATGCACCCCGGATTTACGCATTACATGGTCAGTTGACTAATACAGTCATAGAAATGAAGCGTACCTTAGCCGTTGAAGATGCAATTGCTAATCCAAAATATGGTAAACCAGCATCAGGTTACCGAGCATATTTAGGCATACCATTACAAACTTGTGCAGGTCAAGTATTTGGGACAATTTGCTCTTTTCAGCGTCATAAAAGGAAATTTACTGACGATGAAATTCAAATTGTCGAACTATTTGCTGAACGTGCAGCAACAGCTATAGATCACTATCATCTTTATCAGCAGCAATGCCAATTTAATCAAATATTAGCAGCCGAAATTGAAAAACGTACAGAAGAATTACGCACAACCCAAGCCAAGCTATTAGAGCAGGAAAGATTAGCAGCGATTGGAGAATTTTCTTCGATAATTGTCCATGAAATTCGCAATCCCTTAACTACGATGATTATGGGATTAAAGTATTTTCAAAAAACTATTTTAACTACAGGTGCACAAGAACGTTTAGAATTAGCACTCAGCGAAGCTAGTCGTTTAGAACGCCTATTAAGTGAAATCTTACTTTATGCCAAGCCGCAAGTGTTACAACTGAGTGAATTGGAGATTAATAAATTCATTGGTGATTTGCTGGTAACAATGTGTGAAATACCGGAAGCCATAGACAGAACAATTGAATTTATACCGACATTATCACCAGTGAAAATTTTAGGCGATCGCGATAAACTCAAGCAAGTTTTCATTAACATTATTCGCAATGCTTGTGAAGCAGTGAAACCCGGCGATATTGTGAAGTTAGAAATAGATAGTTCTTTAACCGATACAGTCATAATTAATGTTCATAATAGCGGTAACCCCATACCACCAGAAATTCTCTGCAAGCTATCTCAACCCTTCTTTTCTACCAAACCTGAAGGTACTGGATTAGGCTTGGCTATTAGCAAACGCATTGTCAATGCTCATCATGGTAAGTTATGCATTCAGTCTCAGCTATTAACAGGAACTACTGTTACTGTTCAACTTCCTATTATTACAGTCATTAGCGATTAGATCCCCGACTTCTTTAAGAAGTCGGGGATCTAGCAACGCAGCCAAATTAATGCGATGAACCACTACCTATAACCTACTCTTACTCGGAATTATAATCATTGCAAAATAAGGTACTTCCTCCGGATCGACTTCATCTAAGGGGACAATTCTTTGCTGTGCCATTGTCGCCCGTTCAATATATAGCGCCCGCGATGCTAACCCTAATTGATGCAAAATATCTCGCACTTTGGTAAAGTGACGCCCTATTTTCATAATTGCGGCTGCATCGGTGGTTAATAGCTGTGATATTAATTCTTCTGCTGGTAGAGGTGCAGGTAAAACTGTGAGAATATCATTGTAGTAGGTAAAAGGCACACCCAAAGCTACCGGACAAGCCATTAAGGAAGAGACTCCCGGCACAACTTCCGTTTCGTATTGCTCAGATAGCCGTGTAAATACATACATAAAGGAACCGTAAAAAAACGGGTCACCTTCACAAACTACAACCACATCCCGTCCCGCTTCGAGATGTGCTGCAATCGGTTCAACTTCCCGATCATAAATTGACTTGGCTTTTTCCGGTTCTAAAGCACGGGGGAGGTGATACAGTACTTCGATTTGATTCTCAGAAAGATAGGGGGCGATAATTTTTCTGGCAATACTTTCTTTATCTGTGGCTGATTGATAAGCGATAACCGGCGCAGCTTGTAATAGCCGTAGCGCTTTCAGAGTCAAGAGTTCCGGATCGCCAGGCCCTATGCCAACTCCATACAGCCGACCTTTTTTAGACATATATCATTCTTCCTCTGTTGCTAAGGCGTTAACTGCGGCGGCGGCGATCGCACTTCCGCCACGCCGACCATGTAATGTTAAAAATGGTACATTGCGGCTATCTTCTGCCAGAGCGGCTTTTGACTCGGCTGCACCCACAAACCCCACAGGAAAACCCAAGATTACCGCAGGTTTGGGACAACCCTCATCCAGCATTTCCAACAACCGAAATAAAGCTGTAGGCGCATTACCAATTGCTACCACTGAGTCTTCCAGGTGCTTTCTCCATAACTCCAAAGCCGCCGCCGATCGCGTAGTACCCATTTTTTGCGCTAATTCTGGGACTTCTGCATCATACAGCGTACAGATAACTTGATTATTCGCAGGTAATCGCTTTCTCGTGATTCCTTCCGCCACCATGCGACAATCACAAAGTATCGGCGCACCATTTGCCAAAGCTAACCGTCCAGACTGCACTGCGGTTGGTGAATATCCCACATCAGAGACAATATCCGTCATTCCACAGGCATGAATTAACCGCACAGTAACCTTAGCTACATCTGGCGGCAATATTTCTAGATTCGCTTCCGACCGAATGATCGCGAAAGAATTACGATAGATTTCCTTGGCATCTTGGATGTAATCAGGCATGTGTAGGGGCTAGAAGGGGGACAAGGGGGACAAGGGAAGGGGGACAAGGGGGACAAGGAGGACAAGGAGGACAAGGGGGACAAGGAAGACAAGGAGGACAAGGGGGACAAGGAGGACAAGGAAGACAAGGGGGACAAGGAGGAAAAATGACAATTGTACAGACGCGATGAATCGCGTCTGTATTGACCTGCGATTCATCGCGTCTCTATTGTCTCCATCGACCATTGACTCATATCATACCGACGAGCAAATTCTCTAAAGGTCTCATTCAGGTTCAGGCGTTGGGTTTTATATACTAGCAGTATCTCCTCTATCAAAGCGGGCAATTTAGCAACAGTTACAAATTGATATTCTCGACCAAATTTTTGCTCGTTATTGTCCACACCTACATATACTCGATAACCCTCGACTGTTTTATCGTTTTCTTCCATGCTGACACCAAGGAGAGTGATATCACTTTGATGATGTTGAGCGCAGGATTTATTACAGCCGCTAAAGTGAATATTTACAGGGCTATCTAAAGCAACGTGAGTTTTGAGATATTCCGCTAATGTTAAAGCGTCACCCTTGGTGTCAGTTGCAGAAGCTGCACATCCTTTCTTGCCAGAACAAGAAACTAATGCAGCGTTAATATTACTGACTGCACAATCTAATCCCAAAGCTTCAATTTTCTGTTGTACATCAGCGATCGCTATTTGGGGAATATCGGTTAGCAGTAAATTTTGCCAAGGTGTGAGGCGAACAGTTCCACTACCGTATTTTTCGGCTAACTCAGCTAACCCTAATATCTGCATTGTTTCTAATCGACCTAAAGGCAAGACAACGCCAAGATAAGATAAATTTGGCTGGCGTTGGGGATGAATGCCAATATGGTGATAATTTATTGCTGTTTTCTCAACGGATATCTCAATTTCGCGAGTAGATAAGGAAAAATCTAAACGCTGCTGGACTTGTTGCAGATAATTTTCCCAGCCGATATTGTTTAATAATTCTCGCAGACGCAGTTTGTATTTAGTACTAGGCTGGATATGAGCTAGGTAAACCTCAGTTAAGGCGATTAAAACAGGTAAACATTGTTCTGGCGTGACAATAATTCCTGTATCTTGGGCTGGTTTACCTTTTGCGCCGATACTTAAACAAAGACGGAAGTAAACTTGACTCTCTACTAACACAGCCGCGAACACGATATCATTAATGCGATCGCTTACCGAAACTATTCCCCCACCATCAAAGCAAACGCTAAATTTAGCAGAAAGTCCTGATAATTGAGTATTAGCTGTGATGTAATTATCCCAAGCTGTTACCAAGGGACGAGTATCAATTAATTCTTGGGGATCGATACCAGCCGTCGGACTGGTCATAATATTGCGGATTTGATCTACAGTTGTGTTACTACAACCTAAACCTAAAGCTTGTAAATGCTGCAACACTTCACCATCGATCCCTTGATGAATTTCCCGCACTTGTAAGTTAGCGCGATTTGTCACATCAATATAACCACCGCCATATTGTTGAGCTATCTCTGCGATCGCGCGACATTGTTGACTAGTTAAAATGCCACCAGGTATTCTAATGCGAGATAATATACCATCTTGAGCAGGAGTGGCGTAAAATAAGCCAGGACATTTAGTAAACCCAGACGATAACAAGACTAGAACTCCTTCCCTGTGCAACGCAAGGATGTATATTACCACTGTTCTTTAACAGCTTGAAAGTTGGCATTCTGACTTACTCAATTTTGGATTTTTGGATATTGAATTTTGGATAATTTGCTGACTCCTGATTTGTCTGAGTCACGGGTTGCTAACATAATCCCGACCATCAAAATTGCTATCTAAAATCTAAAACTGCTTTACAGCTGCGGCACAGTCCCGGAATTTCACCGGCGTTTCCCAACCCCAAGCTTTAGTAATTTAGCATGAGTCGGTGGTGAGAATTAGCGCTGCTTTATATTTTTCATTAACTGGTTAAGATTTCTTTAACCAGGCTGTACATAATGAAATCCAGTCTAGATATACCTTGCAGCCATACCACTGTTAAACATAAAATGATATTCCTGACATTAAGAAGGCATAACTTAATTACAATCATTTGATGATAGATAAATGGCTAGCGATTGTTGGTATTGGTGAAGATGGGTTAGCGGGGTTAAGCGCGATCGCTCTTTCTTTAGTAGATCGTGCAGAAATTATCGTTGGTGGCGATCGCCATTTAGCTATGCTTCCGAGTAAAGATCAACGCCAGAAAATTACCTGGACTTCCCCCATTAGCGCCTCAATTGCAGAAATTAGCCAAAATCGCGGTAAAGCTGTATGTGTCCTAGCCAGTGGCGATCCCATGTGTTACGGCATTGGTGTCACTTTAACACGACAAATTCCCCTATCTGAAATTACAATTATTCCTGCACCTTCAGCGTTTAGTCTCGCTTGTGCCAGACTAGGATGGTCTTTAACGGAAGTAGAAACTTTAAGCTTATGCGGTCGTCCATCTGCGCTGATCCAAGCTTACATTTATCCTGGGGCGCGACTACTAATTTTAAGCGCTAACCAAGACACCCCCGCAACTGTGGCGCAAATTTTGATACAGCGAGGCTATGGTAACAGTAAAATTACGGTCTTGGAACGGATGGGTGGAACCCAGGAACGGATGAGAGAAAGTACTGCTGCGACTTGGAGTGAAACAGATATCGCCGCTTTAAATGCGATCGCAGTTGATTGTATTGCCGATTCTGGGGTAGTCTCTTTACCCAGAGTCCCAGGATTACCAGATAACGCCTATCACCACGATGGACAATTAACTAAACATGAAGTCAGGGCGATTACTCTAGCTACTTTAGCACCCACACCAGGACAATTACTCTGGGATGTAGGCGCTGGTTGTGGTTCCATTTCTATAGAATGGATGCGCACCGATCCGCGCTGTCGAGCGATCGCTATTGAACAAAACTCTACTAGATTGCGCTACATTGCTGATAATGCAGCCGCTTTAGGCGTACCCAACCTGCAAATTATTGCGGGAAAAGCACCAAATCCTCTCAAAGATTTACCCCAACCCGATGCAATTTTTATCGGTGGTGGTGTCACAGCCGATGGCTTATTTGATATTTGTTGGTCAGCACTCAAACCAGGTGGTAAATTAGTTGCTAATGTTGTCACCATTGAAGGCGAACAAACATTATTTAAATGGTATGAACATGTCGGGGGAAATTTCACCCGCATCGCCATCCAACGCGCCGAACCTATTGGTAAATTTTTAGGCTGGCGGGCGATGGCTCCGGTAACACAATGGGTAGCGCAAAAGTTATAATTTTCTAATTTTAAACCACATCTATTGTGAGAACCATAGTTTTAAAAGTAGTGGGAGCATCTTGCTCCCTGGTGGTAGTAGCGGGCAAGACTTCGGCGTGAGCGCTCAGTCGAACGCTGCCCGCACTACTCCTGGTTTCAAAATGGACGAGGTTTGTAACACCAATTCAATATCAAAATATATATAATTTAGCCTGCGCAGGCAGGCTTTGTATTTATAGCCCCAGGCTTCTAGCCTGAGGGCGTTAATGTGCTTCAAGCTACACAGAATACCCTATTAATAAATTACATAATATTTGCTAACAATCTAGTAACAAACTCTGTATACTCTGGCGAATTTAATCCAGCTTTTAAAGCAGCCATCACATGAGACATATTGCCTGCTATTAATGCGGAAATTGCTAGCCATAAACCAGGCATCACTTGACTACATAGAATTCCATCTTCATTTGGTTTCAATGGTATATATTCACCTTGAATTAACTGAAACCAATTGAGCTTATTTTCTAAATAATACCAAACAATATATTCTTGAATACCATTGCGTCGGTAAACATTTTCTTTATCAGATAAATAATAATCTTCACTATTAGCGGCAATTTCTACAACTAATTCTGGCGCGCCTTCTATATAGCTATCTGCTGTTAATTGAGAATTACCGCCTAAATTGTTATCGATGAACAAAACCGCATCTGGTTGAGGTTCATTATCTTGATCTAGTCTTACCTTTGGTTCCGTTCCTAACTTGATACCTGGGGTAGCAATGCGGTAATTCCATAACCAATCTATTAAATTACTCTGTGGTTCTAGATGATTCAGAAAACTGAGAGGAGATTCTAAGTATACGACTCCTTCAATTAATTCAGCTTTCTTATGTTTAGGCATAGTTTGATAGCGGCGCTCAAATTCATAGCGCGATAATTTTTCACCGCTTGCCAAAGGTGTAATTAAAGGTGAACTTTCATGAATATCTGATTGCAGGTATTGTTGTTTCAACATATAGCATCACTCAAATATTGTGGATTGGTCATTGGTCATTTGTCATTGCTAATTAGTTATTTGTCATAACAAATTGCAATATTTCTGTCTAATCAGTAGAGATTTATCTCCGTATGGTGCTAATTCCTCGGCTTTTTAAATAGTTTTTTAGTTGATTCTGTAATTAATCAATAAGTTAATAAATATAAATAACAATTACTATTTTCTATACTTTTTTAAATAATGTCCAATGCCCAATGCCCCATGCCCTAATTACAAATTATTCAGCAACCAAGTTATAGCATCTTCAATATTCGTTACTTGCTCTCCTGGCGGTATTGCGGGACGGTTTACCATAATGACGTTCACCCCTAGTTCTCTAGCGGCGATAATTTTGGCATAAGTGGCATCACCACCGCTATTTTTACTGACAATGCTATCGATTTGGTGCTGAATCAAGATTTCTCGCTCATTCTCTAAGGCAAAGGGGCCGCGATCGCACAATATTAAACCAGGCGGTACTAAGCTATCAGGGCTAGGTGGATCTATGACCCGCATTAAAAACCAAATATGATCTAGATAGGCAAAAGCGCTAATTTCTTGCCTACCAACGGTTAAAAATACCCGTTTTGCTTGATTTTCTAAAGCTGCGGCGGCGGCTGTAATATTCTCAACTTCAATCCAGCGATCGCCTTTTTGCTGTTCCCAAGCCGGACGATTAAACAGCAATCGGGGAATACCAACTTCCGCCGTAGCCGCAGCCGCATTCCAAGACATTTGATTAGCAAAGGGATGGGTAGCATCGATGACAAAATCAATCCTCATCTCTTGTAAATAGCTAACCAACCCCGCTACCCCACCAAATCCGCCAATACGCACATTACCAGCCGGGATTGAGGGTTGACGAGTACGACCGGCTAAAGATGCGATCGCCTCAACTCCTGGAATCCCATTGACTCTCGCAGCTATTTCTGCTGCATCACCCGTTCCCCCCAAAATCAAAACATGTTTCACGATAGATAGTTAGTGGTCAGTGGTCAGTGGTCAGTGGTCAATAGTCAGTGGTCAATAGTCAATGGTCATTTGTTATTATTCCCCCTTCCCTTGTCCCCCTTGTCCTCCTTGTCCTCCTTGTCCCCCTTCCCTAGCCCCTAGCACCTAAAATTGGCGGAATCTTGGCTAAAATACCCTTTTTCAGGGCTTCCGGTCTTTCTGACCAAGGTAGTAGTCCATCATTTTTACTGTAGTATTTATTGGCACATTCTAATACCGCAGAAGCACTTTCATCAACGACTAAATCGCCAAACAGATACGTAATTTTACCTTGGGCAGCAAAAGCAACTACACAGGAACGGTTACAAGCACTCATGCATTCTACTGGCTGAATCGGGAATTTTTCTCGTAATTCCCAATCTTGTGCTATTAATTGCAGTTTTTTCAGTAATTTTTCGCCCCCACTTTCACCTACACGTTTGCCATCTTGCCAAACGCTGGCACAAGTCTTACAAACAAATAGAGTATGAGAAGATACATCTAAGTTACTATTTAGAGCATTATTGACAGCAGTCATCCGTACCTCTTGGTGTATACAAAAAATAATTAAAAATCCGTAGAAATGGCGGGGAAGCGGAACATCAAGATATGGAAAATAATCTAGGACAACTGACTAATGATAGATGTCCTGATGTGGGAAATAAAATTTAGTAATTTTCCGCAATTTTCACCAGGACGAAGTTATCTATCATTGTTTAATCTTTAACTAGACTGCGACCAAGCTCCTATAGTATTTGTTCCTATGGCTCCTAAACATCAGAAAATTAAATTTCCTCTGTGGCATTATCTCAACCAGCCTTTATTTAGCCGTGAAAGTAAATTAATCTGGAATCCCCGAACTTTCGCTTCAATCTGGCGAATTCAGCTTTTAGAACGGTGTTGGACGAAAGAATGTGATGCTAAGGGGCCGCAACAGCATTAAATCATTATCAATGACTCTTAAATGACTATTACCCAGGGTGTAAATTAAGCCTCGTCTAAGGTACGAGGCTTTTTACCATCAAGTAAAGCGCTGACTGTCATGTCTCCCATGACATTAATCGCCGTCCGACAACGATCTAAAAACCAATCGACTGTAACTAATAAAGCAATATATTGGGTAGGCAAGCCAACAGAAGTAAAAACTAAGGTCATTGTCACTAGTCCAGCATTAGGAATTCCGGCTGCCCCAACCGAGGCAAAAATAGAGGTAAGCACAACTATTAATTGCTGTCCTAAATCTAAATGTTGCCCAATAACTTGAGAAATATATAATGCAGACATTGCCTCATACAGGGCTGTCCCATCATTATTAAAATTGGCTCCAACTAACGCCCCTAAAGAAGCTGAGGATTCTCTTAAACCGATTTTTGTTTGCAATACCTCAAAGGTAATTGGCATTGTCACTGTTGAGGAAGATGTAGAAAAAGCAGTAAGAAAAGCATCGGAACCACCCATTAAAAATTTGAGGGGATTCACCCAAGAACCGAATTGTACCCTAGTGAGATAGTAACAAGCTTGTAAAGCTAGGGCGACGAGGACGGCAATAATAAAGGCTGCTAGGGATTGGAAGGGCGCAAAACCTTTTTCGGCGACTGTTTTCGCTACAATACCAAATACGGCTAAGGGAACTAAGGCGATAACCCAGTTGAGAATGCGGATTACTGCTTCAAATAAAATAGCGATGACATTTTCTATGGGTTGGTAAGCATTTTTTCCTTGGGCAATTTGTTCTGATTTTAAGGCGCGCAGGACAATGCCAAAGGAAAGGGCAATAACTATTAGTTGAATAACGTTATTATCGACTAGTGGCTTGAGGATGGCATCAGGTACAGCATCTTTGAATAAACCCCAAGGATCGAGACTGTGACTGGCGGCTACTGGTTCTGCGCCTGTTGGGGCGGCTAAAGTTCCCCAGCTACCAGGGTGTAAAACGTTGGCTACTATTAACCCAATGATAATGGCAATGGTGGTATTAGTTAACAGGAGAACTGCTAACCGTCTCCCAGCCGTACCGGGAATCGTGGTAGTCATGAAGGTGTGCAGTACTGCTACCAAAATTAAAGGTGTAGCTAGGGCGCGTAGGGCTTTAAGTACTAATTCGGCGGGAATTGCTAGGTTAGTAATCAATGTAGCGTTTTCTGGGCTGGGATTACCTCCACCAAGGGCGATTCCTAAGCTGACAGCAAGCAATAAGGCGATCGCAATTTGTAATGTCAGAGGGATACGCAGCCACCAAGGACGGGTTTTCGTTTCCAGCGAAGTTATGGTATCTGGTTCACTCATTTCTCAATAGGGGCTAAATCAACGGCTGTATTTATTTAAACATCTGTTGCGGAAGTGAAAATTACGCAAACGGGTTAATGTAAGATCCCGTTGCTTTCTTTGCAAAATCCGGCTCAAAGGGGTAAGTCACGGTCAAGCCTCAAGAGCTATCGTTGGTATGTGGTTGGAGATTAATATGTCCTTTGTCCCTTTGCATATTCACAGTGACTACAGCTTACTTGATGGGGCGAGTCAGCTACCAGAGTTGGTGGATCGCGCGATCGCCTTGGGGATGAAAGCGATCGCCCTCACCGATCACGGCGTCATGTACGGTGCGGTAGAACTGATCAAAACTTGTCGCAGTAAGAACATTAAGCCAATTCTTGGCAACGAAATGTACATCATTAATGGCGATATTGAAAAGCAAGAACGCCGCCCCCGTTATCATCAAATTGTCTTAGCTAAAAATACCAAAGGCTACAAAAATTTAGTCAAATTAACTACTATTTCCCATCTCAAAGGTGTACAAGGAAAAGGCATTTTTTCTCGTCCTTGCGTCAATAAAGAATTATTAAAAGAATATCATGAAGGTTTGATAGTTACTAGTGCATGTTTGGGCGGAGAAATTCCCCAAGCAATTCTCAGTGGTAGACCAGATGCAGCCCGTAAAGTTGCTCAATGGTATAAAGATGTTTTTGGTGATGACTATTATTTAGAAATTCAAGACCACGGTTCTCAAGAAGATAGAATCGTCAATGTTGAAATTATTAAAATTGCCAAAGAATTAGGAATTAAATTTGTTGCAACTAATGATTCTCATTATATTTCTTGCTTTGATGTCGAAGCACACGATGCTTTGCTTTGTATTCAAACAGGCAAGCTAATTAGTGAAGATAATCGAATGCGTTATAGCGGCACAGAATATCTCAAATCTGCCGAAGAAATGAAGCTGCTATTTCGCGATCATTTACCCGATGATGTCATTGCTGAAGCTGTAGCCACCACCGAAGAAGTAGCCGATAAAGTCGAGCCTTACCAAATTATGGGTGAGCCGCGAATCCCCAATTATCCCATACCATCAGGACATACAGCCGATACTTATGTAGAAGAAGTCGCTTGGCAAGGATTATTAGAAAGATTAAATCGTAAATCTCGTAATGAAGTAGACCGAGTATATAAAGAAAGGCTGGAATATGAATTAAAAATGCTCCAGCAAATGGGATTTTCTACCTACTTTTTAGTAGTTTGGGATTACATCAAATTTGCGAGAGATAACAATATTCCTGTGGGCCCGGGAAGAGGATGTGTCTTAGCAGATACTAAAGTTATGCTGGCAAGTGGCGAACAAGTTAACATTAAAGATGTGCAAATTGGGCAACAAGTAATTACTCATCAAGGCAATATTTTACCTATTACAAATAAACACGAATATCCCTGTGATGAAGAAATCGTTAAAATTGAGGTTGCTAATGAAGAACTATATTTAACTAAAGACCATAAAATTTGGGCAGTAAAAACTGATGAATGTACGGTAATGGGCGTTAAACAAGCCAATGTTTGTAAACCTAGCTGTACTAGATATTGTTCTGTCAAACCCTATCAAGACTACCAATTAAAATGGATAGAAGCAGGAAAATTACGCAAAAATGATTTTGTTGTCTTTCCTAGAGTGCAATCTGCTGAAGAAGAAATTATCTTCGATCTGTTAGATTTTGTAGAATCTAAATCTTATTTAAAATTTGATAGAGAATTTATCTGGTATGAAATTGGTACAAATCATTTAATTACCAAGAAAATTCCCAGATACATATTATTTAACGCAGATCTCGCCAAAATTCTTGGTTATTATATTGCCGAGGGCTGGTCAAGATTGGGAGAAAGAGAATGTGCTATTGGTTTTGGTTTACACAAAGATGAGATGAATTATGCCGAGGAAATTTCCCATCTCATCAATCAAGTTTTTGCCTTAGAAAGTAAAATAGTTCCTCATCCAGAAAAGAAATCTCTCCAAGTTATCAGTTATTCCCGAATAGTGGGAGAATTCTTAGCTAATTTGTGCGGTAAAGGAGCGAACCATAAGCATATACCCACTGATATTATTACCAAAGGTAAATCTGAATATATCAGAATTTTAATTGCTTATCTGTTTCGCGGAGATGGGCATCCTGGCACAAAAGATAAAACTATAAATCTCAAATATACAACTACTTCTAGTAACCTCGCTTCACAATTAAGGCTACTACTAGCGCGTTTTGGCTACTGGGCATCTATTATTAAAAGGCGAAAACAAAAAGTCAATTGGTCTACAGAATATTCTGTAAAGCTAGCAGGAAAACAGCTACTTAACTGGAATAGTGATTTTATGGATTTTCCCATAGGAGTGAAAATTCAAAAATTTTATCGGAATGATAGTTTTTATGTAGATGATAATTATATTTATCTCAAAATTAGAGATAAAAAGACATTAAACTATAACGGTTATGTCTACGACATTAGCGTTCCTGGAGACACTTCCTATATAGGAAACTCAATTGCTATTCATAATTCTGCGGCGGGTTCTTTAGTAGCTTATGCAATGCGGATTACTAACATTGATCCCGTACATCATGGGCTACTATTTGAGCGTTTTTTGAACCCAGAACGGAAATCTATGCCTGATATTGATACGGATTTCTGCATTGAAAAACGCGATCAAGTTATAGATTATGTCACAGAAAAATATGGCGCTGATCGCGTCGCGCAAATTATTACTTTTAACCGTTTGACTTCCAAATCAGTGTTAAAAGATGTCGCTAGAGTATTAAATATACCCTATGGCGAATCCGATAAAATGGCGAAAATGATTCCGGTGGTGCGGGGTAAACCGACTAAGTTAAAAGTGATGATTTCTGATGAAACCCCAGAACCAGAATTTAAAGCCAGATATGATAATGAACCCCATGTGCGCCATTGGGTTGATATGGCGATGCGCATTGAAGGAACTAACAAAACCTTTGGCGTTCACGCAGCAGGTGTAGTCATTTCCGCCGATCCTCTAGATGAAATTGTTCCATTACAAAGAAATAACGATGGTTCCGTGATTACCCAATATTTCATGGAAGATTTGGAATCAATGGGATTGTTAAAAATGGACTTTTTGGGGTTGCGGAACCTAACTTTAATTCAAAAAACTTTAGATTTAATTGAACAAAATAAAGGTTATCCCATCGATCCTGATGAAATTACAGCCCAAGAAAGAAAAGCACAAAAGATATTAGCTAAAGGCGAGCATACCACCTTACCTAAAGATGTGAAAAAGGCTTATGATTTATTAGAAGCTGGGGAATTAGAAGGAGTATTTCAGTTAGAATCTTCGGGGATGAAGCAGATAGTTAGAGATTTAAAACCTTCTAACATTGAAGATATTTCCTCAATTTTAGCACTTTATCGCCCAGGCCCCTTAGATGCAGGATTGATTCCTAAGTTTATTAACCGCAAACATGGCCGTGAAGAAATCGACTATGAAACGGAGATTTTAGAACCAATATTAAATGAAACCTATGGAATCATGGTGTATCAAGAGCAAATTATGAAAATTGCTCAGGATATGGCTGGTTATTCCTTGGGACAAGCTGACTTATTGCGTCGCGCGATGGGTAAAAAGAAAGTTTCCGAGATGCAAAAGCAGCAGGAAAAGTTTATTGATGGTGCGACTAAAAACGGGGTGAAAAAGCAAGTAGCTGAAAAGTTATTTGACGATATGTTGAAGTTTGCCGAATATTGTTTAAGCTACGATACGCCAGTTTTAACAGTAGAATATGGCTTAATTCCGATTGGGGAAATTGTCGAGAAACAATTGGAATGTAGGGTATATAGTGTTAATAAAAATGGCAATGTTTATACTCAACCTGTAGCACAGTGGCATAATCGCGGTCAACAGGAAGTATTTGAATATTGTTTAGAAGATGGTTCAATAATTCGAGCGACAAAAGACCACAAATTTATGACTACTGATGGGGAAATGTTACCAATTGATGAAATTTTTGAGCGGGGGTTGGATTTGTTACAGCTTCCGCGATTACCAAGATGAGAACTCATACCAACTGGCGTTCGCATAGCGTCTCCGACAGGAGAAGTCTGTCTTCTGTCCAGTCTTCTTCTATTGACACGAACCCGCGAACCTCTACCTTGAGTAATATCAGCACCTAGTGCGATGAACAAACTTTCAATATCTTTCCAAAGAATATTAGATGGTACAGGATTAGTAAAAATTAACTCTAAAATCTGACGTTGTTTGTTATTGATATCCATTTCATAAATACAATTAGAGCCATTTTACGGTTAAGTTGGATATGTTCATTATTCAATGATATTATAGTATTAATTCAGTAAAATCGACGGCAAATGCAACTCAGAAACATATAGATAAAGTTTTCAATGATATATTAAAATTTGGAAGAAATGATGATGACGATGACAATGATAGTTTTCTAGAACTAGTTTAATACTATAGGTAGGTTGGAATAGAATCAATTTGCTTTACATGATATATGTGAAAATTTGCTCAACAACTTACTTAAATTATTAATGCTTACCAAATCACTGCTAAATTCAAAATAAACCCTGGCAAAACATCCTCACCTGACAGCGTAGCAGGAGAATCCAACGCCTCAACATCTTGTCCTTGACGATAAATCTCAACTTGCCGAGATTTACGGTTGATTAATAAACCCAAATGCACACCATTATCTATGTATTCCCTCATCTTTTCCTGTGCAGGTTTCAAACTATCACTCGGCGAAAGTAACTCAATTACAAAATCAGGACTAATGGGGGGAAACTTTTCTTTTTGTTCCTGAGTTAAAGTATTCCATTTTTCAAACTTTACCCAAGAAGCATCTGGTGAACGATCTGCACCATTAGGAAGTTTAAAACAAGTAGAAGAATCAAAGGCGATGCCAGTACCATCAGCATCAGTCCAATTCATTAATTTTTGAGTAATTCTAGCGTTTTTATTTCCCGTTTCTCCTCCAGTAGGTGGCATGATAATTAGTTCTCCGGTTGCAGCGCGTTCAAACCTCAAATCGCGGTTGGCTTGACATAGCTGAAAAAACTGCTCATCTGTTAGTTCCAATACTGATTGAAGGTTGACGGTTAAAGCATTCATAGTCATCTCTTCAGATTAAAAAGTTAAGGCAGGCTTATTGCCTGCCCATGTAATCTTATTCTATGCCTTCAATCCGGTCTTCAACTTCTTGGTACAACTCGCGCAGGCGGTTTAAATTTTCCTCGCTAGTTTCCCAATAACCACGTCCATTCACTTCCAACAAAGTTGAGACAACTTTGCGGAAAGAATGGGGATTAAGATTCATCAACCGTTTTTGCATTTCTTCATCTTTGATGAAGGTTTCATTGGTATCTTCGTAAATCCAGTTATCCACAGCGCCGGCTGTCGCACTCCAACCCATTGTATTTACCAACCGCTTGGAGAGTTCGCGCACGCCTTCGTAACCGTGAGATAGCATTCCCTCGTACCATTTGGGATTTAATAATTTAGTACGAGCATCTAAGCGCACGGTTTCGGATAATGTCCGCACTTGCGCATTTGCTGTGGTGGTATCTGCAATGTAAGATGCTGGTGTTTTACCATCACCCCGCAGACTTGCTACCAACTTGGTAGGATCTGAGTCGAAGTAGTGGGAAACGTCTGTCAAGCTAATCTCGGAAGAATCGAGATTTTGGAATGTCGCATCAGCAGTTTTCAAAGTGCTTTCAAAAATCTTGCGAGATTCGTCCATCATTCCGGGGTTATCGGAGTTGAAGGCGAAGGATTTCCGGTTGAGGTACATTTCCTGTAATTCGGCTTCGCTATCCCAGGTGCTGTTTTCTACCGCCAAGTTGATGTTGGAGGAGTAGGAACCGGAAGCATTGGAGAAGACGCGGGTAGCTGCTTGACGCAGGTTAATACCCATTTCCTCTGCTTGTTGCAAAGCGTGTTTGCGGACAAAGTTCATTTCTAAAGGTTCGTCTACCTCAGCCGCCATCTTCACTGCTTGATCTAGCAGGTTCATTTGGTTGATGAACAAGTCGCGGAATACGCCAGAACAGTTGATGACAACGTCAATTCTCGGTCTGCCTAACTCTTCTAAGGGTATCAATTCTAACTTGTTGACTCTTCCCAAAGCATCGGGAACTGGTCTGACACCAACCATCCACATGATTTGGGCTAGTGATTCCCCGTAGGTTTTGATGTTATCGGTTCCCCAAAGCACACAGGCGATGGTTTCCGGCCATTTACCGTCATTTTCGGCTTTGTTTCTGGCTAACAACCGATCCACAACGATTTTCGCTGATTGTACCGCCGCAGTTGTGGGGATGGATTGGGGATCGAGGGCGTGAATGTTCTTACCTGTGGGTAATACATCTGGGTTGCGGATAGGATCGCCACCGGGGCCGGGTAGGATGTATTCGCCTTCTAAGCCTTTGAGTAGTCCACCGAGTTCGTTATCTGCACAAACTTGTTGTAAGCAGAATTCCAAATACTCAAATAGTGGTTTGAGGGCGGAAACATCAACTTTGTTATAGCCAGCTTGATGTAATGATTCTACCCAAGGTTCTTTTTTGCCCATGTTGAAGAAATTCAACCGGGAAACCAGGGAAACGCGACCTTCTGCGTCGGTTTGCTCTTTTACTAGGGCGCTGACTGCGGCGCGGGTGGCTAGAGTGATGTCTTGCAATAGCTGGACATCTTCTAAAATGCCTTTGTCGTTATTGTGGTAAATATCGTCAATGTTCCGCCCAATGCTGTTGGCGATAATGCGGGGTAAGCTGAGAATTTCTTCTTCTTGACGATCTAAGGAAGCAATATTGACCAAAGTTGCGATCGCTTCTTCGGCTGTGGGTGGTTTACCAATAATATGCAATCCACAAGGTAACAACCTGGATTCAATCTCCATCAGCTTGCGGTAAACGCTGCCAACTATATTATCCCGCTCATCTTCGGACATATCCTTGGCATCGGTTTCGGGCAAGTCGATATCCTTATCCAGGTTCACCATCCGGCATTTATCCATGATGGAGTTAACAATGGGGATACCGCGTCCTGTGTCTTTCAGGGTTTGGTAAGAAGCAATCAATTCGCTGAGTTCTTTTAAACCCTTGTATAAACCAGCATTCTCAGCCGGGGGTGTCAGGTAGGAAATTGTCTCGGCATAGCTGCGGCGCTTGGCAATTGTGGCTTCGCTGGGGTTATTGGCTGCATAATAATACAGATTAGGAATTGTGCCAATTAGTTGGTCTGGATAACAATCACCAGACATCCCCATTTGCTTACCAGGCATAAATTCCAGAGAACCGTGAGTACCGAAGTGTAACACGGCATCAGCTTGCCAAACTTGCTCTAAATAGGTGTAGTAAGCAGCAAAACCGTGGTGCGGGCTAGCGGAACGGGAGAATAACAACCGCATCGGGTCGCCTTCGTAACCAAAGGTAGGCTGAACGCCGATGAAGACGTTACCGAAATGTTTACCGTAAATCAGCAGGTTTTGCCCATCGCTGTTGAGATGTCCGGGAGGTGGGCCCCAGTTTTCTTCTAGGCGTTGAGAATAAGGTGTCAATGCTTCATATTCGGGCACTGACATTTTATAGGCGATGTTCAGCTCTGGGCTAGCGTACTGTGCTTGAGCATCGTGGATGACTTCTTGCATCAGCGCTTCGGCGGATTCCGGTAATTCCGGTAAATCGTAGCCGTTATTCTTCAGCGCTTTCATCACCTCATAAATGGAACCGAACACATCTAAATATGCAGCAGTACCCACATTCCCTTTATCAGGGGGGAAACTGAAAACAGTAATGGCGACTTTTTTATCTAGTTTGGGTTTGCGGCGGAGATTTGCCCATTTTAAAGCGCGTTTGGCGACTACTTCCACACGGTCTTGGAGTGCGATCGCTTTGCCGGTAGCACCATCTCTACCTGATAAAATAATCGGCTCAATTGCTCCATCCAATTCCGGTATGGCAATTTGCAAAGCTACTTGAATTGGATGTAACCCTAAATCGCTATCCATCCACTCTTCAGTAGTTTGGAATACTAAGGGTAAAGCTACCATGTAAGGGCGATTTAACCGCTTGAGTGCGTCAATCGCTTTGGGATGATCTTGTCTAGCCGGGCCGCCTACCAAAGCAAACCCAGTCAAAGAAATTACCGCATCTACTAAAGGTGTATTGGTAGTTGGTTCGTAAAAGTAAGCATCCACAGGCTTGGAGAAATCCAAACCACCCGCAAATACTGGTAGTACTTTGGCTCCCAGGGATTCTATCTCCTGGACGATCGCTACATAGTGAGCATCATCGCCTGTAACTAGGTGGGTGCGTTGTAATACCAAACCCACACAGGGAGCTAAAGGATCTTTGAGATTCTTGGAGATATCCTTACGGGCTGTGTACCAATTGAGGTATTCTCTTACATCCTCAAACATACTCGGTGCCAGGGGATGCCAAATTCCCAGATCGGGGTAAACCACTGGTGCTTGATATGTTGTCGAGGGCTGATTGGCTTTATCTACACCTTTTAATACATATTTATCAGTCAGCATCAGCAAGAAGTTTTCCAGGTTTTCTGGCGAACCTCCTAGCCAATACTGAAAACTCAGCATGAAATTGCGAGCATCTTGTGCTTTGTCCATTGGCAGAAACTTTAGCACCTGTGGCAAAGTCCGCAACAGTTTCAGCATCCCATCTTGGAAGCCTGCACCGGATTTTTCCTTGCGCTTCCGCATGAACTGAGCGATCGCACTTTTGGATTGTCCCAATTGTGCCAGAGAAAAGCTGCCCATTTTGTTTAGGCGCATTACTTCCGGCATTGAGGGGAATACTACAGCTACGTCTAAGCGATCGCGGTATGGTTCTACGGCGGCTACTACTTTCTGTGCTAAGTCTTCAATGAAAATCAGTGAGGCAATAAATATATTGGCACTCTCGATATCCCGCTTGAACTCCTCGTAGTTCTCTGAATCTCGGAGTTCCTCAATTAAGTACCCACTAATTTCAATCGCAAGGTTGGGATGGTTAGCGTTAATGGTGCGGACAGCTTGCGACAATGCACTCTGGTACTGGGACTCAAGCACGACATAGACCACCTTGATTAAATTACGTCCGCGTAAATTATCAGGCGCAATATGTCTGATGGTGGACTTGACGTGGGTGAACATGCTTCCTCGGCTCCTTTGATGCGCGTTCTCTACTAGAAGTTCATCACGGCTGATTCTGCCGTTCGTAACTTCGATTTATTTTTAGGAATATGAATTTTTTTTATCAGAAAACGTCTACCAAATGCTAATTTTGTCGTCTAACTGACACAAATCGATAAACATAATGAAATATTTCTTTGTAGATATTGCCTTTACCCATGAGTATTTGCTACACTGATTGTTAAAATATGTAAACAAATAGCTGGCAGCATTTATGTTTTGAGGTTTTAAATGCTTGCTAGTTAACCATAGAGCAATATTATTACTATCATTTTATATTGCTATTCTTCAGATAAAATTCTCTTTTTTCGGAAAGATGAGATTCCAGAAAGGGAGCATTGTATTTTCTGGTACAGAATTAAGTTTTTATTGCTAATAATTATCAAAAATCAAGTCATATTTAACAGCTTACTTGTAGCTGACAGCTAATAGCTACTGAGGATAAATAATTAATTTTATTATTACGGGTTATTGTAGTAGATGATATCGAACCAACGGTTGTGGTTACTGTATATAAAACTATTAAATCAGTGAGCAACAATATCCCCGACTTCTTGAAGAAGTCGGGGATATTGTTGCTAAAATATTTAACCTTCTTGTACCATCCAAACCAACATTCCCAATAGTTTCTCTACTGGGGGAACTGTATAATCATTCAAGTCAATACTCAGTGTTTGTCCTACTAATTTAAGAAAGCGCCAAGCTGTACCACTGCTGACGCTACCATAAATTGTTTTAATTGGGATATTATTAGCTTCATTGAATTTTTGTGCAGCAATCATTTCGGCTGCGCATTGTCCTAAACCAGGTTTTAAATCGCCTTTTTTCGCCTCAATAATCACGATTACCGGCGCTTCAATAAATATTTGTTCTGGCGAACGGCTAATTAAAAAATCACAGACTCCACTTAAGCCTAAATCGGCTGCTACGGTAAAATCTTCACCGGAAAAAAAGCTGACTTTGCGTTCAAGTATTTTCCGAACTTCTACAAGAATAGGACTAATAATCAATTCTGAACGAGCTTTTTCCGAACCAGTAGCGGTTGCTAATGGTAGTCCTTCACTTAAGGCTTCTTGCAGATAAAGACTAGGTGCTATAGAATCTGTTTCCGGTAAAAAGCGTCCGTTTTCAACAATAGTTAAGTTAAATTCGCGTTTGACTTTTGACAGGGAGAAGTCACTATAAGACATGAGTAATATGCTTACTGTGATTGATTATTGCCTGTTTGTCTTTGTAACTGTTCAACTTGCTCGACAGTTAAACCAGTAACGCGGACAATTAATGCGATCGCAATTCCTTCATTAATCATAGTCTAGTTGAAGGTTTAACGGTGCTGAGTAGTACTTTTGAAAATATTTTGCCAGAATAGCAGGCGCGATCGCTGACTTGCATCGCCTGACAATGGGCAAAATGCGCCAGCTTTATCGTTTACACATATTTAGGACTGATTTTTATATTTTTGGTAAACGAAAAAGCATTTCGCTTTCTTGTTTATCGAAATCAAGTACTCATTTTTTTGTTTTAAGTAAGCAAAAAGCCATTTCGCCTTCTCGTTAAGCCTTAACGAGTTCTCATTATTGTGTTTTCTGCAGGTAAAATACTATTTCACCTACTCATCAAGCCTTTTTGCTTTCTCATTTAGGTAAATCGCGCACTCATTTTGGTGTTTTCCGCAAGTGAAAAGGTATATTGCTTACTCATTTAGGTAAATCGCGCAGTCATTTTAGTGTTTTCCGCAGGTAAAAAGGTAGATTAATTGCTCAAAAATGGCGATGTATGACAATAAGCGGCTGTATAGCTAGGCTTTGTTGTTTTTGGCAATGCCTAAGGCGGGCTAAGACTACGCATTTGTCTTTAGGGAACTGGAAAAAATGAATTATCAACAAAGGTAAAAGGCAAAGATCTAAAGTTTTTGTTCGTGATTGAGCCTTCTGTACTTTCTGCCAAATGGGTTTCAGATCCCCTTTAATTCCCTTCTGCCCTTTGCCTGTAAGCCAGATATGAACCGCAAACGAGTTTTACTAATCTGCTAGACTAGCCTAAATTTGCAAATATAAAAACTCATGGCGCAAGCCGATAAAAAACTATGAGTGAAGCTTTATTTTCTGTAGAAAATCTGCGCGTTGCTTATCCTCAGCCGAGTGGAGAAGAGCTTAAATGGGCGGTGGATGATGTATCTTTTACACTGCAAGCTGGCGAAAGAATGGGCTTGGTGGGGGAGTCTGGTTGTGGTAAATCAACCTTGGGAAGGGCTATAATGCGCTTGCTACCTGGATCTAGTAGGATTGAAGGTACAGCAAAATTCCAGGGGAAAAACGTATTTGATTTAACACCGTCAGAAATGCGCAAGTTTCGCGGGGAAGCAGTGGCGTTAATTTTCCAAGATCCGATGACGCGCCTCGATCCATTGATGACTATTGGTAAACATTGTATTGAAACTCTCCAAGCGCACGCACCAGAATTATCAGCAGCACAAGCCAAGGAAAAAGCGATCGCAACTTTAGAAAAGGTAAAAATTCCGGCGAGTCGGTGGAATCAGTATCCCCATGAGTTTAGCGGGGGAATGCGTCAAAGGGTAGCGATCGCTTTAGCTTTACTTCTCAATCCCAAGTTAATTGTGGCTGATGAACCGACTACCAGCTTAGATGTTACGGTTTCCGCCCAAATCTTGCAGGAATTAACTAGATTGTGCGGGGAGGAAAACATGGGTTTGCTGTTGATTTCCCACGATTTAGCAATGGTTGGGGAATACTGCGATCGCATTGGCGTGATGTACCAAGGTAAAATGGTAGAAATGGGGGCAACGCAAACGGTATTTCGTCAACCTCAACATGAATATACGCGATCGCTTTTACAAGCAGCTTTACATATCCAAGCGGTTGATGATAGCGGGGAATTAATTCTCGCTAATGACGAACAGCAGCAAGTTCCCAACCCGGAAGCAGAATCGCCAATTTTGCGGATCAGCGAACTCAAGCAGCATTACACCATCGAACCGAATTTTATTGAGCGATTCTTTAAAAGAGAAAGTCAAACAATAAAAGCTGTCGATGGAATTGATTTGGAATTGTATCCAGGGGAAATCTTGGGATTAGTGGGGGAATCAGGCTGTGGTAAAAGCACCCTTTCACGGACAATTTTGCAATTAATTAAACCTACTGGTGGTAAAGTCGAATTTTTAGGACAGGAATTAACTAAATTATCCCGTCAACAAATACGTTCTTCCCGGCGACAAATGCAGATGGTGTTTCAAGATCCCCATGCTTGTCTCAACCCAGCGATGACGGTAGGGCAAAGTATCGGCGATCCTTTATTAATTCACAATCTCGCGGATGCGGCTAAAGCTAAAGAAGAAGTCTTGTGGATGTTGGAAAAAGTCGGTTTAACACCCGCAGAAGTTTATTATCAGCGTTATCCGTCCGATTTATCTGGGGGACAACAGCAACGAGTGGCGATCGCGCGTGCTCTGATTACTCGTCCTAAACTATTAATCTGTGACGAACCCGTGAGTATGTTAGATGCTAGCGTTCAGTCACAAGTACTGGATTTGATGTTGCAGTTAAAACAAGAATTTGAGCTAACTTATTTGTTTATTACCCATGACTTGTGGTTAGCGAGATTTTTGTGCGATCGCATTGCCGTGATGAATGGCGGTAAAATTGTCGAAATCGGCGCAACAAAGCGAATTTTTGCCAATCCTCAGCATCCCTATACAAAAACTTTATTAGCTGCTGCACCCTTATTAGCAAGAGCTTAGGAATAGGGGCTAGGGACTAGGGGCTAGGGGCTAGAAAAAGGAGGACAAGGGAAGGTATATAAAGAAAATACCCAATGACTAATAACTATTGACCATTGACTATTGACCATTGACAATTGAAACAACTTCTATCCCCTGGGTAAGTAGGAGCGATTGCAATTTTTTGCTAAATCGAATAATATACACGACCGAAATAAATTATTTGTGCCTTTGTAGTCGAAAATTTTAATAGACGGCAAAGGCTTAAAGAAATGACAAAGCCGAATTTTGCAATCAAAGCAAGCGTATGTAATGGCTAAACCAATGGTTTCCCGCAAAAGACTCAGCAAACGGTTCCTGCGCTGGTTGCTGGAAGAAAACAGAAGACAGAAGCCAGGGCCCTACCGCAAGGAAGAACCACATCATCAGCATCCCTGGTGGCAAGTTATGTGCTTGACTGGTGTGGATTATTTTTCGACTCTGGGCTATCAACCAGGAATTGCCGCATTAGCAGCAGGTGCACTTTCACCCATAGCAACGCTGATTCTGGTTTTGCTGACATTATTTGGAGCCTTACCCATCTACCGACGCATTGCTGGTAAAAGCCCTCATGGTGAAGGGTCGATTGCGATGTTAGAACACTTGCTGTCTTGGTGGCAAGGTAAAATTTTGGTGCTGTGTTTGCTGGGCTTTGTCGCTACCGACTTTATTATCACTATTACCCTGTCGGCGGCTGATGCTACAGCCCATATTATTGAAAATCCCCTAACGCCAGATTTCTTCCACAGTCAGGAGATTGGGATTACCTTATTATTAATTACCTTACTAGGGGTAGTTTTTCTGCGGGGTTTTAAAGAAGCAATCGGTATAGCAGTATTTTTGGTAGGCGCTTATCTGCTCTTAAACTTGGTTGTGATTGGCGTAGGTGGCTATCAAATTCTCATTAATCCTAGCGCGATCGCTAATTGGCAAACTGCATTATTCGCCCAAAATTCTAGCCCCTTATCAATGCTGGGTGCGGCGATGTTGTTATTCCCGCGTCTAGCACTGGGTTTATCTGGCTTTGAAACTGGGGTAACAGTTATGCCCTTAGTTCAAGGTAGCAGCAGCGATAGTCCCGAATACCCTAGAGGAAGAATTCGCAACACGCGCAAGCTACTGACATCTGCAGCGTTAATTATGAGCTTCTTTTTGCTCACCAGCAGCTTAATTACTACTTTACTCATCCCCGCCGCCGAATTTGCAGCTAATGGTAAAGCTAACGGTAGGGCTTTGGCTTACCTAGCACATCAGTATTTAGGTGACACCTTTGGCACAATTTACGATTTAAGTACGATTTCGATTCTCTGGTTTGCTGGAGCCTCAGCAATGGCGGGATTGCTAAATATCGTACCCCGTTACTTACCCCGCTATGGCATGGCTCCCGATTGGGCAAGAGTCGCCCGTCCTTTAGTTTTAGTTTATACAGCGATCGCCTTTATTGTCACAATTATCTTTCGGGCAAATGTCGAAGCTCAAGGTGGGGCTTATGCTACTGGCGTACTAGTATTAATTACTTCCGCCGCCTTTGCTGTGACTTTATCCCTGCATCATCAAAGATTACATCGCGGGACTTTTATCTCTGCAATTATTACATTGGTATTTATATATACCACTGTTGTTAACATCATTGAAAGACCGGAAGGGATTAGAATTGCAGCTTTCTTCATTAGCAGTATCATTATTACCTCCTTAATTTCTCGCGTCTGGCGTTCCACAGAACTGCGCGTAGAGCAAATTGAAATAGACGATCGCGCCCGCGAATTTATTGCCGAAGAAAGCCAAGGCGCAATCAGAATCATTGCCAATCGCTTGAATGCAGGCGATATAGCAGAATATACCGCCAAAGAAAAAGAGGTAAGGGAAGATAACCATATTCCCGCCCAAGATCCCGTTCTGTTCTTAGAAATTATGGTATCCGATGCTTCGGAATTTGCGGATGTAATTAAAGTTAAAGGTATCCAAGTAGGCGAGTATCGGATTCTCCGAGCAAAAAGTGCAGCCGTACCAAATGCGATCGCTGCTTTACTGCTGCATATTCGCGATCAAACAGGTAAAATTCCCCATGCTTACTTTGGCTGGGCTGAAGGTAACCCCATACAATATTTACTACGGTTTATATTGTTTGGTGAAGGTGATATTGCTGTAGTCACCAGAGAAGTACTGCGTCGCGCCGAAAAGAATCCCCAAAAGCGTCCTGGGGTGCATGTGGGAGGATGAGTAGAAAATTCAAAATTCAAACTTAAGAACTTCTATTGTCTATCGACAATGAATTTATGACTTCTATTTTCCCAAAAACCCTGACTTTCGCGGATTTTATCGCCCATTACCAAGAAAATTCTCGTTATGAACTGGTAGATGGAGAACTAATTGACATGGAACCTACAGGCCCTCATGAAACAGTGAGTGGTAAACTGGCAACACAAATAGGGATACATCTAGTTACAGAACAACTTCCTTGGTTTATTCCCCGCACTTGTTTAATTTACCCCTTTGCAGATGCGGCTACAGTCCGTCGTCCTGATATCATAGTTCTCGATGAAACAGTTCTCGATCGAGAACCTCTCTGGGAGCGAGAACCTGTAATTACATTGGGACGATCGATTAAATTAGTAGTAGAAGTAGTTAGCACTAATTGGGAAACAGACTATGCGCGCAAAGTTGAAGAATATGCGCTATTAGGGACTCCTGAATATTGGATTGTAGATTATCGTGGATTAGGTGGTATAGCATTTATTGGTAAACCCAAACAACCTACCTTTACAGTTTGTCAATTGGTTGAAGATACATATACTCAACAACAATACCGACTAAATCAACCAATTAATTCACCGCTTTTACCTGGGTTTCATATTCGCTTAGAAGATATTCTTCCTCGTTAATTTATATTTATTAATTAAATAACGTTGGCGACACATATACATATATTCTAGAGGGCAAGGCAATGCCTTGCCCCTACAATCTCTCCTATTCTTTTATACGACATATGTGGTTCAAACAGGTGAAAACTGCTGTAATCTAAAATCCAAAATTGATACAGCAGATTGCCAGTTGGTGAGGTACAGATTATCGTTGATTGTAGGGGCACTGGCACTGCCATGCCCCGAAGCGTGTACCTAATTTACTTGATTTTTTAATCTCAAATCTAAAATCCAAAATCTAAAATCTAAAATTGATATGACTCATCACATTTTAAAAGCCACCAAAGATACAGTTCATCTTGGTGGTTTTTCTCATACAATAACACCAGCATTAACTGTTGATTCCGGTGACACAATCGAGGTAGAAACTTATAGTGGGTATTATGTCTACGACAAAGCCCCACCGGAATTTATGACACCGGAATTTCTCGACATCTGCCAAAATTTACCCCCAGAAAGAAAAGTTGCCGGCGGGCCTCATTTACTCACAGGGCCAATTTATGTGCGAGATGCAAAACCAGGGGATGTTTTAGAAGTAGAATTAAATGCGATCGCACCAAGTTTACCTGTAGGCTTCAATGCAATTCGTAGCGGTTGGGGTGCTTTACCAGAAAAATTTCCTCAACCAGCTTTAAGATTTATTCCCCTAGATTTAGCAAATAATATCGCAGAATTCCCTACTGCTAGCGGGATTAAAATTCCTCTCAAACCCTTTTTTGGTATCCTGGGCGTTGCTACCCCAGATAAATCGCGAAATTCTATTCCCCCTGGAGCTTATGGGGGTAATATTGATAATCGAGAACTACAACCAGGATCGCGCTTATTTTTGCCGATTTTTGTACCCGGTGCATTATTTTCCATCGGTGATGGACATGCAGCCCAAGGAGATGGAGAAGTTAATGTCACTGCCATTGAAACTTCCATGAATGGTACAATCAAGCTCAAGCTGCGTCAAGGTTGGGATTTAACCACACCAATTGCCGAAACTCCTACGGATATCATCACAATGGGCTTTGGTGAAACCTTAGACGCAGCTTTAGAATTAGCCCTGAAAAATATGATTGAATTTCTGGAACGTTTCGCTGATTTATCGCCAGAAGATGCATATGTACTGTGTAGTTTAGCAGTCAATTTTCGGATTACTCAAGTAGTGAATAGTCCGCAAAAAGGAGTACATGGAATGCTACCTAAATCAATTTTTCCTCAGAAGATAAGTTTGTAATCTCACATTTCCAGACTATTAATTATGTCTAATATTCTCATTCAATTGTTGATTATCGGGTTAGTAGCTGGCGTTGCTGGCGGTATGTTTGGTATTGGTGGCGGAGCAATTATGGTACCAGCAATGGTATTAATTATGGGTATGGATCAAAAGTTTGCCACAGGTACTTCAATTGCTGCCCAAATTTTACCAATTGGTATTTTAGGCGCAGCAGTTTACTATCGCAACGGTCAATTAAATCTCAAACATGCGGCGATTATTGCTGCTGGTTTAGTAATCGGTAATTTATTTGGCGCATTGTTTGCTAATCAGCCTTTTATTAGCAGCGAAACTATGAAAAAGCTCTATGGTATTTTCTTACTACTTTTAGGCGCTCGTTATTTAATTGGTCGCTAAATGGCTGGGAACCGATATAAGTCAACAGTCAGTAGGGGCGGGTTGATTGAGAATTATCGTTGTACAGTGAGGATATTTGTGAACCCGCCCCAGCCCTACGAGTTATGGTTTAAGTCATACTTAAGCCCCTAGCAACTATATCCAGCTATTGAAAAGTATTATCATTAGTATTGAAGCAGTCAATACTTAAATTAACCAGCAATCTCAGGTCTTATTTAGTGATTAATCTTGATTTAATCAAGCCTGCACAAACCAAAAATTTTTAGTACAATGTATAAATATTCCCAAATACTTGCATTTCTTATTGACTTCCGCTAGAGTCAAAGCAGGTATCTAAACAAGCGCCTGATGTCCATTTCAGGAGATTAAATGGATAAAAAGCTAGATTGCAGCCATAAAAACTGAGTCTTAGCGAGCAAATAGCAGTATTTTTGGAAAAAATTTCCCTGCTACTCAAGCTTAAATAGTTATTAGAGCGCCTCTACTGGTGTTTTTTTTAGCCTTGCTGTTTTTTCAGTGAAGGTAACAAAATAGCTGACCTCAATTTTACATCCCATTTTGTTTTTTTCTGGCCTAATTGAGAAATATTTGCAATATGAATTTAAAATCGCGATCGCGTCTCAACAAATACTGCAAAACTGATTACCTAAACACAAAGGTTTTGCAAACTATTAACCATCAGCATCAATTCACAAGCGGCTATTACCAAGATGAGAATAATTCTTATCAATGCTGGACTATACAGCCCAGCTTCTCTGCAACATGGCATAACAGCAAAAGTCTAACCCCAGATGTAGAGACAGCGCTGATAAATGGCTATATGAATAAGTTAATAAAATTTTTAAATAGTGACCATAAACTTAGCCAAAAGTTTAAATGTGATTTAAACTACCTACATGGCTTAAGTAGCTGGAATTGGCAGAACTTGGCTGCTGGCTGTTTAAGCCAGATTCAGCAAGGCTTTTGGCAGCGATTGATAGATTTGATCAATTTGAGCTATCAAAGATATAAAAATAACGTTGAGAATACCGAAGCAGTTTTACAACGCTTCTTTAACTATATTGGAGAAATTTTATTAACCGGAAGAAGGTTTAGTAGAAATGAATGTTATAAAGTGGCTACTTGCTTAACTTTCATCAATGCTAATTGATGGTGATTGTAGCCGGGATTGCAAATTTACTTTTTTATAAACTTGTCCATAACATTTACCCATGAGCACAGATAGATGAATACTTTTTTTTGTGCAGATTCCTCAAGACAAATAGGAGAAAAACTGATTGGTAGTGCTACCAATTACGAAACTTATATTTTAGTCGAATGTCCTCCACCTTGGACATCAGAAGCTTTTGACTCTAAGTGGGTACCAAGTAATTTAAAAACTTTGGTAGAAGAGGTAAAGCGAGCTAAACTACCAATAAGATTTTTGTTAATTGCTAATGACCAATCCCATAAAGTAGAACAAACTACTTTGTTGATTTATCAAAAACAAAAGGGATTAACTCAAGGATACCAAAAATCTGAATTTCTCCTAGAAAATATTGAGCAAGTAGCTGGAACTGTCAAAAAATTCTTAAGAGGTAGAACTCTTGAGTATGAACAACAAAGAAGTGGTACGAGAGATATTATCATTTGTACCCACGGCAGCCATGATAAATGCTGTGCTAGATATGGTAATCCTTTTTATTTCTCGGCGCAAAGTACTATAGCTAATTTAAGTTTAGAAAATGTGCGGATTTGGCGAGCTAGTCATATTGGCGGACATCGATTTGCTCCGACAATGATAGATTTACCAGAAGGGCGATATTATGGGGCGTTAGAACAAGACTCATTCAAAGCTATTTTGACTCGTACAGGCGATATTAATTGTTTAAACCAAGTCTATCGCGGCTGGAGTATACTACCAACACCACTGCAAATTGTCGAAAAGGAATTAATTCTGCATTATGGGTGGGATTGGTTTAACTATACAGTATCGGGAAAAATCTTAGAGCAAAGCTTAGATAATAATTCAGTACTAGCTGAACTCACTTTTGCGAAAACTACAGGTGCGCTATATACCTGTCAAGCAAAATTAGTGAAAGATGAAAGTAAGAGTATAGAAATCAAGAGTTCTTGTAATGCCAAGCAAAATTCAGTATTTATGCAATATACTGTAGCTAGCCTCTGGTTGGAAGCTGAGAAAATGGTCAGCTTGAGTGCTTGAAAATTCTAGGGCTAAAGTCCTGACTAGCAACTTATGCGTGGAAGAGTTTTGCAAGGTTGATAGTTAAAGACTCAAGCCCTAAAATTAGGTAATTTGCGATTCATCATTGCTAGTAAGCGGAAAATACGTAATTAACAAAACAGATATAACAGAATACAGTTCAGTTAGCCTTGAAAACCTTAAACTGTGTAGGTTGGGTTGAGGAACGAAACCCAACATTTCCGAGGTTTTGTTGGGTTTACACACGGTAAGCCCAACCTACTAGCGCGGCAACCTTAAAATGTTTGGTTGATTAATGATATTATTCCGCAATTATGGCATTTCCATTTTTTGAACCCAACAAATTAGACTAGACGCGCTACTACGATTATCCTTAACTGAACCGTATTGAGATATAACAGTAATTTATTGGAGTTTTGAGCAGATTTCTGCTACTTTTTGATAAATTCTCTGAAAAAAATTATTTAATTTTTGAAAAATAGATTGATGCTCTTGTGTCCCAAGGTTAAGCTGATAACAATAAAATCAGTAAGCTTTGGGTCTTTAGCACTGGGATGACAAGTAACAGTTTCGATGGTAGTCAGGAACAGCAAGATTTTGTTAAGTATAAGTCTCAACAGAGCAATCACCAAATTGCACAGGAAAGACTCTATAGCTACTTAATTGAAATTGTCCAAAAATGCCCGCCAGATGAGGTATTAAACGAATTTAAACGATTATTTATCGATTTTCTTGATTCAGTTAATTTAGGTAAATCTACAGGTATATATGGAATTTCTTTTCTGGGTAGTGAAAAAGAATTCTATCATACAATAAAACGTTGCTTTTATATAATCGTTAATAATTGGGAAGCTCAAAGGAAATATAAGTATATTCAAAAATTAATTAAATTATTTGAAAGTTCTAAAAATTCAGTATATAGTAATCACCCACAAACTAAAGTTTTTCAAGGTTGGCTGAAAAATTTTGTTGACAGTAAAGACTATAAGGATCTCAAAAATTTAGCTTATAAATACAAAAAACAAGCACAAAAGTATGAAGGTAATAGTAATTGGTCTAATCGCTACACTTCTTATTTATTAGTCGCTCAATCTTTTGATGCAAAAAGACCAAGAGAGCAACAAGAAGTAGCCAGAAAGCTTTCTCGTCAGATGAAAGATAAGTTTAAATTTGAACTGGCGATGTATGTGGCGCGTTCTCAGTCTGCTAATTCTAGTAATAAACGTTATAAGAACCCTACTATTTTAGGCGATAATGTGTTGCGGCTCATCAAAACCATTGTTGTCAAGAAGGGGGTATTTAGTTATGAAAATCTGGCGAATATATTTATCAAACAAACCGCCAATCAGACTTTAAAAGATTTTAAAGAAAGTATCAAAAAATATTTATTTTTTACTGTAGATAACCAAGAATTAATCAATAATGTCCGGAAATATTTCTCAGAAAAATTAGATAACTGGAAATCAGACGCTAATGAAGAAATTATTAATAATAACTTAATTTTGAGAACTTGTAACCGCATAATTGACTGTTTGACCATCGAAACGGGTAAAGAACCTTCACCACTATTTATTTTATTACTTTCTGGAGGTAATCCTTTAACATTAGTGATTGTTTTGTTAAAGATTATTTTAATTTCGCGAAATTCCCGCAGCCATTTAGAAATTCGCATCGCTCATTTAATTAGTTATTACGAAGATGAGCCAGAGCAAGAATGTAAATGGTTTATTAATTTTCTGGAATTTTTCAATATTACTTTTGCAATTTATGCAGAGAATGTTGAATACAATTTAATTAATATGGAAAAAGAACAGTCTAGTCGTAACTCGCAAACTTTAGATGATTATCGGGTATTTTCACAACTGCGATTAGATAAAAGTCAATAGTTATTTGTCATTTGTCATTTGTCATTTGTCATTTGTTAAGCGTTCGTCGAGCCAGGCTAGGGTGGCACCAGCAGTTTCGGCGATAATGCTAATAAGACGATAGAGAGCGATCGCACTAATCACCCAAGCTGGGGGATAATGATTTTGTAAAAGCGCGATCGCAGTTGCTTCAAACACTCCTAAACCCCCAGGTGCACCGGGAAGCACAAAGCCTAACAGCCAAGCAAAACTAAAAGCACCCAGTAACAAGGGAATATCATCAGCTTGTACAGGCCCCAAGGCAAAAACCGTTAAAATAAACCCAGTACCCCGCAATCCTAAAAAGCCTAACTCTCCTAACAATGGGCGTAAAGGATAGCGTTCAATATTGAGATTCACGCTTTCTTTACCATCTTTATCCAGTTTTTTAGCTGTAAATTTTTTGAGTAACTGAATAACTGGGTTGAAAAACACAGGATGCAGCGCCGCCAATATCACGCCTAAACAGAGAAATTGTAATATCCGCCACACAATACCATCAGCAGATGTCAGTTGCGTACCAAAAATTACAACTAAAATTAAAGCCGCAGTCGCCATTAATAAAGGTTCCATGACTACACTTAAGGTAGCTACACTCAGAGAACCAGTAGCATTTTTAGCAGCAACAATCCGTCCGTAATGGTGCCATACATTACCTGGTAAATACTTATCAATGTTAGTTTTTAAATAAACCTGGATAAACTCTACAGATTTTACAGGGTGATTTAGCTCCCGTAATACCCAAGTCCAGATCCAGCCTGCCCAAGTATGTGCTAATAATGTTACACCGGTGGCGATCGCTAAAATCGCCCAGGCGATCGCATCAATTTCAATATTAATTACTTCTTGCCAATGATCCTTTAAGGCTTTACCTAAAAAAAACAGCGTTCCGCCTAAAATTATCCAACGTAAAATTTTCTTCCACATTCCAGTAATTTAACGGTTAAATCTTCTTGGGCTGAACATCTCAAATTTTGAGCTACATCAACACATATCAATCAATTCATGCATCAAATATGCTGTTAATAGTCAAAAATTCAATGTATTTTTTGTGACATTTTTTAGCAATTCCACTACAAACTATAAAATTTTATCATCAAAGAAAATTTTTGCTTGAGTCGCATTTCCGATTGTACATAGTTACTTATCAAAAGTCTCTCAACTATGAGGATTTATAATTGCACTATCTAGTTAATATTATTTAACAAAGTTATCTTAGTAAATATAAATTCAAAAATTAATTGCTAAACAAAATTATATATTACCAATAATAGCGAAAATGCCTGTAATCAGTATCCACAGCTAATTGACTTAGATAATATCTCTCTTGGGTTAGATAAGAATCGCGTATTAGATGCAATTTAAATGTGACTTACGCTAGAGGAAAAGCCGATTAATTCGCCATATTGTTGATAATTGTTGAACAAAATTTAGTCAACTTAAAACAACAGCAAATCTCGCAGAACCAGCAATCATGTTCGGCGGAAATTGGCTTGTTTATAGTTGTAAGGAGGAATGAGTGAAGCGTTTGACAGCTTTATTAAAAAAACTACGGTTCACCCAAATTTTGACTGTATGTTTTGCCAGTCTATTGTTGATGTTTAGCACTGCTTGTAGTGGCGCAAATGCTCAAGGTGCAAATCCCCAAAATCCCGCCGTGCAAGCTGGTGGTGCAAATAATCCTTACAAAAATGGTGGGGATAAATATACCAATTATAGAATGTCTACCGATCCCAAAATTACTAACCCTAGCAACCAAAATCAACAGGATCGAGCTAGCTTACTAGATTCAAATTCACAACTATTGATTGCTACCAGTAACCTCAATCGAGAATCAGAAATACTTTACCCCGGTGCAGAAACACCAGCAGGTAGAGCGAGAAAAGAAGCTGAATTACCTCTAATTACAGAAAAGAATTTCCAACAACCTGAACCAGGCGGTTTAATTCAACGTCAATCAGATGTTGGTAATCGCATTCACGACAGACTAGAAACTGTCAAAGAAACTTTCAAAGATGCTTCTGGCTTTTTACAAGATAAAGCAGATGAAGCAGCCGCTAGACCTGAATTACAAAAAGATCCAGCAGTGGGTAGATAGGACAATTAGTCATTTGTCATTTGTCATTAGTTAAATTTTCAATTCTGCAAAATAACCTAAGGAGTCGCATAATGAAGAGAGTTATTGCTTGGTTAAAAAACATTCGTCCTGCGAAAGTTTTAACAGCTTTTGTTGCTAGTGCATTGCTGTTGCTGACACAAGCTTGTAATAATCCCGGCATAGCCGCACAGCCACCACAACCCAGCGCACAACCACCTAATGCTGAACGTTACGATCCAACAAAAAGTTACGATCTCAACACTCCTAGCGGTGGGATGAATAACTTTAATGATGTAGATTACAGATCGGAAAATACTCAACGAGCCGCAGAAATTAGAAGTAAAGCGCTGCGAGATAATGCTCAAAGAAATATTGATGAAAAAGGCATTGACAGCGTAGATCAATATGTAGAAAATTACCGTCAAGGCACACCTTTTGGTCAAAGAGTAAAAAACCTGGGTGAAGATATTGGTAGCTCTGCAAAAGAGTTAGGCGAAGGTGTTGCTAAAGGAACCAAACGCGGCGTAGAAAATCTCAAAGACAATACCCAAAATGCTGGCGAAAATGCCGCAGATGCAGTCAAAGACACATTGAGATAATTTAACTTAATTACTCATCAATTACTCATCGGTTATTCATAGGGCGAAGCAAAATGCTTGCCCTATTTTTTATAGCGCTATGCGTGTCAGTTGTCAGTAGTTAGTTGTTTTGTCAATTTTGGTATTGCGCACCTGAGATTAATTTGACTTTTGCAGATACCAACTTTGCAGTGCTAAACGATGAATTTCTCGCCAGGGAAGATTGTTTTGCCGCGCTAATTCTGCACAATCTTCATATTCTGGTTGGACATTATTAATGATATCTTTTCCTTGCCAAGCTACTTTGACACGTACTGAACCATATGCAGTTTCTACCTGTTGAATTTCTCGTTGTAAAATTGTGCGTTGCTGAGTGGTGCGGCGAATGCCTAATGTAGTAGTTTCTCGAAAGATAACTGCTTCACAATTCGGTAAATTTTCTGGATGACAAATCACGGTGATCAATATCCCCGGACGGGATTTTTTCATAGCTATCGGTTGGGTAAACACATCCACTGCACCCGCAGCAAATAAAGCGTCAAATACATAGCCAATTGCTTGAGGGTTTAAGTCATCAATTTGCGTTTCCAAAACCGAGATGGTTTCTAAGGTTGGGTTAGCATCCCCATAATTGGTAAAATCTGACTGTAAACTGCTACTTTCGCCCAGCCAGAGCCGTAGTATATTGGGGATGGGCAAATTTGCCGAACCTGCTCCCAATCCTACTTGTTTAATGGTGATTGGTGGTGGTGAACCAAACTCTCTGGTTAGAGTAGTAGCGATCGCGGCTCCTGTAGGTGTTACTAATTCTCGTTCAATCCCGTTGCTATAGACTGGACAACCCCGCATTTCCCACAACTTCAAAACTGCGGGTACGGGTACTGCTATTCGTCCATGTGCAGCGCGGACTGTACCCCCGCCTGTGGGGAACGCTGAACAGTAAAGTAAAGGCCATCCTGTGTCATCACTGGCAATACCTAACCAATCTAACCCCAAACAAGTACCAACAATATCCACAATTGCATCCACGGCTCCTACTTCGTGAAAATGAACTTTTTCCGGGGAAACGCCGTGTACCGCCCCTTCGGCAATTGCTAGCTGGCGGAATACAGCTAAACTCCAAGCCTCCGCCCGCGATGGTAGCTTGGCTTGGAGAATCATCTGCTCAATTTCTGGCAAGTGGCGGGCATGATGATGATGGTGATGATGCTCCTGTTCGTGATGGTGGTGCCCATGCTCATGTGTTAAATCCACATGAACTTTAGTTGCCTGCTGTCCGTGATGTTGGACAAGTTCTGCCCTTAATTGGTATTCCTGGTGAATTCCCAATTTATTGAGGTGTTCAGTGAGATAATCCAAAGGCACACCCAGACTTACCAAGGCTCCCAGACACATATCACCGGCAATCCCCGATGGACATTGAAGATAAGCAACTTTAGTCATATATGAATTTCTCATCAGTACATAGTAATCAGTTAACAGTACACAGTACACAAACTGATAACTGATGACTGATAGCGCGATCGCTGATTATTACCGAATAACAGCCTTAACATAGTCGTATTTACTTCCGCCTAATTTGGTATTCATTTTTATATTTTTTTGATAATGACAAGCGCTCAATTTTCCTTCCTAAATTTTTTATGGCAAAAATTTTCACAGTCCATCCTGATAATCCTCAAATTCGCCGTATAGAGGAAATAAAATCGGCACTCTCTAGCGGCGCGGTAATGCTCTACCCTACTGATACGGTCTATGCAATTGGTTGTGATTTGAATGCCAAATCGGCGGTGGAACGAGTACGGCAAATTAAGCAGCTAGCGAATGACAAGCCACTGACATTTTTATGTCCTTCACTCTCAAATGTGGCGACTTATGCCTTCGTAAGTGATACAGCCTATCGAATTATGAAGCGCTTGATCCCAGGCCCGTACACATTTCTCTTACCTGCTACTAAATTGGTACCAAGACTAGCACAAAACCCCAAGCGAAAAACTACTGGTATTCGCGTACCGAATCACACTGTATGTTTGGCATTACTGACAGCATTGGGGAATCCGATTATTTCTACTTCGGCTCATCTGCCGCCAGATGAGGTAGATGAGGATCTGGAAGATAATCCAGAATCTAGTTTGTCGCGCATGGAACTGTTTGACCGTTTGGATAACTTGGTAGACGTAATTGTAGATACTGGCGAAGAACCCACATATCAAGTATCTACAATTTTGGACTTAACCGGAGAAGAACCAATGGTGACAAGACGAGGTTTAGGCTGGGAAGAAGTAGCCGCGTGGGTTTAACGAGTCTACTTCATTGACTAATTCCTCCATTTCGGAAAATCTGAGTAAATACGCTCCAGTTTAACAATTGTCCTAATTACAGGTGCCAAGAACAGGTAACAGCAGATAGGGAGAAAGTGCGGCACAGCAATCGTTTTGGGCAAATTTTAGTACATGGTAAATTGCCCCTGTGCCACCTGAATGAGGTTGCTTGTGAAAAAACCGACACAATGAAACCCTGTAACTTTTTCAGATTTCTTACAGTCATATAAGTGAGCAGTGCTCACGGCGAGTCTTGATGGATAAATACCAAATTTATTAACCAAGACTAGACTCAGGTGCTGAATGGACATTGTTATAACGGTGCAATACCACTTCTAGTGAAAGTTATGAAAGCTAACCTTGCTAATCTGCCAATCTCTACATCCGCTTTTGAATTCCCAGTTTCCAGCAAAGAAGTAACCGCCAGCAATACCAGCAATATTGAGACTCTGATGCAATTGCTATTAGAAGAAATTCAAGCTCAAGTAAAAGCCGCACCTGGGTGTGCGCAAGCGGTAGCAAAACGCATAGCTAGAGAAGTGGAACGCATTTGTGATAAAAGCACCCGCATTCAAACTTCTGGAGAAATCCAATCTTGGCAATTAACACTCGCCAGACATCGTTTGCAAAAGTGTCTGCGTTATTACCAACTAGGTTCGCGCAGAGGGCGTGTGGAATTACATAGCAGTTTAGGTGCTATGGTTTACCGCCACGTGACTGTTTCTGGCTCAGATATGGGATTTCAGGGACGTTACAATCTGATTGAAGATTTTTTACAAGCTTTTTATATTGAGGCGATTAAAGCTTTCCGTCGGGAAAATGAATTAGCTGAAGATTACACTCCCCGCACGCAGTTGCAATTAGCTGAGTACATGGCGTTTACAGAACAATATGCCAAACGCCGGATTAATTTACCTGGAAGTGCTAGCCAGCAATTAATTATTTTACGCGCTCAAGGCTTTGCCCGTCGCCAACCCCAAGAAACTACCGTAGATATTGAAATGGCGGTAGAGTCGGCTAAGAGTGAAGAAGGGGAAGCTTACCAACGTAACTCGGCGGTACAACAGCTCAGATCTCAAATGATCGCCCAAAATAATTTTGATCCCTCAGAAGAATCAGAACGCGATCGCGTAATTGCCGAATTAGTTAATTATCTCGAAGCTCAAGGTCAATCTGATTGTGTAGATTACTTGACATTGAAGCTACAAGACCTATCTGCACCCGAAATAGACCAAATTCTCGGTTTAAGCAGCCGTCAGCGCGATTACCTGCAACAGCGTTTTAAATACCATGTAGAAAAATTCGCCAAGCAACATCATTGGCAATTAGTCCATCAATGGTTAGGTGCAGGTTTAGAGCATAGATTGGGTCTTTCTGGGCAACAGTGGCAAACATTTTTAGGTTTGCTGACAGAGCAACAACAGCAAATTTTACAATTAAAAACAGCAAGACACAGCGATCAAGCGATCGCCAAAACCCTCAAATGCACCCCCAAGCAACTACAAAAGCGCTGGACTCAATTATTAGATCTAGCATGGGCTATCCGCAACGGTAATACTCAAGCACAGGCAAACTGAATCAACAGTCAACAGTCAACAGTCAACCGTCAACTCATCTCCCTTCCCAGATTCCATTGATGAATCTTTCAATGTTGCAGTAAAAGTGAATTAGCATCGGGCTTTTAGCCATCTCGTCTATCTTTAGCAATTAGTCAGTTAATTTTTGATTAACTTTATCTTGTGAACAAAATCAAATATCTCACTTTACCTCCATCCCTTTTGATTACAAAAGCCAGGAATGGGGGTGAAGTGATTGATTTGCAGTCATAATATGATGACTATAACTATATAGGAAACTATCAGAAATAATGGTACAAAAGTACTATAAAAATGAATTTTCTCTCGCGAATAATTTAGCTTTTTTAATTCAAAATTGAAAATTCATATTAAATAACATACCATCTGTGACAGTTACTGTGGAATCCTAGAATCAAGGGCGATTTTGGCACAGGGATTCACAATGACTATGACTCAAGGCGCAAGAGCAAATAAGTCAGGAAATATATTAGAAGGTAATATCGAAGCCGTCTTGAACGGACATCATTATTTCCAAGTCGGAAGCCATGTCACTAAAGAATTTCTTTTAACTGCCACTTTATTACCAAAACGTTACGCCAAGCAGGTTTCCATCGGTACAGGAATTTATCAGACTGCTTTAAAAGTAGACTTTTATGTTGTTGGCTTACCAGTTAGCCCAGCAGGGTTAATTATTGAGTGTAAGTGGCAAGAAAGTGGGGGATCGGTTGATGAAAAATTCCCTTATTTAAATATGAATATTCAGCAATCTTATCCAGCGCCCACCATTGTTGTGATTGGTGGTGAAGGAATGAGAGAAGGCGCTATTAAATGGCTAAAAAAACAAGTTACCTATAATGGTAATTTATTAGGTGTTTATAACTTAGATAGATTTATCGCTTGGGCGAATAAACATTGTTAATTGAGTAGTTCATTAGTCATTTGTCATTATTAATAACGGTTATTGCCAAAAACTTTAAACTCTGTAGGTTGGGTTGAGGAACGAAACCCAACACAACCCGGAAATGTTGGGTTTCACTACCCTACCCGTCGGGAACGACTTCGTCGAACGGGAAGCCGCTCCGCGTCTACGTTCAACCCAACCTACAATTCATTCTTAACTGAATAATTATTAATAGCTGAAAATTTTTGATAAAATTGTATAATAAATTTTCAAATTGCTTCTTTTAATAAGAAGTAATTAATAGCTCGTAAGTCATTAGCAATAACGTTTATTGCCAAAAACTTTAAACTCTGTAGGTTGGGTTGAGGAACGAAACCCAACACAACCCGGAAATGTTGGGTTTCACTACCCTACCCGTCGGGAACGACTTCGTCGAACGGGAAGCCGCTCCGCGTCTACGTTCAACCCAATCTACAATTCATTCTTAACTGAATAATTATTAATAGCTGAAAATTTTCGATAAAATTGTATAATATATATTTAAATTGCCTCTTTTAATAAGAAGTAATTAATAGCTCGTAAATCATGCCACGTTTTTTTGTATTAGAATTAATTGACCTGGCTGCAACTATAGGATAAATTTTAAAATCTATTTCCTGATATAAGTTTCTAATAAATTCACAATCGGAATTACATACCATTACCTTCACGCCGCGCTTGGCTAATTTTGCGCATGTATCGCGTAAACGTTTTTGGTCTTCTTCATCAAAAGAATTACGACTATAACCTGTAAAATAACTCGTACTACTTATCGGATAATAAGGCGGATCGCAGAAGACAAAATCATCACTGCTGGTTGCATAATTTAATAGTTCTACAAAATCAGCTTGTTTAATTTGGGTATGTGAAAGTGCTGCTGAGGCTGCTCTTAGCAAATCTCCGTCACAAATATTCGGATTTTTATATCTGCCTATGGGTACATTAAATTGACCCTTAGAATTAACTCGATAAAGACCGTTAAAACAAGTTTTATTCAAATAAATTAAGCGGGCAGCTATTTCTAAATCTGTATTTCCAGGGTTAGCTCTTACAGTATAATAATATTCTCTACTATGACGAAGTTTATGTTCTTTCAAAAGGTCAATTAATTCCTCAACCCGATCCCGAACACAACAATATGTGGTAATTAATTCTGCATTGATATCTGTGATAATAGCAACTTTTGGTTGTAAGTAAAAAAATACAGCACCGCCACCAATAAAAGGCTCATAGTAAGTTTGATATTTTGGCGGTAAATAAGGAAGATATTGTTGAATTAAGCGACTTTTACCACCTGCCCATTTCAAAAAAGGACGGGGATAAATTTCTTTAGGAATTTGGCTTACCATTGCATTGGAACTTAGTTACTAAATCTAACTACTATAAACTAACGAATCATATTTTATAGGAAATTATTAATTTTCAGACAGTATCCATTACAATTAAATTAAACACGCATATCAAAACAAACTTATAGTCTATAACAAGGCAGTCTAAATAAATGTTTGACGGATTCTGGGATAACGTCTTTCGCTACCCCCGCTACTTAATTACCATCCTCGCCGGGATTTTTTTGAATACATTTGAACCTTTGTTTCCACTGTTGAAACGCCCAATCACCTTGATTCCTCTCATTGGGTTATTGTTTGGCGGTTTGGCCTTTATTACTTTTACCCTGCGCGCTATGCTGGGCTATTAAGTAAAATCTAGGTTGGGGCTATAGGGGGTTTTGCCCTACAGTCTGTAGGGCAAGCGCTATCGTCCCAAATTTCTCTCTATTGTTATGTTGTACAACCTCTGTGAGGAGGCAAAATTTTTATGGCTACAAATCGCCGCGTTTCCCGCGTTGCTGAATTAATCAAACGGGAAGTTAGCCAAATGTTACTCAACGGTATCAAAGATGACCGCGTGGGGACAGGAATGGTAAGTGTTACAGATGTTGATGTCTCTGGGGATCTACAACATGCCAAAATTTACGTCAGTATTTATGGCACAGAAGAAGCCAAAGCAGAAACAATGGCTGGCTTAAGGTCGGCTACAGGTTTTGTACGCAGTGAACTTGGGGCGCGGGTAAGGCTACGCCGCACCCCAGAAGTAATTTTTATAGAAGACGATTCTTTAGAACGCGGTACAAGAGTTTTGACGCTGTTGAATCAACTCAAGACTGAACATGAACGCCCATCCGCAAATGTGTCAGGAGAGGATGACAATGCTGACGATGAGGATGATGAATTCGCGTAATCAGTCATTTAAACAACAAAGTAACTTCTGGAACAATTAACTGCGGAAAATTCGCTCATCAGTTTACAGACGTAACTAGAGAGCGTCTGTTTTAATGTGACTATGGATAGGGGATAGGCACTAGGAGGACAAGGAGGACAAGGGGGACAAGGAGGAAGAATGACCCCCCATGCCCAATGACGCCAGTTGCTACCCTGCGGGAAGCCGCTCCGCGTCTACAACGCGGGAAACCCGCGCAACGCACTGGCTCCCCAATGCCCCATGCCCCATGCCCATCTTTAAGAAATAATTAACAGATGAAAGGCTGTATGATTTCCTGATGTACTTTAACCTAATACTTTGCAACAGTTTATACTCTAATTTCTGCAAGAGATTACTGCATACTAAGGAATAGGTATGAGATATTTTCATGCTTTATTATGGGTTTTTCTATGATTGACTGTCTTGAACATAGCAATTAGGCAAATTGGGGAATGGCAATTGTTACTTTTGCTTCATCCCTAATACCTCATACCTATTTGCATATATGGTGATGAAATTATTTCAGATCCACTACATAGCAGGTAATGTTGACTACCCTGTTATGCTTATATGAAGCATATTTAGCCACAATGTCAGAATATGTTGACTTTCTTTACATTTCTTAAGATAATTTGAGGGTATGTAGCGTCAAAATGAAATAAGTTCCGTATAGCAAACTACAAAACCTTAGCTACGAGTCTATTGTTGTCATGTTTGTTCCATCTAAATATCGGGAACACTATCTACGTGTAATTTGTGAGTAAAAATCATGAGTGTGAATACGGTGCCCTCTATCAGTTACTATTCTTTGGATGTAATTCAAGACGAAGCACGCCGACTAGTTGAGAAGGGAATGGTGAGCCGGCAACAGCCAATATATACACTCTGCCAATACATCCCTGCCAGAGAGTGGGTTTGCGTTGAATGTGAATTAGAAAAATGTGATTTTTTGTTACGCGATCGCATTGGCGATCTGATTGGTCGTGAAGAATGGGATAACGACTAATCAATTAGTAAATTTCTGATGTGGACTCAATTACAGATTTTGGATTGAGAGCCGAATTTGCGGGATAATCTCTGATTTTCACCATGATTACTCCAAATCCAGCATCTTTAATTCCCGTTCAAACAGAAGTATTAAAGTCTGATTTATACAAGCTTTTTTTTAGTAGCGATCGCATCGGTAATCAATTCTCACTTATATTCTGATATCTCCGATGTCGCCAGTATAGTATGTAGTTTCCCTAACCGGGGCAGTTTTTTATTGTAGACTGCTCCGGTAATTTTTCGCTAAAAGCCTTTCCCAGTAAACAAACTTAGCCAACTTGCTCTAAGTATTGGTTAACGTCTTCTATAACGCGAGTGAGTTCTGCTTCTGTGGTTAAGCGAATATTTAAATCGCGGATGGTAAGCAATACTTTAGCAGCGAAGGGTGTCGGCCAAATATTTGGATTACAGAAAATTTCTAAAAATACTTCACCCGTGTAGCGATATTCTACGGGAGGCTGGGGAGTGACTTTTCCGCCCCCTGGAGTCGTTTTAGCGGCGACAGTTTTGAGCCGAGATACCAATTCTTCTAAAGCTGCTTTTAATTCCTGTGCGGCTTGGGGTGAAAAACTGAAGGAAACAGAACCTTCTACCAAGTTCAATGTTAGGGGTATGGAAGACATAAGCTATAAATTCAGCTTGATTAATAATTAATCATGGTACTGGAATTGGGGCATCCCTTCTCTGCGAGACGCTACGCGAACGGCTTCGCTCAGGGCGAGTGGGCATGGGGCATTGGGCATTGCAAGAAAGATGTGTAAGCTATTGTGCTTTTAAGTTGCACAATCCATCATGAAGGCTGTTGAGTATTCACAGTCAACGGTTAACGGTTAACAGTCAACAGTCAACAGTGTTATGCAATTTAGACGCGCATTAGCTTATGTGATGCTTGTTTGATTGATTACATATGTATCTGAGTTAACAATATGGCATGGACAGAAAGGATGTCATGACAAAACATCGTTTCTTATTGCTGTATTCTGCATGATGCATAAGTTAGGCTGCATCCAGTTAGCACCTGCGTTCTAGATGTTTTGGGTGAAAAAATATAAACAAACTCAGTTTTTATACGGATTAACTATGTTTTGATGAGTATATGTGGAATGGAAACGATATGAAAGATTAGTGAGAGAGGTAGCGTGATGAAATATGTTTCTTGGAATACTCTGTCTCGAACTGCTATGAGTGGCTTTTATGGGCACGGAAGAGGTGCAGTTTACTTGTCTCACGATGGCAATGTACATTATTGCTGGGAAGGTCAGATATCTTTAGCAGTTTTGTTTTACGATCCTGAGACTGAGTTTGTTTTGGTAAAAGAGTGGCAGAATCCCGATAACCAAACTATTCATATTGCTACCGCGATCATGCCTTTAGCGTCAAATGTCGTTTTACAGTTTTAGAATTATTTCTGCCCGCTTTTACTAAATCTAGATTTTCTCTGTGTCGTCTGGAGAAGTTTTAGTAATTGATGTGGGGCTAAAAACTGTCTTTACAAGTTTTAATAGTCTTTGTCTAAAGTCCGAAGTTTTAATTCGTAATTCGTAATTACAATGTTGGTGAATTGGAGAGGATAAGAAAGTATAAGTAATGTAAATTTTTGTAAAGCGATCGCTCTTTTTTATTGCGTTAGAGAACTAGAGAGCGATCGCCTGAGGTAAGTTAGATTTTCATGCTGGTAACATCTTCTTGATCGCCATGATATTCTAAATCGTTGGGTGCGCCACAAGCAGAAATCTCGCTGACATCGTTGGGTGCGCCACAAGCGGAAATTTCGCCGATATTGCCAGTAAAATTCACATCGGCTGATAATTCTGGATGCTGTTGTTTGCGTTTAGCGATTTCTTCAACAGTGAGAATTTTGGACTTATCAAAACCTAACTCGATTTCGGTATGCAGTCCTTTATATTTCACCCGTTTGAGGTTGTAGAAACGTTTGTTAAGGGTAGTTTGAGCAAAAGCCTTTAAGCAGCCTAACAGATATTTGCGCTTGAAGGGATCTTTGACAAACCAATATTCAAGGGTTTTGCGCATATAAAACCGCGCGTAGTTCCGCAACACGCCTTTGAGAACTTCTTCCCGTTCCATTGCGGTGGGCTTCATGATGGGCGTGACAAAGTTATATTGAGAATAATCTCGAACTTCGACGCGATCGCCTAATTCCTGAAATAATTCCGAAAATGGCCAAGGTGTGAACATATTCCAGTTCACCATGTCTGGTTCCCAATCCAGCGCCATTTTATAAGTTTGCTCAATTGTCTCCGGGGTTTCGTTCTCTAAACCCATAATAAATTGAGCTTCTGCAACCATTCCATTTTGTTTTAATAGTTGAATCGCCCGCTTATTCTGTTCGATTGTGGTTTCTTTACGGAACAAATTCAACTTTAATTGGGCGGCTGCTTCTGTACCTAAAGAAACGTGAACTAATCCAGCTTTGCGGTACAGGGGTAATTCTTTTTCATCGCGCAAAATATCTGTAACGCGGGTGTTGATTCCCCAATGTACGCCTAAATTGCGTTCGATTAATTCGTTACATAACGCAATAAATTTGGGTTTGTTGATTGTTGGTTCTTCGTCAGCCAGAATGAAAAAGCCTACCTTATGCTTTTTCACCAAAATTTCAATTTCATCCACAAAGCGCTTAGGCGAACCGGAACGGTATTTACGCCAGAATTTCCATTGCGAACAAAAACGACAAGTAAATGGACATCCTCTCGCATAGTTAGGTACAGCTACGCGCACATTCAGAGGAGTGTAAATATATTTCTTCCAGTCTAAAAGATCCCAATCTGGGGTGAGGGTATCCAAGTCAGCAATGGGGGGATGGGCTGGTGTAGCCACGACTTTACCATCTTCCAGAAAGGCTATACCTAAAATATTACGGCGATCGCTCTCATCTGTACCATTTGCGATCGCGCGTAGTAAATTAACTGTAATCTCTTCACCTTCACCGCGAATAATATAATCTACCCAAGGTGCTTCATGCAGCACTTCATTATACATATAGGTAGGATGAACCCCGCCCATAATTGTCTTCGCATTCGGGCAAACTTGCTTAACAATTTGTAGCGTGATTTGTGATTGATAAATCATCGGCGTAATCGCCGTTGCTAACACCACATCTGGTTGATGTTGAGCGATAATTCCTGCTAAGACATCATCAGGAATATAGTCTGTCATCGCATCAACAAATCGGATATCGGTAAAGCCAGCTTGTTTTAAAGCTCCACCAACATAAGGAACCCAACTAGGTGGCCAATTTCCAGCAATTTCCGCACCACCTGAATGATAGTTGGGCTGAATCATCATGATACGCATAGTTTTTTTCCTGCTGCTTGAAAGAGGACGAAAGAAAGATGAAGGCAGAGGGCAGAGGGCAGATGGCAGAGGGAAAGATGTTTTAAAGTCAGCCCTTTTACATTGTCAAAACTATTACGATTTAGTAGTTTTCAATTGTAAAAGAACTGCATTGCCTCTAATTACCTTCTGCCTCCTGCCTTCTGCCTCCTGCCTTCAAATGCAATTAAATTGCTTTAGAAAAAGCTGCATTTTTTCGCTGTCTGGTATGAGCGTCAAAGATGGAGGCAATATTTCTAATTAGTAATCTGCCGCTCGGAGTCACCTCAATACCATTGGGAATCATCCGAATTAACCCATCAGCTTCTAGCAATCGCAACTCAGATAATTCTCTAGCAAAATATTCATTAAAATCCGTATCAAAAGCTATATGATATTTTTCTTCTACATCATCAATTGACAGGCGGAACTGACACATCAATTCCATAATTACAGTCCGCCGCAGAATGTCGTCGCGATTGAGACTGACGCCTTTTTCAATTGGCATGATGCTTGTATCAATTGCTTGATAGTAGCTTTTTAGCTGCTTAATATTTTGAATATAAACATCATGCAGCATACTAATCGAAGTAATCCCAAAACCAAATAAATCTGATTCAGGTTTTGTGGTGTATCCCTGGAAATTTCTGTGCAGTTTACCTTCTTGTTGCGCGATGGTTAATTCATCATTGGGTTTAGCAAAGTGATCCATCCCAATAAACCAATAACCATTGTCAGTTAATTCCTCAATAGTCATCTTCAGAATATCTAATTTTTCTGAAGCTTGAGGTAATGCTGACTGAGGAATCTTTCTTTGTACAGGCTTCATCCAAGGGACATAAGCAAAGTTAAATACAGCCACTCTATCGGGATCGAGTTTGATAGTTTTGGCAATTGTATTTTTAAAGGTAGCTAGGCTTTGATAAGGTAAACCATAAATTAAATCCACATTCACACTTTCAAATCCTGCATCGCGAATCCAATCCATAACATTGAAGAGCATAGATTCTGGTTGGACGCGATTAATAGCCTCTTGAACTTGGGTATTAAAGTCTTGAATGCCAAAGCTAATTCTATTAAAGCCTAAGCTTTTGAGGAAAAAGATATAATTTTTATCAACATATCGGGGGTTGATTTCTATGGAGATTTCCGCATTGTCATCTAGGCGGAAATTTTGATTAATATTGTTCCAAAGAAATTCTACCTGATTTTGATTTAAATAATTTGGCGTTCCTCCTCCCCAATGTAGTTGATGAACTTGGCGTTTGTCAGAAATTAAGTCAGAAAATTGGCGAATATTCCGCGCTACATAATTGAGATATGGATCGACGATTTCCTTACGTTGGGTAATAATTGTGTTGCAACCACAAAAGTAGCAAGCAGTTTCACAAAAAGGAATATGAAAATAGAGAGATAAAGGCGTATTTTTATAATTGCCAACTGCAATAGCTGTCCGTAAATCCAACTCGCCAAAATTCTCTTTTAACTCTGTTGCTGGTGGATAACTTGTATATCTAGGTAAAGCTTGGTCGTATTTTCTGAGTAACTCCGAGTTGAATTCTACTGTTTGCGTCGCCAATTTCATGATGCTAGTAACCTTAAATGATTTAATGTCAGTTGTCAGTTGTCAGTTGTCAGTTGTCAGTTGTCAGTTGTCAGTTGTCAGTTGTTATTTTTATTTATTATTTGTGCCCTCATCACCATATTTCCAGTCAGAGATAACTAGCAACTGGTTCGTATTGCAGAAAATTTATGTCATATTTTATGAGTGCAGTTATCTAATTTGTAGAGTCAAGATAGCCACACGAGAAAGATTGACAAAATTTAGACAAAATCAAGGCGTTGCTGCGAATAAGTATGAATTAGGACTATTTGCTAGACGCAGAGCTAGTACAACATGGCGTAAATAAAGCTACTATTTCAAACAGTCACAAGCATTAATATATTCACCTTTTGACTTTTGACTTTTGACTTTTAACTTCCGCGTAGCGGTACTAGAGAGAATAAGAGTTTGAAATATTTAATTTTTGCATTTCATACTCATATTCAGCAACGCCAAATCTGGAGTTTAACTAAATTATAATTTTCATGGTTGCTGCTTATTCAGCCGCTACGAGTCTGATTGCATTATTACCAGGTGAACGTTCGGTGCTACCGGGTAAATCTTGGCGGGTAATCAAATCAAAAACATGATCCCCAATAGCAGCTTTGACATCTGCTTCTAATTCATGAACAACATTGCGATTGAGTTCAAATGCATAGTTAGCTTCAGCGATAATTTTCTCCGCTAAAGCATCATCTACAGGTAATGCATTCAAAGCATCGCGATATTTTCCTTTAAATGCTCTGATGGCTTCAACTGAAGGTAATTGCTCAAATTCATGAAGTCCAGTTCCTTCATTTTCTGGTAAATCTAGAGCAGAACGGATAATTTTTTTCAAACTTTGTCCGCCAGATAAATCTCCCATGTAGCGCACATAAGCATGAGCAACTAATAATGCAGGTTCGGTGTTGGCGACTTCATTAATTCGCTCTACATAAACTTTACCTGCTTCTAGTGCTGAAATTTGCTCGCGCCAGTTTTCACCGTAGTAATAAGCCAAGTCTTTCTCTAAATTGGCTTTACGGTTCAATATAGGAAAATAAATCAAACTGACTACAGGATGAGTACTATAACGCTGAAGCTGTTCTTCTAGGGCACTATAAACTAAATACAAGTTGGCAATCAGTTTCCGAAAGGGTTCTCTTTCCACAATCCCTTTGAGGAAACATTTCATAAACGCTGTATTTTCCGCCATTGTATGGGAATGTTTGGTTCCTTCCCGTAACTTGCTTGCTAGATCGGTACTCATAGTCAATTCCTAACTTCTCAATTATCTATATAACTTTATGGCTATATAGATAATCAAATAAACTAAACTTTTCAAAAATTAACCTGAGGTTGGTAACACTTACCAAGAAACTCAGAATTGAACGGTAGTCAGGATTACGCCAGATTATTAGCAGATGAAAACTTAGCCCTAGAGCGTTCTTACCTTTGCGATAAAGCCTGTCTTGGCTGGCTTTGAGGATTACAGCCGAGATTAGCTTTATAACTTGAACCGAGACAATGATTTGTGGAGAACACCGCGCTGTTGCTTTGACAAGCTTGGCGCTTCATTGATTTTCGGCTAGCATTGGCAATTTATCTTGCGAGGGCTTTACAGAGATTAACCTAATGTTAGATTGCTTAACAGAGAAAATGCATAACTGATTTTACCATAGCTTAAATCTAGAGAATTTAGACTAGCTTTGTTGATTTCTATTCCAACTATACTATGGGCGATCGCCTGCCAATACAAAAATACCCGATGAGTGATCGCACAATTAATACAGTATATGTGATTTTTTTTAATCTAAACCAAGCAAATATACGAGTTTGAAATTAAAAAATCATGCACAATAAGCATTGTGCATTGATATCCTAATACTTTTGATTAAAGAGAAAGTATAATTTTCAACTAATTACTCTCGTCTATCTGTATAATCTTCAGAAGACTTGGGGTCTAATTCCCAACGGCGATCGTCACGTTCTTCTAAAATATCGTTAGTACGGAGAAATGAACGATCATCCATTTCTAGTCCAACGGCTGCTTCTAATTCTTCAGTCACATTTTGATCGGGAGTTGGCGCAGTACCGCCTACAGCTTCATCACCCACCGCATCAGCATCTTCCCAATAAGCATCAACATCCCCACCAGTGAGTTCGGGACTAGTTTCTGTATATTCTCGCCGTTCTGCTTGCATGGAACGCCCACCGATATTGTATCCTGGTAGGTCTTTGACACCAGTGCCGTAGGATTCAGTAATGGCTTGGGGTAAATCTTCTGTGTTGATTTGTTGTTGATTATTGTCTGACATAATTCTCAAATTTATGGCATCTTCACCATAACCTTTTCTGTAAAAAAGCTAGTCTAACTAGAGATGTATTACTTTAGAAAGAAAACAATCTATCCCCTGAGAACGACGATAATTTAGTATTTGAACAATAATCTTGTAAATATGAATTCATGGTCAAACCCCGTGTAGTTGAAATTATTAGTTATGGGCAATAAGTTAATAAACAAACTATTTTGCTTAACGATTTATTGTTCATAACTGATATTTTATTCAAGAAAATTAACAGTCTGTGCAATGAAGATTTTTTAAATATGATGATTGCTTTCAACTACATAAATGCTAATTACAGCATTTATTGGGAAACCTCGGAGGTAGAAAGTGGAATACAGCGAGTTTATTACCCACGTACAAAGCCTAGCTCAATCAACTTCGCGCGCAGAAGCAGAACTTGCTACTCTGGCGACAATAGAAACAATTGCAGAACGAATTGGATCTGATGAAGCCAAAGAATTAGTTGCACAGTTACCTGATGAACTACGCAACTATTTAAAAACAGGGGAAGAAGAATCTGCTAAATCCTTTAATCTCCAAGAGTTTATAGCTCGTACAAGTCAAAAAGAAAATATCGATCCAGTAACGGCGGTAAATCATGTGCGGGCTGTGTTTGCAGTTTTGCAAAATGCAGTTCCACCAGCAATATTTACGGCTTTTCACAGCCATTTCTCTCACGATTACGAAGAACTGTTTACTACCGCACCTACCACATAGTAAACAATTCCTCGCTGCATGTGAGTAAGAATCATGCCGCCATTTTTTAGGAAATGAATTACCAAATTAGTTGACTATTTTAACTAGGAAAATCAGATGGTACATCATAACAGTCATTCAGGTAAAAAGAAAGTTGCAATTCTCATTGAAAATAACGTTGAAGATGCAGAATTTACTGTACCTTATAACGGCTTAAAACAAGCGGGAATGGAGGTAGTAATCCTTGGTTCCCGGATGAATGAGAAATATAAGGGTAAGCAAGGTAAACTGAGCACTCAAGCTGATGCTACCACTACAGAAGCGATCGCAGCTGAATATGACGCAGTGGTAATTCCTGGCGGTATGGCTCCCGATAAAATGCGCCGTAACCCCAATACAGTCCGCTTTGTGCAAGAAGCTGTACAACAAGGAAAATTAGTAGCTGCTGTCTGTCACGGGCCGCAACTTTTAATTGAAGGCGATTTAATCAAAGGTAAACGCATCACAGGTTTTAGTGCAATTCGCAAAGACATTATCAACGCTGGTGCTAACTATATAGATGAAGCGCTAGTAGTTGATGGTAACTTGATTACTTCCCGCGAACCTGGGGATTTAGCAATCTTCACCACAGCTATCCTCAGCCGTTTAGGTTACGGTGGTAAAGATGCAGCTTTACCCAAAGAAACCGATACAGCTGCTGAATGGTGGAAACTCGCTGATGCTTGGGGTGGCTCCACTAAAGGCGATATCGTTAAAGGTTTGAATACGGCTTTAGCTGGCGAACGTTATTCCTTAGAAGCATTAGAAAAATATCTCGAAAAAGAATCAAATACAGACGCGAGATCCATTTTTCAAGAACTAATTGCAACTAAACAGCACCATATCCAAAAACTGGAAAACTACCTGGAGAGATTAGGCGAAAAACCTTCCTTAGCTGCAAATATCGCCGAACAATACGCCAAAGTCAAAACCAGCTTCACTGGTAGCGATGACGTATATCAAATACGCTGCGCTTTAGGCGATTTACAAACAGGAATTGGCGATATTGGTAACTTGTGCGCCCAATTTACCGATCCTGTAGCTACAGGGATTTTCAAACAAATTTACCAAGATTTATTAAGCTGTGAACAGCGATTAGTCACCCTATATCGTCGCTTTGTCAACGCCGAAGTCAAACCGCCCAAACCTACCACAGGTGCGGCTACAGCTATGTAATTTGTTTGACAACCTTAGAAGAGGACACTTCCATGCTGGAATTTTCCCAAATAGGGAAGTGTCCGTAGCGCAAAGAACACAGAGAGAGAAGAAGAGAGTCTTTGCGCCTTCACTGGTTATTGTACTGTAATCGGGAGAAAAAAAAGTGACTGCGACACCAGGAGATAGAACAAACACCAGTCAAGGTGAAGCTAGTGAAACTGAACGTTGGGCTTCTTTAATTGGTGGCGGCGCTATGGTGCTGATGGGTTTGAAACAAGGCTCATTACGCGGCGCACTCACAGCTTTGGCTGGTGGGGGTCTGATATATCAAGGTGTTACCAAACAAAGCACGATTCAGCAAGCACAGGAAGCCGTAGGGATGAATAAACCTATCAAAGTTGAAAAGACGGTAACTATTAATAAACCTGTAGAGGAACTGTACCGTTTTTGGCACAACTTTGAGAATCTACCGACATTTATGAAGCATCTCAAATCTGTGAAAGTCTACGATGCAAAACGTTCCCATTGGATTGCCAATGCACCCTTGGTTAACAGCGTGGAATGGGATGCAGACATTTTAGAAGACCGAGAAAATCAATTAATTTCTTGGGCTTCAGTGGAAGGTGCAGATGTAGATAATTCTGGTTTTGTCCGCTTTCAACCAGCACCGGGTAACAGAGGTACAGAAGTCAAGGTAGTCCTAGAATATAACATTCCTGGCGGGCAGTTCAGTGCTGCCATTACTAAACTTTTCGGTGAAGAACCAGAACAACAAATTGGCGATGATTTACGCCGCTTCAAAATGCTCATGGAAACCGGAGAAATCGCCACCACAGAAGGTCAACCATCTGGACGCCAATAGTCAGGTTAGCACCCTATAGTTACGAGATTTTTCAACAGAAAAAGGACAACTGTATCAAAGTTGTTCTCAAACCCTGATTTCAATTTTAATTTTACGGAGGATATCTATGGTACGTGTATTTTCTTGGGTACAAAAGGTAATTGTGCGCCGGATCATGGTAGTTTTAATGCTCAGTTTGGCGTTTTTAGGAATGCAAAGTTTCAGCTACAGTAATGGAATGCTAGCTCAAGCCGACACTGTGAGAACACCAGAGGGTATTTATTATAAAGGTACTCCTGATAATGTTGGTAATAACAGCAGTGGTAAGAATTTGTTGGATAAAGCTATAGATACATTAAAGCCAAATTCTGGTGATAATGTTAGAGGTAATTTTAATAGCGATCGCGGTTATTATGGCGATACAAGATCTGGCTATAATTCCAATAGCAGCAATAGCAATATTGGTGAAACAGTAAGAACTCCCGAAGGTATCTACTATAAAGGTACTCCCGACAATAGCCAAATTGAAAATAGCCGCAATAAACTCAGCAACGCTGCTGATAATATTCGCGAAAAGCTCAACTTAGATGAAGACACTCCTCGCGCGACAAAAGACTTTTTACATTCCGTTAAAAGCAAAGTAGGAGAAGTTGTTAATTCCGGTTCTCGCAATAATTAGAAGTATTGTAGGGTGGGCATTGCCTACCTTAAAATCTTCAAAATATATTGTCAGCAATGTTCTGACTAATAAGACTGATACCTATTCTCTGTAACTTGCACTTAATAATTAATTCTTTTCTCTTGGCGCTCTTGGCGTCTTGGCGGTTCATTTTATATATAAAAATTGCACCGCCAAGAACGCCAAGACGCCAAGGAAGAAGAGAGTTTAGATTAGCATCACAAATAATTGGTAGCAATTGTAGTAAATCAAGATATTAATTGTGCCAAAGCCGAAAAAATTCAAGCCTAAGGATTAATAATTATGAAAGCAGTTTGTTGGCATGGAGCCAATGATGTACGGGTGGATACAGTTCCCGATCCCAAACTGATTAATCCCCGTGATGCAATTATCAAAATCACTTCTACAGCAATTTGTGGTTCTGATTTGCACCTTTACAATGGCTATATTCCCACAATGCAAAAAGGTGATATCCTTGGGCATGAATTTATGGGAGAAGTCGTTGAACTAGGGACTGCTGTTAAACATGTGAAAATAGGCGATCGCGTCGTCGTTCCCTTCACTATTTCTTGCGGTTCTTGCTTCTTCTGTCAGCGCGATTTGTGGTCTTTGTGCGACAATTCTAACCCCAATGGTTGGTTAGCAGAAAAGCAAATGGGCTACTCCCCATCAGGTCTATTTGGCTACTCTCATTTATTGGGCGGTTACGCTGGCGGTCAAGCAGAATACGCCAGAGTGCCCTTTGCCGATGTTGGCTTATTCAAAATTCCCGATGGTTTAACGGATGAGCAAGTATTATTTTTAACCGATATTTTCCCTACAGGCTACATGGCGGCGGAAAACTGCAACATCAAACCCGGCGATGTCGTTGCTGTCTGGGGTTGTGGCCCTGTTGGACAATTCGCCATCAGAAGCGCCTATCTATTGGGTGCAGAAAGAGTAATCGCCATTGACCGCATCCCCGAACGCCTACAAATGGCTAAAGAGTACGGTAAAGCCGAAATTCTCAACTACGAAGAAATAGATGTCGGTGAAGCACTCAAAGAAATGACCGGCGGTCGGGGCCCCGACTCCTGTATTGATGCGGTAGGGATGGAAGCACATGGTACAGACGCGATGGCGGTGTACGACAAGGTAAAGCAAGCTGTACGTTTAGAAACAGACCGACCCACAGCTTTAAGACAAGCAATAGTTGCTTGTGGTAAAGGCGGTCACCTATCGATTCCCGGAGTATATGGCGGCTTTTTGGACAAAATACCAATGGGTGCGGCGATGAATAAAGGTCTCACTTTCAAAATGGGACAGACCCACGTTCATCGGTATGTCAAACCCTTACTAGAACATATCCAAAACGGTGACATCGATCCCTCGTTTATCATCACCCACAAATTACCGCTAGAACAAGCGCCTCACGGCTACGAAATTTTTAAACACAAAAAAGATAACTGTATCAAAGTTGTACTCAAACCAGGACATTAAGGAAATATGAGTGACACCAGCATTAAAAAAGTAGACTCTACCCATTCTCCTAAAGGTAAACTCGGTCAGAAGTATCTTGCATCTGGTAAGACTCTCGCAATGCGTCTTTGGGAAAATGAACAACCAAGCGAAGATAAACCGCCAACTTCCCGCGATTATGAAACAGTCGGTTATGTAATTAACGGTCGCGCCGAGTTACATCTTGAAGGACAAACAATTTTATTAGAACCAGGGAATTCTTGGGTGGTTCCTAAAGGTGCAAACCACACATATAAAATTCTCGAATCCTTTACCGCAGTTGAAGCGACGAGTCCGCCTGCACAAGTGCATGGGCGTGATGAAAATTAAAGTTTAACTGTTCTACCTGTTTCTACTTCTGATAAAAGCAAATCAACACAGAAGCACACCGATAAATTGACTAGGTTTATCGGTGTTTTTTTGTTTGTATCTATGGTTCTAAATAATTCTTAATAATTTTTTCTACTTAAAACAATAACACCCAAATTTCTACTCGCTTAGTTTTCCTCTAATTTCTCAGTAACATCTGGGGTTGTACTGATTGTTTTTCTGTTAACAGAAAATTTAAAAATCAGTCACATCGCCCCCTTAAAGGCACTAATTTGAGGAAATATCAGCTTTCGTTTTGGGTGTTATCGTTAGTTGACGAGACAGATATAGAAACAGCGTTTTTACCTCTTAACTAAATTTAACTTTTAGACTGATGGCTGTTGGATCTGCCAGGAAAGCTTTTCGGCTTCAATTAATAATTTATCACTATAATATTTTGGGTAAGTCTGATTGCAATTAAACTTTACTTGATGAGAAAAATTGGCGTATATGGGCAGTGTCTTGTAGTCAGACATCGCTTCACGAGAAATTTAAGAAAATTTTTCATTAATTATAAAAAATTAGCCGATTTTTATGACCCTATTATGAAAAAGGTTAGGCTGTTAGGATTTTCGTCTATCTACCAAAAATCCGCAAATCTACCATACATTTTCCTCGGTACTTGAATTTATTCTGGTAGTGAATACACCAAAAAGGCGAGAGATGTGACCGTAAGGCCAAATTTTCCAATCATTCTAGTGAGTTGAGAAAACAGCTATGATTCCCCTGGGAAGCCTTGGCTAAATAATTAGGCATATCGTTCCAGATAGCTAAATTCTGAGCCAGAACTAAGCTATCCTCTCATAAATACCAATCAAGTCAATTGAGTGGCTCTATCTTTGAAGTAAAAACTCAAGTTATTTGGATGAGTATTTTTCCAACGAAGACCCAAAATATGAGAATGTGAGGACAAGGTATGCCAGAAGAAAATGAACGGGAAAAAATACGTCACCTTTTAGTTCTCAAAGACGTTCAGGGACAACAAACTATCCCCCTTCAAGAAGCTACTTATTCTCTCGGTCGGGATTCAAGAAACGCTATTGTCCTGCGATCGCGTTCCGTGTCAAGACAACATGCCATTTTATTAAGAGTGACTATTCCAGAAACCGATCAATATGGCTTTAGAATTATTGATGGTGATTTTAAAGGCAAAAAAAGTACAAATGGTATCTATGTAAATGGTAATAAATGCTACTCTCACAATCTTCAGCACGGAGACGTAATTGCATTTGGGAATAACCAAGTTAGTGCGAAATACTACGCCATTTCCAACTTGTCAGAGAAAGCTTTTTCTGAATCTTTCACTGTTGAAGACATTTCTAGTTACTTATCAGAACAAGCGCATCCTGTCAACCCTTTTGATACGCTGATCACTCCCGATACTAACTTTGAGGGTGCGAGTGAAACCGTACTTGCCCGCCTAGCATCCTTTCCAGAACTCATCCCTAATCCCATCATCGAAATGGATACAGAGGGAAATGTCATCTATCTCAATCCAGCTGCATCTTCAAAGTTTCCCAAACTGAGAGAATCTGGGGAACGACACCCAGTATTAAAAGGATTGCTGAACGCAATTAAAAATCGCGAAGGTAATTCCTTTGTACGCGAATTGGAAGTTGGTGCAGAAATTTTTGAACAATCTATTCATTATCTGCCAGAAAGTGATTTAATTAGAACTTTTATTATTAGAGATATTACTGAGCAAAAGCGAGCTACAGCTGAACTGCGTCAGCGAGACAGATTACTGCAAGCAGTCGCCGAAGCTGCCAATTATTTGCTGGTAGACATGAACTATGAAAGCGGTGTAGAAAAAACTCTAGCGATACTAGGTGAAGCTGCCGAAGTAGACCGTACCTATCTATTTAAAAACCATCTTCACCCAAATAAAGGGGAAATGGCAGTCAGTTTGCTGTTTGAATGGACGCGATCGCATATTGAGCCAACACAGTTACAATGGCAAAATCTCGTCTATCAAACTGCTGGTTTAGAGCGTTGGTACACAGCCCTTTCCCAAGGACAATCTATTGTAGGGCTGACTCGCGAATTTCCTTTAGCTGAACAAGAAATTTTATTACGAGATAGAATTCAATCTATATTTTTAGTGCCTCTGTGTTTTGAAGAAAAGTTTTGGGGTTACCTTGGTTTAGCAGATTGTTCCCAAGAACGTCAATGGTCAAGACATGAGGAGTCTACCTTATTGACAATGGCAGCTAGTATCAGTGGTGCTTGGCAGCGTCAACAAGTAGAAGAGAAAATTCGTTACCAAGCACTTCACGATTTACTCACAGGCTTACCTAACCGCCTACAGTTTAATCATGCCCTCGATCGAGCTTTACCTGATGGAGGTATACCCCAGGAAAGCCTAGCGGTAATGTTTCTCGATTTAGATCGTTTCAAGGTAATTAATGATACCTTGGGGCATACATTAGGAGACCTACTATTAAAGTTAGTTGCACAAAGAGTTCAAGAGTCTCTGAGAATTGGTGATACCGTTGCCCGATGGGGTGGTGATGAATTTACCATTTTATTACCACAAATAAATTCTCAAGAAGAGGTGAAACAAATAGCGCAGAAAATCCTCAAAACTTTAACTGCTGCTTTTGAAATCAAAGGGCACGAACTTTATATTAGTGCTAGTATCGGCATCGCCTTATTTAATGACAACAGCCCAGATGCCGAAACCCTAATCCAACATGCGGATGCAGCTTTGTATCATGCCAAAGATGCAGGTAGAAATAACTACCAGTTTTACACACCTTCACTCAGTAAAAGAACACCTGCATTCCTCACTTTAGAGAAGAGTTTACGCTATGCCCTAGAACGGGAAGAATTCATGCTGTATTATCAGCCACGGGTAAATATTATCACAGGCGAAATTACTGGTATGGAAGCTTTACTACGTTGGCAACATCCAGAAATGGGACTAGTAGCGCCAAATATTTTTATTCCCCTAGCTGAGGAAAGCGGATTAATTGTCCCGATTGGCGAATGGGTAATCAGAACAGCTTGTAAGCAAAATAAAGCTTGGCAAGATGCAGGATTTCCCCAATTGACTATCGCTGTGAATTTGTCGCCCAAACAGTTTCGCCAACCAAATCTTGTAGATACCTTGACTAGCATCTTACAAGAGACAGGTCTAGATCCGAAGTTTTTAGATTTAGAAATTACAGAATCAACTGCTATTGAAGATTTAGATTTCACCCGAACAGTGCTTTACAATTTAAGGCAAATGGGTGTTTATTTGTCTATCGATGACTTTGGTACAGGTCATTCATCTTTATCACGCCTACAGCTATTGCCCCTGCACCATCTCAAAATTGATAAGTCTTTTATTCAAGATTTGACCACAGATCAAAAAGTAGCGCATATTGTCAAAGCGATTGTTGTGCTTGGGCAGAGTTTGGGGTTAAAGTTAACTGCTGAAGGTGTAGAAAAACCAGAAGAATTAGAATTTTTAAGATCTATTAATTGTGAAGATGTCCAAGGATATTTATTCTATCGCCCGCTTGCAGCCCAAAAAATCACAGAATTATTGCAAAAGGAACAAGTAAAGAAATGAATTGGGCATTGGGCATTGGGCATTGGGCATTGGGCATTGGGCATTGGGCATTGGGCATTGGGCATTGGGCACAGACGCGATGAATCGCGTCTCTACAATTGTAATTTGTCCCCCTGCCCCCTGCTCCCTGCTCCCTAGCCTCTAGCCTCTAGCCCCTAACCCTAATTTTGCCTATTCTCTGGCGCGCCGGGGACGACTGGTGTATCTGGTTGTTGTTGTTGGCGTTGCAAATATTTGCTTAATACATAAGCCATATCGCCCCTAGTCATGGGATTTAGGGGGGAAATATTACCTTTGGCATCTGTATTAATAAATCCTTCGGTAATTACGGTGGCGATCGCTTGTCTCGCCCAAGTGGGAATTGAGTTTGCATCTGGATGGGAAGCGAGAATTTCTTTGACAGTCTCTTCGGGAAACTGAAATACACCATAGGCTTGGGCAAAAATGGCTAAGGCTTCGGCTTTGGTTACCCGTTGATTGGGGAAAAATAAATTACCCCGATAGCCTTTCATAATGTCAGTTTTTAAGACGATTTGAACATCGTTAAATGCCCAATGAGATGAGGGTACATCGGAAATAACTATATTTTCTTTACTAACAGCCTGACGTTTATCTAAGCGAAATACTTTTACCATCATCGCCGCTAATTCTGCTCTACTAATAAACTTTTCTGGATAAAAATTGCCATCAGGAAAGTTAGTCATCCATTTGGCAGCTACTACTTTTTGAATCGCTTCCGATGGTTCAATAGCAGCAGCTTGCGCCACTGATAATAAAGGAATTGTGCTGAAGTTTTGGAGTAAAAAAACTAAAGATACAGTGCTGATAAATTTACGCATAATTAAATGTTATTGGTCGATGGTCAACGGTCATTTGTTAATAGTCGTTAATAGTTATTCTCCGTGTTCCCCGTCTCCCATATCACCCTTATCTTCCATCCGCCTTTTGTGAAAACTGAGAACTAGGCGCAAAATGTATGTAACTTTGAGTTATGTTCTTCTTAGATAAGTTTTATGGAGCATTTTTGGGAATGACCGTAGCAGCAGACCCCGTGAAGTTGATGAAGCAAGAAGTTGGCAAAGCCGCCGCCGCTTTAGTCAAATCAGGTTCGATTGTCGGGTTGGGTACGGGTTCAACCACGGCTTATACTATTCAGTATTTGGGAGAACGCCTCCAGTCTGGTGAACTCAAAGATATTGTGGGCGTTCCTACTTCGTTTCAGTCGGAAGTGCTAGCAAAGCAATACGGCGTTCCTCTCACTACTTTGGACGCTATCGATCATATTGATATTGCGATTGATGGGGCGGATGAAGTCGATCCGCAGAAAAATTTGATTAAGGGCGGTGGTGCAGCCCACACCCGCGAGAAAGTGGTAGATTACTTGGCAAATCAATTTATTGTCGTTGTTGATAGTGGAAAGTTAGTAGAACGTTTGGGTTCTAGCTTTGCTGTACCCGTAGAAGTGATTCCAATGGCGATCGCTCCCGTAACTGATGCTATCAAAAAACTCGGCGGTAAACCAGAACTCCGTATGGGTGTGAAAAAAGCAGGCCCAGTCATCACCGACCAAGGTAACTTTGTTTTAGATGTCAGATTTGATTCTATTGACGACCCCGTAAACCTAGAGAAAACCCTGAATAATCTTCCCGGCGTTCTCGAAAATGGTATTTTCGTCAATTGCGTCGATTTAGTCTTAGTTGGCGAAGTCAAAGATGGACAACCATTAGTTAGGCAGTTTTAATTAGGGCATGGGGCATGGGGCATTGGGTAGAGACGCGATTAATCGCGTCTTTACAATTGTCCCCCTTGTCCCCCTTGTCCCCTGCTCCTTTACAATTTTTCCAGGGCTAGTTGTATTTCGGCATTTTTCCAAGTTGTAGCTAATTGAGTCTGAATTTGTTGCGCTTCAGCAGTTTTATTGAGTGCTTGTAAACTGGCTTGCAAGCCGAATAAAGAACGTCCATTTAAGGGATATTTTTGCAAGTCTGCACGGAAGACTTTTTCGGCGGTAGCATAATCGCCTGTTGCTAATAGCACACCTCCTAATGCTTCTCGTGAGGGTATATACCAGTCTGGTGGTTCCATGTAATTAAGGGCGTCTTCTTGAGCTACGGCTGTTTCTAGGTATTGGATTGCAGATTTATAGTCTTGTTTGGCTCTGGCGATTTTGCCGTCTAACTGGTTAATAGCTATGTCTAAAATACTACTGGCAGGACTCATACCAATAGTTGCATCAGCAGGAATTGTTTTTTGAGCGTTGAGTAAAGCAGTGCGATCGCTAATTGCATCTTCTAATTTACCAGTGGCAGCGTTAGCCATACCATGAGCAAAATACCACAATGCTTTGGTTGTAACTAATTTGTCATCGGGAGCAGGAGATTTTAAAATGTTATCCCAGTCACTCAAGCGCACTTGAATTAAGAGTTTGGTGCCTAGATAACCCTCAACCATTGGGATTTCTGCAACTAAGGGAGTCGCCATTGTGACTAATTTATCTGCGGCTTTTACGGCATCTTCATATTTACCAGCCATTGCGGCGGCTACTGCCAAAAAATGCACGTTGTGGCTATAGTAAGAAGCTGGATAAAAACCCTGGATGTGATTTTTGCTGATGTAAGTTTCATCTTGAGCGATCGCTAGTGCATTTGACTGCATGGCTGCGGTATAATCTCCTACGCGGAAATATATATGAGAAGGCATGTGTACTAAATGTCCCGCCTCTGGTACTAGGGTTTCTAGGCGTTTGGCACTGGCTAAAGCGCGTTCTGGATTTAGGGAAGCTTCTACTGCATGGATATAATAGTGATTGGCTCCGGGATGATTGGGATCGCTTTTTAATACAGATTCTAAAACAGATACAATTTCTTCCGTATTTTCCCCAGGTTTACCATCTTTAGTCCAGAGTTGCCAAGGGTGCAAATCCATTAAGCTTTCGGCGTATAAAGTCTTGGCGTCTAAGTCTTGAGGATAACGCTTGACTAAATCTGCCATTGCATTTTTATAATCAACAGCTAGCTTGTATAAATAAGTGTGGGAATTGTTAGAGTAGCGCTTGGCTAAGGCGTTAATATAGTCCTGTTCTGGTTTTGAGGCGTGGTTAGACAAGGCTATAGCTTGTTGAATGGCTTGATATGCTGCTAATTCGCGATCGCTATCCACATCTAAGTTAATATTAGGCCCAAGGGCTAAAGCAATACCCCAATACGCCATTGCTAATTGCGGATCGAGTTCCGCCGCATGTTTAAAAGAACGCGCCGCTTCATCATGGTTGAAGGCGTAAATTAAATTTAATCCTTGATCGAAAAACTGCTGTGCTTCAGGATTTTGGGTAGAAACCGCATGGTGGTGTTCTCCTAATCCCGAAATTAAAGCATAGGGTTGTTGTGCTTGCGCCATAGCTTCATTAGGAAAAACTAAGCTGAGTACAAGCACCCAAATTAAACATAAGTATTTCATTGTCTGATATTTCTATTTATTCAAGCTTTTTTCTTATTGATTTCTAAAAGCCACAGTTTTTCTAAGGTGGCTACTTTTTGGCGGAGTATGGTAGCACGATATTTTTGATAAGCATTAAATGCAACAAATAATAAAACGTGAATAATAATGATATCGAGCCAAATAAACGTATTAATATATACTGAGTGATGCGTAGATTGTTCGAGATGAACCGAATCAATAATTAAATAATTATGAAATTTTTCTGGCATGAGCACCTCTAGACATTTAAATGTATGTCCTAATACAAGACTTCATAGTGAATCTTATAGTTTTCTGATTTAAGTAGCTAAATTTTTAGCTTGTTTTATCAAATGGTTCTTGGTTATAGGCTGATACTCTCAAGGAGATAGGGGGATTTGTCATATCTGGGAACTAGCTTAGGTTTCTGGCTCATGTAAATTTTACATATTCCTTGCATATTTAGCGGATATCATGAATATTTCATGAAAGTGGTTGCTCTGACTCATTAGTATTGCGATAATCTACCCGAATCATATTTTACATTCTGCAATCGGAAACAGCTGAAATATTTGCTAAAACCAACCTAATACAGATTCTTTTGCTATAAAACAGTTTTGTTCTGGTTATTTTACTAAATTATCGCGCTACCAAAGTGCGATAAACAGGATGGCGTTATTTTTTCAGTCCAAAAAATATTGAAATGTAGAACCTACACAGAAATTTATGAGTAGAAATTTGTTTCTTCAAGAATTAGCGATCGCAATTGCTGCTAAAAATCTTAACCCGACAGTTCTCAATCCCGATTTTTTGAAATATACTGGTGTGATTCCTGGTGATTGGGAATTGGGGAGACCACCAGTATACTCTAATGGTATTGCGCAGATGGTCTTTAGCAATGGGTTGTCAATTGTGGCGCAACCTAACCGCATTGTGATTAATGAGGCTATTGGAACTAGAGAGTTACAGGAAATTCAAGTAGCTCAAATTGCTTGTCAGTTAGTAGACAAGTTACCTAAGGTGGATTACCAAAGTGTGGGTATTAATCCTGTAGGATTGTTTATGTTTGGCTCAGACAAACAAAGCCATCAATACCTCTGTCAACATCTGCTTTCTCCTGGTTCATGGCAAGAATTTGGTGAAGAACCTATGCAAGTTGGGCTACAGTTAGCTTATACCTTCAAGCAAAGTCAGCTAATTTTAGGTATCAATCAAGCCAAAATTCAATATCCTGATAAAACAGAATCAGCAGTAGTCTTTTCTGGTAACTACAACTATCCTTTATCTGCTAATTCCGAGAGTGAGAAACTGCAACAACTCAAGCAAATAATGCAGAATTGGCAGCAAGATGTCAATAATTTTAGTCAATTATTAGAAGAAAGATTTTTACCATCAGTGACAACAGTGACACAGCAAACCACTAGTCTGTTCCCTAATCTGGCTAGTCTGTAAAATCAATTCTGGTATCTGGGGATAATAGCAATTCTTTGTGAGGTTACGTATTTATTCTCAGGATAGAAAAATTAGGAGGTAAAAAAAATACTTAATTAATTATGGTCTAGTGTAAGATGTAAAACTTTTAAGAGACTGTACATTACGGTCTCTTTTTGTATTTAATCAGACTTATATTTAACTAATAGCGACACATCAATAAATTATAGAGGGCATGGCATTGTCCATTGGTGTCAACTTAACGTGAAACCCTTGCCAAAAATCGATTTTGAATTCCTTTGCCTACTATCAAGATCCGCGTTACCCCACCCCAGTTTTGTCTAAAGCCAAAACATCCCCTCCCCGCGCGCGGGGAGGGGTTAGGGGAGGGGTAAAAGGCTTGTAGGGTAAGCATTTGAACTTAAGTTGACACCAATGTGCCATACCCCTACTGTATTGTGACTTAATTGCCGCTCACGGGAATTCCTCATATTGTGCTAGGGAATCAAGAATCATGGCATTGTGAACTGTTAGTTCTGGTTGATGCGCTACATTGAAAAATTGAGATTTTCACTTCAGAACTAATCTAAAGTCTATTAATGCTATACAGAAGATTTGGACGCACAGAATTACAAATGCCAGTGTTTTCCTGTGGTGGGATGAGATATCAGTTCAAATGGCAGGATGTTTCCCCTGATGAGATTCCTCAAGATAATCAGGAGAATTTAGAAGCAACTATTCGGCGGGCGATTGAATTAGGTATTAATCACATTGAGACGGCGCGTGGTTATGGCACTTCCGAAATGCAATTAGGGCGAATATTACCGAAATTCCCCCGCGAGAAGTTGATTGTACAAACTAAAGTTAGCCCAGTTGCAGATCCGCAAGAATTCCGCGAGACATTTGAGCGATCGCTTAATTATCTCCAGCTAGATTACGTAGATTTACTAGGTCTACATGGCATTAATCATGACGAGAGTTTAGATTACAGTATCCGTCCTGGTGGTTGTGTAGAAGTGGCGCAACAGTTACAAGCTGAAGGGAAAGTGAGATTTATTGGCTTTTCTACCCACGGCTCTACAGATACAATCGTGCAAGCCATTAATACCAATCTATTTGATTATGTTAACCTGCATTGGTATTACATCAATCAATGGAACTGGCCGGCAATTACCGCCGCTACAGAGCATGATATGGGCATGTTTATTATTAGCCCATCGAATAAAGGCGGGATGCTGTATGAAGCACCAGAAAAATTAGTCAATTTGTGTGCGCCTTTAAGCCCAATGGTATTTAACAATTTATTTTGCCTGAGTCATCCCCAGGTGCATACCTTGAGTATAGGCGCAGCAAATCCCCAAGATTTTGACGAACATATCAAAACTTTGGACTTGCTAGAGCGGGCAGATGAAATTTTACCGCCAATTTTGGCTAGGTTAGAACAAGCAGCGATCGCTACTTTAGGAGAAGACTGGGCGAAAACCTGGCGAGTGAATTTACCCAGTTGGGAACAAACACCAGGGGAAGTGAATATTCCAGTGATTTTATGGCTGTGGAATTTAGCGATCGCCTACGACATGATAGACTACGCCAAAATGCGCTACAACCTCTTAGGTAATGCTAGTCACTGGTTTCCTGGTAACAAAGGCGATCGCATTTGGGAATTAGACTTAAGCTCATGTTTAGCTGCTAGTCCCCATGCAAATAAAATCCCCCAAATACTGACGCAAGCACATCAGCTTTTAGTGGGGGAAGAGGTGAAGCGGTTGTCTCAGAGTTAGGGGCTAGGGGTTAGGGAAGGAGGACAAGGGGGACAAGGGAAGGGGGACAAGGGAAGGGGGACAAATGCCCAATGCCCAATGCCCAATGCCCACTTGCCCTGAGCGGAGCCGAAGGGATGCCCAATGCCCTACCCTGCCGATTTATTGGGCTTGGGAATTACCAATACTTTATCGACTCGGTTACCGTCCATATCCATGACTTCGATGCGCATTCCTTCCCATTCAAAATGATCGGCGGCGGCGGGGATGCGCCCTAAGTGTGTGATGACAAAGCCGCCTAAGGTTTGATAGCTACCGTGTTCTTCCGATTCCCATTCTTCCATATCAAAGATTTCTAAAAATTCTTCTACAGGTAACATGCCATCTAATAGCCAAGAACCATCTTCTCTCTGTACGGCTTGGGGTTGGTCTTGTCCTGGGTCGGCTGGTACATCACCCACAATTTCGCTCATAATATCGTTGAGGGTGACTAGTCCTTGAATAACTCCATATTCATCAACTACCAGCGCCATGTGCGTTACAGTTTGCTTAAATAACTCTAAAACTTTTAAGCCACGGGTACTTTCGGGGACAAATACTGGTTGTCGCAAGCCTACAGTTAAATCTAGGGGTTCACCTTTAAAACTTCTGGCTAATAAATCTGTCACGGGAATCACACCTAAGACATTATCTAGTCCTTCTTGACAGACTGGGTAGCGGGAATAGGCGCTATCAACCATTTTTTGGCGGTTTTCTTCGGCTGTGTCCTCTAAATCGAGCCAGACAATATCTGGACGGGGTGTCATAAAAGAACTGACGGGGCGATCGCCTAAGCGAAAAACTCGCTCTACCATATCCTGTTCGGCTTCTTCAAAGGTTCCCGCTTCTGTGCCTTGCTCAATTAAAATTTTGATTTCTTCTTCCGTAACTTGCGGTTCTGTTGATGGTCTAATTCCTAACACCCGCAAAACCATTTCCGTAGAAGCACTTAAAAGAAAAACTGCAGGAGATGCGATCGCTGCTACAGCTTGCATGGGAATCGCCACAAACGCTGCAATCCCTTCCGGGTTGTTTAACGCCAATCGCTTAGGGACTAATTCGCCTACAATCAGGGACAAATAGGTGATGATTAAAACCACTAGCCCAAAGGAGAATGGTTGACTATAAGGTGCTAAAAACGGTATGGACTTGACATAAACCGCTAATTTCTCAGCAATTGTCGCGCCACCAAAAGCACCAGTCAGAATTCCAATGAGGGTAATACCAATTTGTATAGTAGAAAAAAGTTGATTCGGAGATTCAGCCAGCTTTAACGCTTCTCTGGCTTTCAGGTCTCCTTGATTAGCCATTTGTTGTAATCTTACCTTCCGTGCCGAGACAATCGCCATCTCGGACATAGAAAACACCCCATTGGCAATAATTAATACCAAAATGATTAAAATTTCAAAAGTCATGGAGGACATCTTTATATTTGCCGCTATCAAGAGCGAACTTAGCTTAATTCCTAGTATCTAGTATTAAAGGTGCATCTATAAACGCTTTAATTGTACATAAAGTCCTAAGTAATGGGCATAGGGCATTGGGCATGGGTTAATAGTCAATAGTCAATAGTCATTGGTCAACAGTCAACAGTCAACAGTCAACAGTCAACAGTCAACAGTCAACCGTTCTCCCTTCCCAAATTCTTTGAGCCAAAAGTTCAGGGGGCTGTTAACAGTATTTAAAATAAGTGACATCAGCTTCCTCACAACGACTTGCATTTACATTAAAATTTATGGCATTTTCTTCTATTGTGCGTGCTTTAGCGCGATCGCCTTTAACTACTGAACTACTTTCTAAACTTAATCGTCAACAAGATTTACGGTTAAATGGTATTCCCCGCCTTCCTAAGGGTTTGGTTGCTTCTGCACTGGCGCAAAGTTCGGAAAATAATTTATTTGTGGTTTGTGCCACTTTGGAGGAAGCGGGACGCGCCTATGCACAATTAGAAGCGATGGGTTGGAAGAATGTCTATTTTTACCCGACTTCGGAAGCTTCGCCTTACGAACCTTTTGATCCAGAAACGGAAATGACTTGGGGTCAAATGCAGGTTTTGGCTGATTTGGTCAAAATTCAAGAGTCTAATAGTCAACAGTCAACAGTCAACAGTCAACAGTCAAAAATCGCCATTGTGGCGACTACAGGGGCGTTACAACCCCATTTACCACCGCCTGAAGCTTTCATTCCTTTTTGCTTGACGTTAAAGAAAGGGATGGAATTTGATTTAAATACCTTCAGTACAAAAATTACTACTTTGGGTTATGAACGAGTCCCCTTAGTAGAAACAGAAGGACAATGGAGTCGTCGGGGGGATATTGTTGATATTTTTCCTGTAGCGTCAGAGTTACCTGTGCGCTTGGAATGGTTTGGCGATGAAATTGAGCAAATTCGGGAATTTGACCCCGCAACCCAACGTTCGGCACTAGATAAAGTTAACCAAATTATTCTCACTCCGACTAGTTTTGCGGCGATTGTCAGCGCTGAACTGAAGAATATTCCTGAGGTAACAGTACTAAGTGCGGAGTCGGAATTTGACACCGATAAACTCGAAGGTAGTCGTCGCTTTTTGGGGTTGGCTTTTGCGCAACCTGCTTCACTTTTGGACTATTTGAGCGAAAATACTTTAGTTGCCATTGATGAGCCAGAACAATGTCACGCCCATAGCGATCGCTGGGTAGAAAATGCTGAGGAACAATGGTCTTTAGGAACTGGAGAAATTGGGCTTGGTGCTTTACAATTACCGAAAATCCATCGGTCTTTTGATGATTGTTTAGCTGTTGCGGCGAAGTTTAAACAAATATATTTGTCGGAACTAGCCGAAGAAAATACCGGAATTAATCTCGCTAGTAGACCGGTTCCCGTTACACCACATCAATTTGCGAAATTAGCTGACACATTACGCCAAGAACGTGATCGCAATTTCTCGACTTGGTTAATTTCGGCGCAACCTTCCCGTTCTGTTTCCCTACTCCAAGAACATGACTGTCCGGCGCAGTTTATCCCCAATCCCCGCGATTACCTAGCGATTGAAAAGCTACAAATTAACCATATCCCTGTAGCGCTGAAATATTCGGGTTTGGCGGAATTAGAAGGTTTTATTCTCCCGACATACCGCTTGGTAGTCGTTACAGATAGAGAATTTTACGGACAGCATTCTTTAGCAACTCCCAGCTATATCCGCAAGCGTCGTCAAGCTGCTTCCAAGCAAGTAGATCCCAATAAGCTGCGTCAGGGAGATTATGTAGTTCACAGAAGTCACGGAATCGGGAAATTCGTCAAGTTGGAAAGTCTGACTATTAATGACGAAACCCGCGATTATATTGTCGTGCAATATGCCGACGGTTTATTAAGAGTCGCCGCCGATCAAGTTGGTTCTTTATCGCGGTTTAGAACTACGGCCGATAAAGCGCCAGAACTGCACAAAATGACGGGTAAAGCTTGGGAGAATACCAAGAACAAAGTCCGCAAAGCAATTAAGAAATTAGCGGTAGACTTGCTGAAATTATATGCAGCGCGATCGCAACAACAAGGCTTTAATTATCCTCAAGATATGCCTTGGCAAGAGGAAATGGAAGATTCTTTCCCTTATCAACCTACCACAGACCAGCTTAAAGCTACCCAAGATGTAAAAAGAGATATGGAAAGCGATCGCCCAATGGATCGTTTAGTTTGTGGTGATGTCGGTTTCGGGAAAACGGAAGTCGCAATTCGCGCCATTTTCAAAGCTGTCACCTCTGGTAAACAAGTCGCCTTACTTGCGCCAACAACCATCTTGACTCAGCAACATTACCACACCCTCAAGGAACGCTTTGCACCTTACCCGGTAAATGTCGGTTTACTCAACCGCTTCCGCACTGCTGAAGAACGGCGAGAAATTCAAAAGCGGTTATCAACGGGAGAATTAGATGTAGTTGTGGGTACCCATCAACTTTTAGGTAAAGGTGTCAGTTTCCGCGATTTGGGATTGTTGGTGGTTGATGAAGAACAACGCTTTGGCGTCAACCAAAAAGAGAAAATTAAAAGCTTGAAAACTCAGGTAGATGTACTAACACTTTCCGCTACACCTATTCCCCGTACCTTGTATATGTCTTTATCGGGAATTCGGGAAATGAGCTTAATTACCACACCACCCCCATCCCGACGACCGATTAAAACTCATCTCGCCCAGATGAATTACGAAACCATCCGCACAGCTATTCGTCAAGAATTAGACAGAGGTGGTCAGGTATTTTACGTAGTTCCGAGAGTAGAGGGAATTGAAGAGACAACCACAAAATTGCGGGAGATCATACCCTCAGCCAGATTTGCCGTAGCTCACGGTCAAATGGACGAAGGACAGCTAGAATCAACCATGCTCACCTTTAACAATGGTGATGCAGATATTTTGGTTTGTACGACAATTATTGAATCTGGCTTAGATATTCCCAGAGTTAACACCATCTTAATTGAAGATGCCCACCGCTTTGGGTTATCGCAATTATACCAATTACGCGGTCGGGTAGGACGGGCAGGAATTCAAGCTCATGCTTGGTTATTTTACCCTCAGCAACGTACATTATCGGAAGCTGCAAGGCAGAGATTACGAGCGATTCAGGAATTTACTCAATTGGGATCTGGCTATCAACTAGCCATGCGCGACATGGAAATTCGGGGTGTAGGTAACTTGCTAGGTGCAGAACAATCCGGTCAAATGGATGCGATCGGCTTTGATTTGTATATGCAAATGCTAGAAGAATCGATTCGCGAAATTCGCGGACAGGAAATTCCCCAAGTTGACGATACACAAATTGACCTCAACCTCACAGCATTTATTCCCGCCGATTACATTACCGATGTCGATCAGAAGATGAGTGCATATCGCGCAGTCGCCGCAGCGAAATCGAAAGAAGAATTAACACAAATTGCGGGAGAATGGAGCGATCGCTATGGTGCAATTCCAGTTCCAGCCAGTCAATTATTGCGCGTTATGGAGCTGAAGCAGTTAGCGAAGAAATTAGGATTTAGTCGCATTAAACCAGAAAACAAACAGCACGTAATTTTAGAAACGCCAATGGAAGAACCAGCTTGGAATTTACTGGCGGCGAATTTACCAGATCATCTAAAAACCCGGTTTGTCTACTCACCTGGGAAGGTGACAGTGCGGGGTTTAGCTGTGATGAAAGCCGATTTACAATTGCAAAGCTTAATTGATGCTCTGGGAAGAATGCAGGGTGCGATTTTAGAAGCGGCTGTAGTTTGAGTAGTTGGAGCATAAAAATTTGGTGAAAAAAGGACAATTGCGTGATGCTCTATAAAGTTCCATTACTCCTGACACCCCAACCTGAAGGGGGATTTACTGTCACATCACCCTTGCTACCAGAATTGGTTACTGAGGGGAATACAGTTGAGGAGGCTTTAACAAATGTTAAAGATGCTTTGGCTGCTGTAGTCGAAGCTTATGAGGATTTGGGACGACTCTTACCAATCAATATGCAATTTGCCAGCTAGATATTAATTGGGAGGTTTTCAATAATAGATTCGTAATTACTGAAATGTAAAAGCAAACAGACAAATTGAAAAAACAATATGCCTGTTTGCTAATTGAAATTAAATTTATTTATATAATGCAGTGACTAGTGATAGAAAAAATATCAATCTGTGCGCCTTTTGCTATTTGCACCACGGCGTCTTGATATGTTGCTTTGTTTTGGAGAATTTGTATTACCTTTCAAACCTTGATTTATATCCGCATCATTTTTTGGGTTATAACCAGTACTTGGTAAGTTAATAGCCCCCAAAACACTAAGTACATACACATCGCGATCTGTCAGACCTCGTGCTCCTGCAAGATCTGCATCTTTCCAAAGTCTTAGCAAACTAGGTTCTTCACTGGAAGTAATGTCACCAGTTGCAAGCTCAATGCTAAAACACTCGTCTTCAATGGTTAGAAGATGAAGCAGATTATCATCTTTTGTATAATGAAGAATAAAGAGAGATTGGATTTGCTTTATCCAGCTTGGTGATCCATCTACATCTATATAAGCAATTAAAATATGACCATTTTGAGCACGAATAGGAAGAGCATCTGCAAATTCTCCATCTCCTTCCCAGGGATAAAAAAAGCGAATAGCAGGTAAAGCTTTGGGAGATATCATACGGTGTTGAGAGTCAATAAGTAGTCCCTTAATCCAACTATCAAGCCGATTCAAGTTAATATTATTCAAATTGCTATTTTGCAAATTCGTTCTGTACATTAAAGTTTGACGATCAAATGTATTACTACTTAAATCGGCATTTTTAAGATTACATCCTGTTAGATCACCTAGTGATAAGTCAGCTTGCTGCAAATTTACTCCCTCCAGATCCTCGTTTTGTAAAGCTTTACGATTGTATTTGCACAATATAGTTACAACATTACCCCCAACTACACTTAATTCTTCTACAGATTTATTACGTGTTTTTCTTATAATAGAAAGTAATTTTCGTGTTACATACTCTTTGTTAGGAGATAACATATTAGCTATCAGTTCAAGAACCGCTGTTTGGTTATTAAAAGTGGAAGACAGCCGTAAGCGAGAATTAAATACTGTTGTTAATGCCTCTTTACCAACTGTCTCTTTAAGTAAAGTTATTTCTTCGGTAATAAAACTTTTCAATGGAGCAATAAGACCCACTTCTCCATTTTCATTACATTGACGACGGAAATAAGATGACCAAGTATATTCGCATGGTTCATCATTACTTAAGTATGATTGTTCTTGAGCTAGCTCCATAAAGTCTGGAGCCAATACTCCTAATTCAGCAGCAAATTTATAAGCTACAAAAAATTCTAATAGTGAACGATGAGCTGGCATATAATCACCATCTGCATTACGAATAAGCATTGTTTGACCCATCATATCGTAATGCCAGTGATCAAGATTTTTCTGCTCTTGCACAACTCCTCCAAACAAACGACGTAATCGCTCAGGGAAAAGCCGATAATTAAGGCTCATCTGATCATTAGAAAGCATTTCCCATGACAATTCACATAAGAAATAAAGCTTGTCAGCCAATGATGTAAAAGTTCGTTCTGCCTTAATGTCCCACTTCATTTTTTCCCTCACTGCATAAAGGTAGATACGAGACATATCAATTGCTTTTCCTGCTTCAATCTCTGGTAATGCTTCTAAGATTAACTCCGTCATGACTGGGCGACGAGCTAAATCTAAAAGCTGAGGATTGCCCATAATCTCTTCTACTGTGGAAACCCCAGCTCTAAAAGAAAGTACTTGACGAATCTGTTCATCATTGAATTTTTCTAATTCCAGTACCTCAAACTGAGGAGGCTCTCCGGTTAGAGCAGCAATTGAAGCTTTTAACTCAGCATTCAGTAGAGCACGACCTTCTTTAGCCTCTGGGAAATGCTCAGTGCGACAAGTTAAAATCGCTTTAGATCCAGGAACAACAACTCTAGCCAATTCCCAAAAATTATTAATCATCTTTTGGCTATCTACTCTGTCTGCCATCTCATCAAAACCATCAAAGATGAGCAGCAATTTACCCATACGATTTAATTGCTCGAATACAGAGTAACCAGGTAATGGTATTTCATATTTACGGAAAAAGAACTCTGAAAACAAAGATTCAACACTAACGGCTTTAGCATAATCGCGTAGGGGAATCACCAGTGGTATACGAGGTCTTTCAATTCCCTGTTCTTTTGCAGTTCGATATTCTTGTAATGCTGTCCAAGCATAATGTAAAGTTAGCCAAGTCTTACCAGTACCAAACTCACCCAGAATTGAAATATGCTCCTTGGATGGATCGTCTAACCAGCGATCAATATAACCCTCTATCCAACCATCATTAGCGCCATATTTGCTAACACCTATTTTCGTCTTAGTAGCTGGATCGAATTCGTCTTTAGTACAAGCCAAAGGGACGTACATTTTATCGATACCCTTTCGTTTAACTTCAGCTTCCAACCAGTCGAGATACTTGCTAAAATCAGCATCTTGATCTAAAAGCTCATCAAAGGTATAGCAAAATATTACGTCTTGATTTTCTTTCTCTTTGACTGCATCACGGGCAGCAGGGCTAATTCGACGGGCTGCAACTAGCCAACCCTCTTTGGTCTTTAGTTCATCTACAGCTTTTCGTAAACCTACAACATCAGCTAGTTTTGCCTCTCCCTCAACACCACGCACTAGGATACGGTCATAACCACGCCTTACTGGAATTTTAATAATTAGCTCGAAATAAGTTTCTTCCTCAACTTCATAACTTTCTATTTCATATTTCAATGCTGTGAACCAAGATCTCATTTGTTGAGCCAGAATAAAATTTCTAACTTTGCCAACACTGGAATCATTACCAGGTTGAAATGCTTGGTAATTTTGTGCTTGTAAAGCGAGTTCTAGTAAGATATCTTGGGGTTTTGCTAATCTAGCTAGTTGATCCTGTATATCTAAAACGCTTCGTTGTAAATTATCAAGTTTCTGCTCCCTAACAACTTCTGCTGGATTGCGCGTTCTTCGTGTGACATCTAGAAAATGCATTGCAAAGGTTGCGAATTCCGATAGCGGTTCAATGCTTATCTCTTTAATCTGATCTCCCAGAGCATATCCATCTATAAAATCCTGTCCCTTTCTCAGCAGAATTGAAGGATCATTTTGCTCAAATGCTTCACGAAATGCCTGCCGAATTTCATCTTGCCTAAATAGTTCCAAAACTGGCTCAGGCTTCCCGACTCCATACTCTACAAGTGTGTAAGCATAAACACCAGCAAAATCAGCAGGTGGATGCTCAGGGTTAAATTTAAACTGTTTTAATAGCTTGATTACGGCCTCATTACGTTCTAGCTTATTTTTTATTGGTGTAGCTGCTAAACTAGCGATCGTTGTGAAAATTTTTGTTAATTGAGGAAATTCAGCAGATGTCATAAGCTTTTATGCGTTTTGAAGTATAAAGCATTTGGCACATTTTATACGTTTCTACTTCATAACGCACAATGCTCTTTCGTAACAAAGTTAATGAGCAGCGATCGCTCTTTCAATCAAAGCTATTTTCTTCAAACACCACACCGCGATAAATTTCCGCCATTGGTAATTCAATTCCCACTGAATCCAAGGGAATTGATACTTCTAAACCAGTAAATTCACTGAGCAACCAACCTTGATCTTGCTTGCGATAGCGTTCAACAAATGGTTCATCTTGCTCGACTAATAAATATTCGCTAAAACTAGGAATTGAGCGATATATACGAAATTTATTTTGGCGGTCATAATCTGCGGTAGAAGGTGATAGTACTTCAACAATGAGGATGGGATTTAAAACCTCATCTAACCGATCCGCATTCAGTTGAGGTTCACCATCAAAAGCCATAACATCAGGATATACTCCGCGTCGATATTCAGGAATCCACAGACGTAAATCGTTGTTAATTGGCTCAAATTGAGTATCGCGCAACGCAAAGGTAAGATAGGTCAAAGTATTCCGACCTATACGGCTGTGTTTGATTGTTCCACCTGGCATAAGTACAATTTCTCCATCTCGGTATTCGCTGCGTCCTTCTGCTTTTTCTTCGATGGCGCGATATTCATCCAAAGTGTAGCGGCGCTTGATGGTAGAAATCATAATTCTTAGGCGATCGCATTACTAATAGGACAACAAGATTATTTTCTCACAGTGCCCGCGATGATGTGTTGTTAAAGAACAATATCTGCATTGGCAGTGTATTTACTTAAGTAACCAGTCAAAAAAGAATAATACTAATTATCGGCTTACCCCCTTCCCTCCCCCAATCTTCAAATTGCTACCATTTATCTTTACTCTCAGTTAAATTGAGAATTTGCATTTTCGATGTTTATGAAGCTACGCTCATACATGCTAATAGGGTTATTACTCAGTCTACTTCTTGGTACTGTGCCAGTTTCGGGCAATCTCACCAATGCTGCAACACCCCCAGCAGTAGCACCTGTATCTACTCTTTCACTCTCTCAAGGCGTGAAAAAGACTGTCTTAGATAACGGCTTAACAGTACTGACGAAAGAAATACATACAGCGCCTGTAGTTAGCGTACAGGTATGGTATAAAGTAGGCTCTCGTAATGAAGGTAAGGGAGAAAGTGGCATTTCTCACCAATTAGAACATTTAATGTTTAAGGGTACAAAAGAGCGTCCGGTGCAGTTTGGGCGGTTATTTAGTGCTTTAGGCAGTCAATTTAATGCTTTTACTAGCTACGATGAAACGGTATACTTTGGCACAGTGCGCCGAGACAAGCTAGAAGCATTACTGACCTTAGAAGCCGATCGCATGAAAAATTCCTTGATTGGTACTGAGCAACTCACGAGTGAAAAACGGGTAGTAATATCTGAGTTACAAGGGTATGAAAACTCACCTAGCTATCGTTTAAATCGAGCAGTCATGCAAGCGGCTTTTCCTAACCGCGCTTATGGTTTATCTGTAGGTGGGACAAAAGCTGATGTAGAGAAATTCACGGTAGAGCAGGTACGTAATTATTACCAAAAGTACTACAGCCCAGAAAATGCTACTTTGGTAATTACAGGGGATTTTACCACAGAACCGACAATCAAAGCGGTAAAAGAAACTTTTGGTAAAGTAACGCCAAGAGCTAACAAAGACTTAGGAATACAAGAACCTAAGAAAACCGTGAGTGCTGTCCCCGCACAAAAAACGCCAATTGTCTTGAAAGAAGCAGGAAGTGCAGCATTACTGCAAGCTGTTTATCCACTACCAGATTTAAAACATCCTGATGTTCCGGCAATTGATGTCATGGATATGATTTTAACTGGTGGACGTAGTTCTCGCCTTTATCAGGATTTGGTAGAATCTGGACTGGCTAGCGCTGTTAATGGTAGCGCCGCAGAATTAATAGAACCGGGTTGGTATGAACTGAATGCTACAGCAGATCCAGGTCAAGAGTTAAGTAAAATTGCCCAAGTAATGCAAAAATCTTTGGCGAAACTGCAACAACAGTCGGTAACGACAGAGGAATTAAACCGCGCTAAAACTCAACTCCAAGCTTCATTTATTTTGGGTAACCAGGATATAACTAGTCAAGCCAACCAATTAGGGTATAACCAAACGATCGCGGGAGATTATCATTTTGTCGAAAAATATTTAGCAGCGATCGCTAAAGTTACCCCTCAAGATGTACAGCGAGTTGCAAAAACTTATCTCAATCCAGCTAAACAAACCATTGGCTTCTTTGAACCAACCCAAGCAACTGGCGAACAAGCGGATGCTAGTGGCGGTTCTAGCCGCACTAGTGAAAACTTTAGCCCTGGTAAACCTGTAGATCCAGCCGAATTAGCTAAATATTTACCTCCTGCTACTTCTAGTACTAGCAATAGCCAGCAAGCCTTACCAGAGCAGTTTACTTTAGCTAATGGTTTACGAGTCCTGCTGTTACCTGACCATAGTGTACCGACAATTAATTTAAGCGGACAAATTGATGCGGGGACTGAGTTTGATGGTAATCAAAAAGCTGGGTTAGCAAATCTCACAGCTAATAACCTGATGAATGGGACGCAAACTCAAAATGCTTTGACTTTGGCGGAAACTTTAGAAAATAGAGGCGCAAGTCTAGAATTTTCCGCTAGTCGCGAAGGTGTCAATATTAGCGGTCAAGGATTATCAGCAAATCTGCCCATATTAATTCAAACTTTAGCAGATGTGACACAAAATGCTAACTTCCCTGCCGACCAGTTAGAATTAACTCGTCAACGGGTATTAACTAGCTTAAAAGTCCAACTTGACGATCCCCAATCCTTAGGAAGAAGAGCCTTCCAACAAGTAATTTACCCAGAAAATCATCCGTTCCATAGCTTTCCTAGCGTCGAAAGCTTAAACAATATTACTCGCGATGATGTGCTGCGCTTCTACCGAGAACATTATCGCCCAGATACAACAACGATCGCATTAGTGGGCGATTTTGATCCAGCCAAGGTTAAAGACTTGCTTAATCAAAGTTTCGGTAAATGGCAAGCCCAAGGTAAACCACCACAACTCAATTTACCAGATGTAGAGTTACCCGTAACTTTGACACGCTTGAATAAAGTAATTCCTGGTAAAGCCGAAGCTGTTACCTACCTTGGTTATAATGGCATCTCCCGCAAAGATCCGCGTTACTATGCAGCTTTAGTCCTGAATCAAATTTTGGGTGGCGATACCTTATCTAGTCGCTTAGGTACAGAAGTACGCGATCGCCAAGGTTTAACTTATGGTATTTACAGCGCCTTTGCTGCGGGAGTTAACCCCGGCCCCTTCTTGATTCAAATGCAGACAGATCCCAAAGATGCAGAAAAAGCGATCGCTAGTACTCTAGCCTTACTCAAACAACTGCGGGAACAAGGGATAACTCAAGCAGAATTGAACACCGCCAAACGCTCAATTAGCAACAGCTATCCTGTAGATTTAGCTAATCCCAGCGCTGTCGCCAGCATTATTTTGGATAATGATGTCTACGGACTTTCACCTCAAGAAATCCAAGAATTTCCCCGCCAAATTGAGTCTGTAACTATGGCAGATGTACAAAAAGTCATTCAGGAGTTAATTAAACCAGAAAATGTAGTCATTGTGACCGCAGGTTCTCAACCGACAGCGCAAAAACGCAGTTAATTGAAAGCGGCGGGAAACTCTATCTTCTCATGGATCTTGGGGTTTACTCGCCCCGCCGCTTCGGGCATTGGGCATAGGAAATTGGGCATTGGTTTATCTGTCTACCCTTTGCCTAATTGAGACTTAAAACCCTTACCAATCACAATTTACGGACAAGGGTTATCGCGTCTGTGACAAATGAATTGCACCACTCTATTTAATATTTATGATGATGGGCTTGTTTTTGGTAACACAATAATAAAAACTAAAAATAGTAATTCTTAATTTGTAAATACATTAATTAGGTGAGACAAACATTTAATCAGGGTTTAGTAATAGTAGGAGCAGCGACTATTACTACTTTCACAGTCATAAATCTACCAGATGTCGCTGCTCAATATAAGACAAAATGCGTCAGCCAAATCACAGGTAAAGCAGGTAATGTCTTTTCCGGAGATTGTATTCCCAATGGGTTGTGGATTAACCCTAACTATGGTGCAGAATATGGCCGATTGATGCGGATTGCAATTCAAGCTGCGGCTAATCGGGATGATTACGATACAGCCATTATTAATTTTTCTAGAGCACAAAGCATTTCCGGCGTCACAGATTCAGAAGTACGTCGCGGGTTATTGGGTGCAATTCTAGCAAAATCAATTCAGAAAAATCCCGTACAAGGCTACTTCCCTTCTCGAATTTGGCTATTAATTACTGGAGAATTTAGCGAAGGAGGGTGAGGAAATAGGGAAGGAAGACAAGGGGGACAAGGAAGAAAGATGACAAATTACCAATGACCAATGACAAGTTATATTTAATCGCACCGACTTACTTAAGCCACAAGATAATAGCGACGAATATCTGGTGCAGCAGCTACTAAACCTTCTAATTTTGCTGCTGCTTCTTGGAGATGGGGCGAATCTAAATGATTATTTAGTGCTTCGTTAGAAGACCATTCTTCCACAAAAGTAAAATCTGTGGGATCGTGCTGATTTTGTAAAAGTTCATAAGTGATAGCACCTGTTTCCTGTCGGGTTGGTTCAATTAGTTCCAACAAAACTGCTTTGAGTGCTTCTACTTTATCGGGTAAAGCCACAACACGGGCTACAACGCGAATGGTTTGGTTTGTCATCTTTTAATAGCTTTTTAAACAAAAAATTCCTTTGGTTTAATAATTAATTTATTTAAAACAAAACTAAATATATTTTAAACAATCTAGTATTTTCTGAAGTACGGGTTGCTAGATCCCCGACTTCTATAAGAAGTCGGGGATCTGATGGCCACCAACTTCTCACAGTAACCTATATTAAAAAGAGTGTTTAAAACCTTAAGAAAAATTATGTAAATTTTATTACATACTTACTGAGTTCATACCCTGACTTTAGTTGTCAAGCTGAAAATACTTGCAGTTTTCACAACTTTCAATCATAAATAAACGTTTTCTGACTAAGCAATCTTGTTATACTGGAGCTAAATACACACATTGAATATTATGTCAACCCTATATATGCCAGATGAATATGTGTGTAACTTATATAAAAACCAGATAAGTATATGGTAAAAGAATATTTATAAGCATTTCCACTAACAAATATGAATTTTGTTTTTGAGTGCATCTTCCAAAGTTCAAGAGATTCACAGTCTTTAGCTAGTTCCGATCGCTGTGAACGGACAAAAGCAAGATTAAATCTCTCAGGTGTATATAGGGCAAGCATTTGAGCGTTAATTTTATCAGTAAATAGTTGACATCGATATAATTCGCTCAAACTCTTATTTTGTAAGGTTTTTAGCCGATTTTTTGGAAATTAATAAAAATTGTCAAGCAGTCTGGAATACAAGCTTTTATAGCAGCTTGTAAAACAGGCTATTGAATTATATCATCAGGTACAAAAGTTATCTGATGTTTTTGAGTCTCCAAAAAATAAATCAGGGTAAATAAGTCTACATATTGTGAGGTAATTATGACAATTAGTCGAATTGTGAGATTCAAAATAGCAGCTTTGATTGTTACTATATAAAATAGTTGAAACTGCCAAGGATAGTAAGAATCTGCAATCAGTCCTTATTTTGATTTTTTGACGCCAGTAAATATCTGAAAACGCCTTTTTGATGAAATGAGGTGTTTAATTTTCTCAAAAAAATATCGTAGTGCTAGAGCTAACTACAAAATTAATGTGTAGTGTAGCAGAGATATTGATTTTCAGTAATTTTATCAACTTTGAGATAGTATCTAACAAAAATTCAGAGTTGAAATACTTCATGGTTCTTATTCACTAAGTGCATAGTCCGGGTTCAAAATTTCTAGTAAAACCTTTGCAATATTTGTAAAGGTTGCTTTTGCATCTTCAATTAAGTTACCAACCATGATTTTGGTATATCTAATCCTGTTTTCTCTATTTTTTGGCTAAAAAATAGAATTTTCAAATTTTGTAGTTTTGGAATAGGGAATCAATGCATATATTGCGGCTTGCAAGAGACAACTTGCCCATCATTTGCGCCCTAGCAAGTGATTTTTATAGCCTTTTTGACATTTGTCATTATGAGCTAGTTTGGGTGGTTGTTTCTGATATCTGCTAACTCAAACCATGAAAACAGAGAGTTTTAAATCTATACAAGTGAGGAGGGAATCTGATGATTCATAAAGCTTCTGTTGCATTATTTAATCTGTTGTTAATCTTGGTGACGCAATCTGCATTCGCACAAGAACCATGTTTACCTAAACCCAATCCCCAACCTAACCCCAATCCGGAATCTCATCCGAAACCCAATCCTAATCCTGAGTCTCATCCGAAACCCAATCCCAATCCGGAATCTCATCCGAAACCTAACCCTAATCCTGAGTCTCATCCGAAACCTAACCCTAATCCTGAGTCTCATCCGAAACCTAACCCTAATCCTGAGTCTCATCCGAAACCTAACCCCAATCCTGAGTCTCATCCGAAACCTAATCCCAATCCTGAGTCGAATCCAAAACCTAATCCCAATCCAGAATCTAATCCGAACCCCAATCCCAATCCGGAATCCAATCCGAAACCTAATCCCAATCCGGAATCTAATCCGAACTCCAATCCAAATGCACAACCCAATCCCAATAATCCTCAAGCTAATCCCCAACCAAACCCTCAACCCAATCCAGAAACGCCAGTAGAAACTAAAGGCAAAAACGTTGGAAATTTAGTACCTATTTCCATACAACTTACTGGAGTCAGAAGGGTAAAAGTAGGTCATACAGATGTTTCTGGTTCTGTGTTTGCTGGAGGTGGAACCTTCTCCAGTGCGGGAGTTGAAGGTACTGTAAGCTATCGCTTATCTAAAAATACATTCCTCTTTGGACAAGCTACATACAATCCTGTAGCACCATCTAAAGCAATTGGCGCTGGAGGTGTGACTACTGGAGTTGTATTTAATGCACCTGGAAAGTCTGTTCGCCACAACAGCTATATCGGGGTTTATAGTAACGTCGTTGGTTTTGGTAACACCGGCGGAGATGAAGTTTCTCAGACTGCTTTTGGAAACGTAGGAATTATCGGAGGAGTTCAACGTCCAGTTGGCGAAAAAGTCTCTGTATTTGCTCAAGCAGAAGCTGCTCAACGCTTGTACTCCCTGGCCAAGACTTCCCAAGGACAAGCAGCAAGAGTTTCTGGGGGAATGGCGGTGGCTCTATCTTGTGCATCTAATGTCAGTGTAGTTGGAGACTATACTGTTGGCTCTAACCAAAGCTCGGAATGGGGTTTAAGAGGGGTCGTGAATTTAGACTTACTTGGTGGAAGTCCTTGTGAAATAAAACGGATTAGTGCCTCTTCTAACGTGGTCAAAGTGACTCAATACCTTGTTACCCTCATTGGCGCGAATCCATCTGCCGCCGAGGTTAGAAAGGCTGGTTTAACTCCTCCCAATGCTAATCCAGAAAGATATCGCCTCCAATCTGAACGTTGGACAGGAAAGAAAGCGCAGGTTGTCGAAAAGTTGGTAGTTGATGCTGTGGAAGTAGAAGGTGTCTCTGACAAAATCCTCTTTGTCCAAAAGCCTATATCTCCTCAAGCCTTGGAAAAAGCCCAAAAGATTGCCGCCGACAGGGAACCTAAACAAGCCTTTGAAGAGATTCGTAATCTTCTGCAAGCTGAAGAACGAGACAAGACTTTCAACCTAGAGGAAGAAGCGAAAAGGATTGCTCAGGAAAAAGGAATGGCTCTTTCTTCTTTACAGCAAATTGGATATGCTTTCACTTACCAAAATCGTCTGATTGGTGTGGTAGATAGTGACTTGTCCCAACCCTTTGTGGGAACACCACGAGAAGCTTCTCCAGCAGAGTTAATGATTGTGAACGAAATTGCCAAAAAAGGGAATAGTATTTTACCTGCTTTGGCAACAGGTTACACCACCAAAGGCACAACCCTTGGAAGAAACAGCGTCGTCAATGGTAATGTGCTACGACCTGGGACAAGAGTTCAAGTACCCAAGCGAAAAGATGTAATTATTCCCACTTCTAGCGTTGAATCTACTCAGGTTGAGTGGAATAGGATTGAGAAAAAGTAGCGATATAAAGAGGGAAAGGCGGTATAAATCACAGCCTTTCCTTTTCCTTTCCTGCTAATACCAATTCGCTATGATGATGCACTTAATATTTATTTAATGAACCGCCCTTCGGGTTCGCCACTTTGCCATCGTGACGGGAACCGCCAAGACGGCAAGTGGACTCACCAAGACGCCAAGTACGCCAAGAGAAAAGAAGCAAGTATTAAGTGCAAGTTTACAGAGAATTGGTATAAATTCCCCTTGGTTGCATACAAATGCACATCTCTTTACTCTGCGCTCTCTGTGCACTCTGCGGTAAAAAATCTTTTTTTCAACTACAGAGCACACAGAGGAGCCAGTGCTTTGCAGGGGTTCCCCACTTGTAGCAACTGGCGTGATACCGATGTAGAGATAAGGATTTAAGTCTTAGGGATAAATTTAGCACTTGTGTATACACCGTAGCTTAAATTCCTAGACTGCGAGCAGCTACCATGTATCGGAATATGTATTCTACTATTTCAATATAATTACGAGCTGCTGTGGGGGAAGATGCCCAAACTGTGACACCGTGATTGCGGATGAGGAGGGCGGGGATTTGTGGCGGGGTATTGGTAAAGCGCTGTTGAATTTCTGCTGCGATGCGGGAAACTTGCAAATGATTGGTGAAGATGGGAATTACACAACTGGGATTGTCTGCGTAAACTCCTAAGCCTTTGAGCATTTCTAAAGGTGGTAAGGGAAGGTCATCTTCTGGGGTAAAGTTGGTAACTAAATTAGACTCAATTGAGTGTATATGGTAACAAGCTTGTGCTTCTGGGAAGAGGGTATAAAGTATTTGATGAATCGCAGTTTCGGCGGAAGGTTTGACATCAATTGATGATGCTTGGACTTTGCCACTGGCATCAATACGAACAAAGTCACTCAGTAATAATTCGCCTTTAGAACGACCACTAGCTGTAATCCAAAAGCTACCATCGGCTAGGCGGATGGAAAGATTTCCGGCTGTTCCTACCATCCATCCTTTCTGATAAAAGCTGCGGGCGGTGTTGATGAGTTCCAAGCGCGGATCTGTGCGGTTGGGGGTTGTCATTTCCACATTTTCACTAGATGTTCGCGGATTTGCGAGAAATTATCCCAGGGAATGTAGGGTTTTTTTTGCTCATCTAAATATTCGGCTAGGCGATCGCGTGCGAAGATCACAGAAGCTTGCAATCCCATATTTAAATCGGTTAAGGAATCACCGATCGCAATCTTTTGATAGGCTGGGTATTTAGACATGATTTCGACTTTGGCAACTAGTTCTGTACCTCCCTCATAGGGGGAAATAACTTTTAAGTGGGAACCGTTAGTGTCTACATCTACCGCATAGATCCCATGAACTCGTTCCACTAATCTATCGAGAACAGTTTCTACCATTCCTCGCAAACCACCAGAAATCACAACTAACGGTACTCCCTGAAATTCCAGAAAATCTAGTAATTGGACAAATCCGGGGCGAATTGGTTGAGTTTGGGTAAATTCCAAAATTTCGCTGTAGCGTGAAGCGGGAATTGATTCGAGAATTTGTCTGACTCCCTGTCGCAGTGTCAGTTGTCTGGCATACATTTGAGGCAGTAATTCTGCTGATATTTCTGGTGCAAACTTTTTTAATACTGCGACAAAGGTTTCTTCGGTTGTAATCGTTCCGTCAAAGTCGCAAAAGACAATTCGCCTCAATTTTTATCCTCCCAGTCTCAATTGTTTTTCCTATTTCAGCCTACAGCTTGGGGAATGCGAATTTCTTTGGCTGTATACTGAGGAACCCAGCCTTCCGTGCTAATAAAATAACGCACTGCTTTGACTCGCTTGGCTGGCGTCAGATGAAACCAATGTTCGGTATTGGCAGGAACGTTAATGTATTCTTGTGGTTGCACTGTTAATTCTACTTGGCTACCATCAGGACGGACAAAGCCAAAAACTGCTTCGCCATCGATGATGTAGCGCACTTCATCATCAGCGTGGGTGTGAATTGATGCAAATTTAACTAGTAACTCATCTAAGTTGGGAATTCCGGGATGCAGTACAATCAAATCTCGCGATTGATAGCCGGCTGTTTGTTGCAATTGCTGAAAATAGCCATCTAATGCTTGCAGTACTTGTTCTTTCTCGGCTTCGTTGAGGCTATCTTGGGCTAATAATTGATGTAATTGGCGATCGCTTCCTATATCCCAATGATTGAGTTGAATATTCAACAATGCCAATTCTCTGGTAATTTCTGGTAAATCCTGGTATTCAGTGCCATTTTCTAGTTTTAGTATCGCCATAAATCTTCCTCAAAGCGATCGCGCCTACTTAGACTACTTAATATGTAATTCTTTTTTAGCTCGTTTTAATTGTTTCCAGAGTACATGAATTTGTTTGTAAGCTTCTTCTGGAGAAATTTTACCACCTGTTTGCAAATCGCAAATATAACTTACTCGCTGCGAAAATTCTTGGAGATTGGCATTAAAAACTACATACTCTGGCTGAAATTGTCCGTAGTAAGAATTACGCGGATATAAAAAATCGCATAATTCGGAGAGAAAATCTGATTCTTGTGTCATATCATTCTCCTTAGAAGAATAAACATAGGAATTATTTAATAAGTAAAAAGTAAAAAGATAATACCCATAAATAAGAGGTAAGAAGCATTTTTACTGGTAGCATCCCAATTTTGACGCAATACCCTAGAAGGGTATTGCTATACCAACAAAGCCTGCCTTCGCAGGCTAAAAGTTTGATAGCCTGCGAAGGCAGGCTTGGTATTTCTAGCCCCACCCTTATAGGGTGAGGGCGTTTTTGCACATTTGGGATGCTCCCTTTTTACTGACTTAATTAAATCCAATTTTCAGAAATAGCTGATTCCATTTTTGAGAAAGGTAGCAGATGAATATAAATATCCATCTGCTACACAGGAACGGAGGTATAAACTTGATTACTAGTACTTTGATCGATTAGTTTCATCCCAATACGATTAAGGTTGGGAAAAGTATCAGTTTTGCCTGTTGAATATTAACAGTTGACAAACTTTTATGTAAAATTTCACAATCTATTTATAATTACTGTTACAGTCGATACAGCAATATTTATTAGTCATAAATTCTACTAAACAATATCTATAATTTTGGGTGGTAATGGACAATAATAGCTGCATAAGTCTTATACCTGTAAACTACGGTAAGACGATAGACATACTGTATTTTAAGCCCTGGATAAAAAGTATCGCATATTCTTATGAGTCTAGCAAGAGGGTTTTCTCATGCTTAGAGAAAGTTTCTATCGTTTAGAGGACAAGCCTGATAGCATTTGTGTGTATACTAATTTACTTAACTTAAACTGTAACGAAAGAGCGATCGCGCTTCAGCCTATGGAGAATAGGCGAAAAATTCAGTTATCTCACTAGGAGCAATATAATAATGGGGCCGATGTTAATTCATGCTGATGATTGGCTAGATATAGCCTTCAGACTGACTCTAGCCTTGATAGTAGGCTGCACCATCGGCTGGAATCGTCAGCAAGGAGGTAGACCAGCAGGGATGAGAACGTTCATGCTGGTAAGTATGGGAGCGGCCTTATTTGTCATGATACCTTTGCAGGCTGAGGGCGATAGTACCTTTGCGTCTACCAATGCGTTGAGTCGCACAATTCAAGGTGTCGCAACTGGTGTAGGGTTTCTCGGTGCGGGTTTGATTCTTCAAGAATCACCAAGAAAATCGACTACGCCAAAAGTACGTGGCTTAACCACTGCTGCTTGTATTTGGACTGCGGCGGGACTAGGTGCAGCTATTGGCTGTGGTTTGTGGCAAATGGGATTATTAGGAGGAATATTGACTTTAATAACCTTAAGTGGCGTAAAAAAGCTCAAACGCCTATTTTTTAATCATAAAGGTCATCATAAATCAGGAACTACTGAAGAATCACTTAATTCTATAGATGACGATGATGACGATTAATCTCAAATAACCTCACCAATGACAAATGACCAATGACAAATGACCCTGGTACTATATCTACTGGTTGGTTAAAAATGTGAATTATCAGGAGAATGGGTCTAAAATACTGTCCTTCTAGGACGGCTTTCTGGTAAAATCAGTACAACCGGAAAATCAGATGTGTAGTCGTGGCACGCGAACTGACCGTTGGACAAAGGCGCTTTGTCACCAGCCCTCAAGGGTTGCCCCAATACTTCACTGCCCTCTAAAAATATGGCATAGGTGGGAGAAAATAAAAATCAAATAGGGTAGGGCATACCCGAATTTACGCTTGGGGAGTAGTCCATAAGAGTGCTTGCTGTAAAAGGTGTAGTCGGACTAAACATGAAACTGTCAGCCCAAAATCAACATTGTTGGTAGAGGCAAGATTCAGCCCAAGAATCACCGCCCTAAAAGTGCGGTGAATGTCAAGGAAATGTGTTGGTAGTAGAAGGGTCATTGCGATTGTTAATGTTCCTACTCCCGATTTGTTGGATCAAATATTGCTGGATTTACCCATTATGCAGAAAAATGGTCAGCGTGTTCAGGTTGAGGTAACTCCCCTGAGAAGATATGAAGATTTTGCAGCCGATTTAAAAGCGCGTTTAGATCGCTAATAATTAATTTAATTTATTTTATTTGGCGATCGCATTTTGACTCAAGCCGATCGCCTAAATAACTATAAACTTGCCACAAGTTCCTTTAAGCGATCGCGTCCATCGCGAAAAATTGACCATCCATCCCCAACTAATACAGCTTCTACCTCCGTTAGTGCTGCTAATCTCTGCACAGATGCCACTGCTGCCTCTGGATTTACCAGCTTTTCATAGGGTAAAATGGTTAATGTCCCGGCTTTGTGCGCCCTGACTAAATCTCCAGTAATTAAAGTTGTTTCCTCTAGTAATAGCGCTAATTCACCAGGGGTTTTAGAACCTTGGAGTTCAATCACCTTCAATCCTGGAACTACCTCTTCACCATCAACCAACCAGCGATCGCAAGCTATGGGAAAATTATCTTTCTCCCCTGCTGGTGCTGCTATTTTGGCATAAGTTTGATTAGCAATTTCTGGAGTTGACCTAATATGATCGGAATTTGTCACTACAATCCAAGCTACACCACCCAGGGATGTAATATGATTCCAATCATGGTTTGATAGAGCCACTGGATCGATGAGAATATTCCCTTGGGGACGAATCCAAGCAATCCCGTTGAAATCAATATTTCTAGCGGGATTAAAATGAGACCAACCATAGAGATCTGGACGGTGCAGAGATTTCATGTTGATTTTGGGGCAATGCCTGCAATTACTCAGTATCGGTAAATTTAGGCTGGAAATCAAGGCATTAATACAGATTAATTTTCGGAGAAAATAAATTTATACAGGGGGACAACGAAGACTCTTGTAGAGACAAGGGTTCATCGCGTCTGTGTCTCTGAAAAATGATTCAAGAACGTTTCACCGGATTCATCCAGGTTTCCAGGCGACTAAATGCTTGAGAAGATAGCAGTGTTAAGCATAGATAAACTATCGCCACAGCAAAGTAAATCTCAAAGGCGCGATAGTTATCTGCAACAATTAATTGTCCTTTGCGGGCGAGTTCTTCCAAGCCAATTGCGGAAACTAAGCTAGTATCTTTTAACAAACTAATAAATTCATTCCCCAACGGTGGAATCATCCGGCGGAAAGCTTGAGGGAAAATGACATAACGCATGGTTTGCAAAGAACTTAAACCAAGAGATTGGGATGCTTCAGCTTGTCCTGGTTCTATTGATTGAATCCCAGCGCGGACGATTTCTGCAATGTAGGCGGCGCTATTTAATGTTAAGGCGATTACCCCTGCAATTAAGCGATCGAAGGAGAAAGTTAAACCAAGTTCTTGGATGAGTGCAGGTATGCCAAAATAAATCATAAAAATCTGCACTAGTAAAGGCGTTCCTCGAAAAAAATCTATATAGGCGCGTGTTAGCCAACGCAAATATGGGATTGGGGAAAGGCGAATAATACCCAACAGGGAACCGCCAATTAAACCCAACACTACAGATACTACTGTTAATTGTAATGTCACCAATACGCCTTTTAGAAGTATGGGGAAAGACCGCCAAATTATGTTTAATGAATAGAATATGCCAGTGGTGCTGGTAGTTTGTTGCTCAAAAGGTGATTTAGCTGGTAAGGTTGGGGGTTCGGCTTTAAACCACTGGCGATAAATTTGGGCATAAGTGCCATTTTTAAGGATTTTATCAAGTCCGTCGTTAATTAATGCTAGATTTTCTGAGTTTTTCGGTGTGGCAATGCCATAATATTCTTCTGTAACTAATTGCCCTACTACTTTTACCCCCTGGAGATTGCCCTGATTAATGGCGTATAAAGTCACGGGAGCATCGTTGATGACTGCATCTACATTACCATTGGCTAATTCTTGCAAAGCTAGAGGTGCAGAATCAAAACTGCGAATTTTTGCACCGGGAATATTTTGAGCTTTTTTAGCGCCAGTTGTACCAATTTGTACAGCAATTCGTTTATTTTGGAGATGATCCAGGTTAGTAATATCTTGATTGTCTGCGCGAATGGCGATCGCTAATCCTGCTTTAAAATAAGGACGAGAAAAGGAAACTGTTTTGCTTCTTTCTTCGGTAATGGTAATCGAACTAATCGCCGCATCTACAGTTTTTGCTTGCAAAGCTGGAATCATACCATCAAAGGGTATGCTTTGAATTTCTATTTTAAAATTAGCCGCAGTTGCGATCGCCTGGATCAAATCAATCGAAAAACCTTGCAACTTGCCGCCACTTCCGAGAAACTCAAAAGGTGGAAACCCAGGTTCATTAGCAACCCGCAGAGTTTTTCCTACAGTAGAATTAACGCTACAGCCAACAAGTAAAAATAAACTCAATACTGTAGCTACTAACGAGTTTAGCCAAGGTACCTGAGCCAATCCAAGCATATTAATTCTTCTCAAACCTCAAATCTAATGAACAATTTTCCATCTGCGATTACTTTTGAGAATATCGAAAAAAGCTTCGGTTCCCTGAAAGTTCTTCAAGGAATCACCGGCGAAATCAATCGCGGTGAGGTAGTGGCGGTGATTGGTTCTTCCGGCTGTGGTAAAAGTACTTTACTACGTTGTTTTAATCGTTTAGAAACCATTAATCACGGACGTTTAGTAGTTAATGGCATAGATTTATCACAACCTGAGATTAACTATACTCTATTGCGAGAACTCAGAACCCAAGTGGGTATGGTTTTTCAACAATTTAACTTATTTCCCCACCTCAGCGTACTAGAAAATTTGACACTTGCTCCCCGTAAAGTTTTAGGGAAAACACCCAAAGAAAGCGCCCAATTAGCCGGATTATATCTGGAAAAAGTCGGGCTGTTTGATAAAGCATCAGCCTATCCGGAGCAACTTTCTGGGGGACAAAAACAACGTGTAGCGATCGCGCGGAGTTTATGTATGAATCCGCAAATTATGTTGTTTGATGAACCTACCAGCGCTTTAGATCCAGAACTCGTTGGTGAAGTGCTACAAGTCATGCAGCAATTAGCAACGGAAGGAATGACAATGGTAGTCGTTACTCATGAAATGCAATTTGCGCGAGAAGTCGCGCACCGAGTCATATTTTTGGATCGAGGCGTTGTAGCGGAACAAGGTTCAGCCCATGAAGTTTTAACTTATCCTCAAAGCGATCGCCTACGTATTTTCCTCAGTCGTTTAAATGTTGTTTAAAAGTTGCCACAAACTAAATTTCTAAAGATATTCACTCAGGAAGTCAAAAGGATCGTCTTCCCAACATGGTTCAGGAATCATCAACAGTAAACTATTACGGATATCAGTTTCAATTTCATCACTATCTTCCCTGTCAAATAATTCAGTCATAACTTTCCAGTCACGTTCTTCTAAAGATATCAGTGCTGGGGCATATACATGTAGATTTCCTGGATAATTCACACGTTCAATTAGGGCTGACTATCGCCAAAAATATAGTTTATTTTGTTGATAAACAATCATATTCTAACTTGAGCATTACGTCGTCACAAGCAATCTAAAAAATCCTCATAAAATTAATTGCAAAACTTTAAATCTATTTTTTCAATTGCGGGGTCTTACCCCACAAATTATTCAACAAGATTTAATATTTAAGTAATGGTAATTACTGATACTAAAAAATGTCTATTTAATACGTAATTTGCTTCCCTGCCCCCTACCCCCTCCCCTCAGTGATAGGCTATTATTTGAGGTTGTAAATCTCTGTTAAATCGACATTTCCGCCACTGAGAATAATTCCAATCCTGGCTACTGGTACTGTGACAATACCTTCTAGTAAAGCTGCTGCGGCTAATACTCCTGTGGGTTCAACAACTATTTTGAGGCGTTCCCAAAGAAAAAACATGGTGCGGATAATTGCTGATTCTGAGACTGTGACCATATCATCAACGTAATTCAAGATGATAGGAAAGGTAATTTTCCCCAAGCTAGGAGTACGCGCACCATCAGCGATGGTATTTGGGTTATGGACAGTTTGCAGAGTTTTGCTGTAAAAGGAACGAGTAGCATCATCGGCTAATTCGGGTTCAACGCCAATTACCCGACATTTTGGCGATAGTGCTTTAGTTGCGATCGCACATCCCGAAAGTAAACCACCACCACCGCAAGGTACTAATAAAAAGTCGAGTTCGCCTACTTCCTGGATTAATTCTAAAGCAGCTGTACCTTGTCCGGCGACAATATGGGGATGATCGTAAGGGGGAATGAGTTTCAAGTTGCGATCGCGGGCTAAACTTTGGGTGAGTTCTTCCCGATTAGTATTGTGTCGATTGTAGAGAATCACCTCCGCTCCATAACCGCGAGTAGCTGTTTGCTTGACTGCTGGTGCATCATCCGGCATAACAATAGTTGTAGGGATATTAAGTAATTTTCCTGCTAGTGCGATCGCCTGGGCGTGATTCCCCGATGAAAAAGTAATCACCCCTTGTTGTTTTTGGGTTTGAGATAGCTGTGTTAATGCATTGTATGCACCTCTAAACTTAAAAGCCCCTGTACGTTGAAAGTTTTCGCACTTAAAAAACACCTCGCTATGAGTCAGTTCATTCACTGTTCTGGAAGTTAGCACTGGTGTTTGTTGGGAAATTCCCAAAAGCCGATTGTAAGCAGCTTGTACGTCAGTAATAGTGAGCGAATTTTCCTGTAGCATTGCTAGGAGTATGAAACATTCTCGCTCATTATTTTTATCTGAAATAGCATCAATGCCAAGCACCTCATAATTTAGCGCTTGGCATTTTTTGTCAATTCCTATTCTGGACTAAATTCGGTGGTTTATACAATACTAGGACTTACGCAAAAACTACGGAAGAATCGAACCGCGTTCGCGTAGCGTCTCGCAGAGAAGACACGAAGGACAAGAAGAAATAAGAGTTTCAAAGGTATTTTGCGTAAGTCCTGAATACTTTGCTGAAGCAAAACTAACTAATATACCGCAAATCTTTGTTGCATTGCTATAACAAATGAAACAAGAAAATTTAACTATTCTCATCTAGAATTGTGCCTTCCAAATTAGCTTTTTCTAGATTTGCACCGCTTAAATTGGCTTGATTTAAGTCTGCTTGCGCCAAATTCGCCTGAGTTAAATCTGCTACTGTTAAGTCTGCACCGCTCAAATCAGCCTTATCTAAATTTGCAGCAACTAAAGTGGCTTCGGTTAACTCTGCTTCACTCAGGTTAGCTTCAATTAATTTAGCGACAGTTAAATCAGCCTGAGTTAAATTCGCGCCATCTAAAACAGCACCGTCTAATATTGCGCCATCTAATATTGCACCAGTTAAATTACTTTCACTGAGGTTAGCATCACTCAAATTGGCTCCGTTTAAATCTGCCTCAACTAAGCTAGCGTGGCTTAAATTTGCATGACTCAAATTAGCACCATCTAAAATTGCTCTATCTAATATTGCACCACTGAGATTTACTTCTCGTAAATTTGCTTCACTGAGGTTAATACCTGTAAAGTCTCTTGTACCAGCAGCATAGTTTTTTAGGAGTTCATCTGCCTGCATAGATTATGCTCCATTTATTTTTGTTACGTTGAAAGTCACGGCAATTAATTTATGACTTAGCCTTGGCAACAGAGGCTGTAAAAATACGCTTAAACTATCATAGCCAGCAGATTTTTTTCTTATCACTAGCTAAGGTTATTATTTGATTTCATACCTTGGATAGTAGGCATTTCTAAAGTATACTTAGCAAGATTCAAGTACGATTCCTATAGTTAAGGATAAATGTAGGTTGGGGAGCCAGTGCGTTGCGGGGGTTCCCCCCGTTGTAGCAACTGGCGTTTGAACGAAGTGAAACCCAACAAATCGCCGAAAATGTTGGGTTTCGTTCCTCAACCCAACCTACGTGGTTTAAGGTTTTTGAGGCTAACTGAACGGTATTGGCAAGCCTCACAGAAAATTAGTATGTGTTGTGAAAATATTTTTTTAATGAACCGCCAAGTCGCCAAGTACGCCAAGGAGAAGAGAAAAAAATGAGAATTAGTAAATTTCACAAATGATTTAGATGTAGGTTGGGTTGAGGAACGAAACCCAACACGCCAAAGTCTTTTAATTTTTTTGGTTTCACAACCTTATACCCAACGTACCCATCTATCTCATTTTTTTCTGGAATTGGTATAAGTACCTCTGCCAAATTAATTATATTTTTTATCAAAAGATAGAAATACCTATAATCTGGTTTTTGTTCCCTGTTCCCCTTTCCCTATTCCCTTCTCGAAATGTGCAATTTATTTTGCACAACTACTTGTATGTAAATTAAACTAATAATTCCGAAGTTATTTCCTCAAAGTTGCGTCTGTAGACTTTGTTGCCATACTCTTCCCATGCTTGGTTTGAAGAGTGGGGAAATTGGGTTAATGTTGCCTGTTGAATATATTCCATAAACGGGCGACGAAGACGTTCATATTTATCGAAAGCTGAGGCTATAGCTTGTAGGTTATGCCAATGATTTTCTTGAGCAATATTAGTAATTAATGTTGTCATTACCATTGCATCTTCTAATCCTTGATTAGCTCCTTGAGCCATAAAAGGAGGCATACCATGTGCAGCATCACCAACTAATACAACTCGTCCTGCACTCCAACTTGGTAAGATATTTTCATCTATAGCAGCACGATGAATGTAATAAGGACGTTGCAAAATATTTTCTGGTGGAGATAATTGGACTAATTCTTGTAGTAACTGGGGAAATCCAGCTTTTTCTAACTCTTGCAGCCCTAAGTTACGCAAATCACTACCACACTTCCCTGACACTGAATCCAAAGGTACTGCTACATGCAGTAAATAGCCCATACTTTGTCTATTCATTAACAACATTCTGGGCGTTTCACTAAAAGCGTGATTGCTCAGATCGTAGTTAGCTATTGTAATAATTGGCGAGCCTGCCAAAAATTTTTCTTCAATATGCGATCGCACTTCTTGAGGAATATCGGGTATTTCTCGACAAGATATTGCCGCAAAGCCAGAATATTGGGGTGTGGCGAAAGCTAGGTTAGAGCTATCGGCATAAAGTATCTGACGTACTGTAGAGTTAATCCCGTCTGCGGCAACAATTAACTTAGCTCGGAATGATTTTGTTATTGATGGTTGAGGCGTACTGTCTGAATTTTCAGACTGTGTATCTAACCAATATGCATAGGGATTAGCTTCAACATTCGCACTACTAACACAATCGATGCGAATACAGCCTAATTCTGGCTCATCTACTACATTAATACAACGGTGATTCGGTTTAACTTGCTCTTCTGGAAGTAGTTGTCTTAAGGCAGTTTGTAAATTATACCAAGAAATGGAAACTCGACCTTCGCCATACTCACTCAACCAAACATCAAAACTCAGAGGAATTGCGCGAACTTTCTGCCCCTGAAAGTTTTTTGAAACCCATTCTAGTGAAGGTTTGGGAAGTTTTGGTTCAATGACTGCGGTGGTTTTCTCTGCTTCAGCAGGCTGGTAATTAGTGAAAGTCAGACTCGCTGTTTTGACTGCTTGATATGCGCGATCGTCTAAATATTTTAGAGCTTTTAATCCGTTAGGCAGAAGATCCACAACCTGACCAACTTGACGAAAAGCACGAGTTTGATCTATGACGAGAATATTGTCAATACCACGTTTGCGTAAACCAACAGCAGTGGCTAAACCAATAGGACCAGCACCAACTATGATAACATCGTAGATTTTGTTAATGGGTGTATTTGTGAATCCATCTGCTATTGATTGACTTTGGGGAATATTCATAGGCAAGCAAAGTAAGTTGGCATTTTTACCGCAGTAGTAAAAACTCCGGAAATTAACAAAAAGGTAAACAATATTGTCTACCTTCTTGTTATATCAACTATTGGTTACTAGCTTGTCTGTAACAGGCAAATTCCATTGTGAAAGTTGCCATACCCGCAGTTTGCGATCGCAAGTCTGTAGAATAGCCAAACATTCGCGCTAGGGGTACTTCCGCCCGAATCACTGAGTATGTTTGCATAGTTTGGGAACCCAACAGCAAACCGCGACGGGAGGAGATATCGCCTTGAACTCTACCTAAATACTCATTGGGTGTTTCCACTTCTACAAGCATAATTGGTTCGAGAATATAGGCTTTGGCTTTGTTAATCGCTTCTTCTAAAGCTTGATGGGAAGCTGAACGAAAAGCCAATTCTGACGAATCTACTGAGTGATAGGAACCACTTTCCAGCACAACTTTTACCCCGGTGACAGGATAACCTTCTAAAATCCCCGATTGCATAGCTTCGCGGAAACCTTTTTCGCAACCAGGAATATATTCTTTCGGAATTGCACCGCCAACTACTCGGTTTTCAAACACAAAGGGTTCTTCTGTAGGTTCAATCCAACCACTGACATGGGCGTATTGTCCAGAACCACCGCTTTGTTTTCTCAGTCGGTAATCAAAGTATGCTTTTTGACCAATTGTTTCCCGATAGGCAACTGCGGGTTTACCAACATATACCTCCGTGTTATATTCCCGTTGAATGCGCTCCAAGTAAATTTCTAAATGCAGTTCGCCCATCCCAGAAATTAGGGTAGCTCCTGATTCAGTATCTATACTCAACTTAAAGGTAGGATCTTCTTTTTGGAAACGGTTGAGAGCTTTAGAAAGGCGATCGCTATCTTCTTGTTTTTTCGGCGTGACTGCCAGTGTAATTACTGGCTCTGGGACATACATTTTTTCCAAAGATACTAGTGTTTCTCCAGAGTAAAATGTATCGCCAGAAGCACAATCGATACCCAACATGGCGATAATATCTCCAGCTTCTGCAACCTTCACCTCTTCACGCTTGTTGGCGTGCATTCTCACCAAGCGCCCAATTTGCACCCGTTGTTGAGTACGGGCGTTGTAAACAGTATCCCCCTGTTTTAATGTCCCCGAATAAATTCGGGTGTAGGTTAACTGCCCAAAGGATTCTACAGTGAGTTTAAACGCCAACGCCACTAAAGGATCGTCAGGATTGGGGTAAAGGCTAACAGACTCGACAGTTTTGACGATTTCCCGATCTACCGGCGATGGGAGATAATAGGCGATCGCATCTAGTAAATTTTGTACGCCTTTATTTTTGAATGCCGAACCTAGCAATACTGGTGTCAGTTGCAAAGTTAAGGTGGCTTGGCGGATAGTTTGCCAAATTAATTCTTTGGGAACTTCCCTACCTTCCAATAACATCTCTGTCATCGGTTCAGAGAAGAATGACAAAGCATCCAGCAGTTTTTCTCTGGCTTGCTCCGCTTCTTCTACAAAGGCGTCAGGAATTGCCTGTTTCACCCAATTTTCGCCGTTTTCGCCTGCAAAATAGGAAGCTTCCATTTCAATCAGGTCAATTACCCCTTGAAATTGATCTTCACTACCGATGGGATACTGAAGTAGTATGGCATTTAACTGCAAGCGATCGCGCATAGCTTGCACTACCCGAAATGGATTCGCGCCGATGCGATCCATTTTGTTAATGAAAGCAATGCGGGGTACGCGATAGCGCTTCATCTGGCGATCCACAGTAATCGATTGGGATTGCACCCCTGCAACCGCACACAGCACCATTACCGCCCCATCCAATACCCGCAGAGCACGCTCTACTTCTATCGTAAAATCAACATGTCCTGGTGTATCAATTAAGTTAATTTGCGTATCGTGCCACTGACAAGTTGTCGCGGCTGAAGTGATCGTAATACCATGTAATTTTTCTTCAGGCATAAAATCCATCGTTGCACCCTTGCCACCTCCCCGTACTTCTTCAATTGCATGGATTCTGCCTGTATAGAAGAGAATGCGCTCTGACAGTGTAGTTTTACCAGAGTCGATGTGAGCAGAAATACCAATGTTTCGGATACGTTCTCGGGGAACCATAATAACTTCCTTGATTATTGATGCAACAAATTATTACCGCCTCAGCAGTAAGGTTGATATACTACAATTATACTACAAAATAACTTGGATGGCAAACAATCTCTGGTTGCTGGGAAAGCTGGTGGATGATGAGGTAGCAAGACTTAATTTAGGGAACTTACAAAAAATAAATAACCCATATTCCCTAGTGCGAGCATCTTGCTCGCTTTTAAACATCAGCGAGCAAGATGCTCGCACTACAAATTTATTAGGTATTTAAAAAATTGGATGTTCCTAGGGGGATGAGGTGGATCGGTTCGATACATAGTCAACCATTCGGGAGCATCCCAATTTTGACGCAATACCCTTCTAGGGTATTGCTATACCAACAAAGCCTGCCAAGGCAGGCTATCAAACTTTTAGCAAAAGAAGGCAGGCTTCGTATTTCTAGCCCCACCCTTATAGGGTGAGGGCGTTTTTGCACATTTGGGATGCTCCCCACCGCAATTAGAGAATTAGCGCGTAACTTTCAAGACGATGCTGATATCATTGGCTTCTTGAAAGAACGCGCTATAGGTGATGAAAATTCGCATGTACGCAGTCTCAGCTTGCAAGAATTAGCTGGCAATTTTCCACATCATACTGACACCATCGGCTTGTTGCAACACCGTGCAATTGTTGATGAAGATGCAAATGTGTGCCGTATCGCTTTAGAAGAGTTGGCGCAAAATTTTCACATCGCCTTTGATGCTACTAAACTGCCAGAATGCTGCAATTGATGTAAATTTGTATTCCCCGTACAGAATAAAACTGTGGTGATTTCGGCAATTAACAACTCAACTAAATCCACTAATGCGGCTTCGGAAACAACGGCGGCTTGCAAAAATGGCATGGCTAACCCGGCGATATTTGCACCTAAAGCGATCGCTTTTGCCGCATCTAATCCATGACGCAACCCGCCAGAGGCAATTAAGGGTATATCGGGAGCGATCGCACGAATATTTGTAATACAATCTGCTGTAGGCAAACCCCAATCCGCAAAAGTCCTACCCAAGCGGCGTTGTAATATATTATCCGCTCTTTCGCTTTCCACCTTTGCCCAAGAAGTACCCCCCGCACCAGCCACATCAATCGCCGCTACCCCAGCCGCCAGCAATTTCTCTGCCATCGCCGCAGAAATCCCATTACCTACTTCCTTGGCAATCACTGGCACTGGCAATTTAAAGCACACGTCTGCTATTTTGTCAAGCAAGCCGCGAAAATTAGTATCTCCACGAGATTGAATGCATTCTTGCAGAGGATTGAGGTGCAAAATCAAAGCATCAGCTTCGAGAATTTCAACTACCCGCAAACATTCATCGACACCATACTTATAGTTAAGTTGCACAGCGCCCAAATTAGCAAATAACGGCACATCGGGCGCATACTTACGCATCGCAAAAGTATCTGCTACCTGGGGTTTTTCCACCGCTACACGTTGAGAACCAACACCCATCGCTAATTTATAAACTTGAGCGACTTCTGCTAATCGGCGATTGATGATACCAGCTTCTTCCGTTCCTCCCGTCATAGAAGAAATTAACAACGGTGCGCCCAGAGATTTACCTAAGAACTGGGTACTAATATCTATATCATTGCGGTCGATTTCTGGTAAACAACAATGAGTAAAGCGATAGCGTTCTAATCCATTGGTGATTTCGTGACATTGAACATCTTCTTCCAAGCAAATGCGAATATGTTCCGCCTTGCGCGATTGAGTTTGTGCCGAGGTGCTGGTATCGTTGTTGGTTGTCATTGGTCAATAGTCAATGGTCAATGGTCAATAGTCAATAGTCAGTTGTCAGAGACGCGATGAACCTTGTCTGTACAATTGTCCTCCTTGTCCTCCTTGTCCCCCTGCCCCTCTACCCGCCTAACTCCTGGCGCAGGCGATAGACGATGGTATTCGGTTCGACTTGGGAGAGAATTTCTTGAATGACGGTGTTAGCGCCTAATTGTCCCCAGGTGCAGCCTTGTTGTAGATAAACTTGGGCGGCTTTACCTACAGCATAGGCTCCATAACCGGCTATTCCGCCTTGCGCGATCGCACTGCCGAAAGAAGCGGTAATATTAACAGGATTATCGCCGCTAGTCAGGGCGGCTGTACTTTTACCTAAGCCAAATAATAAACTACTACCTAATTCGCTGAGTAATAAGCCGCCAGAACTCAATAAAATCGTTTTGAGGATTTTTCCGGCTTCATAGCTGGTGATGGGTAAACCATACAACCTAGCTAGGGCGCGAATTAATAATAAATCGGCAATGGTACCACCTAAAATATCTAAAACAGCAATGGGATTTAACCCAACTACCAAAGCTTTATACTTAGTAAATTGCCAAATAATATTTTCCGCTTCTTGTTCGCGTAAATCAACTGTTTTTTGCGCGATCGCGGTTTCTGCTTCCCTCGCTTGAATTAGTGCATTTAACGCTAAGAGCGATCGCCCTTCCCGATTCAGTATATTTAAAATTGTCTGCTTAAGTTCTTCTACTTGGGTTGGTGGTGTCTCCCATTCATAGCTTACCCGACCATCAGGCCACTCTACCCGCACTTCCATTGGTGCTGGTTCCGCCGCTACCATGACAATTTCATCAGGTAATAAAGGTTGGGCTTGGGGATGTCCGGCTCCTAATTGCTGTAAGTTCGCGTAAATTGCTGCCCTATCTGTATCTGGGTACAAATCGATTTTGTTAAATACTAAAATTAGGGGTTTTTGTGACTGGCGTAAATCCAGTAACGCTTGATACTCTGTTTTTGTAATATCGCCAGAAACAACAAATAAAATTAAATCTGCTTGCCGCGCTACTTCCCGCGCCATGTTTGCCCGCGATTCTCCCTCAATTTCATCTAAGCCGGGAGTATCAATTAATTCTACTTGTACCTTACCTCCTGGTTGCCAGCGTACAGAACGCGGCCATTGTGTCACGCCATTGAGGGGGCCAGTTTGGAGAATTTTATCTTCTAATAAAGCATTTAATACTGCCGATTTGCCCCGACTAACCAAACCAAAGGCAGCAATTTTAATCACATTTGAGTCTAACTTGTTGAGTGTAGTACTCAAAGCTTCCAATTCCGGCTTCACCAAACCCGCCAATTCTGGGTTAGATGCGAGTTGTCCTGATTTGCGAAGATATCCATACCAAGACAAGGTTTGTCGGAGACTAGCACGAGCACGGTTTAAATGAGTTTCTTGCAAATTGCGCACTGGGTTAGCTTCAGTCAAGATGAAATTGAGAACAATTGACATTTCTATTTTGCGCTAAATTTCCATTGCAGCTGATTATAAAAATTTATGAAGCTAAGGTCAAAATTAATACACATACGTAATAAGTAGCTGAATATCTCACACATCAAATCTTCATCGCTGGACAGTGCAGAGTTTTTTTGGACATAAAAAACTGGGAATACTAGAAAAAACCTATCCATTGAGGCGATCTTCCATGAGCCAAGAATGTCCTAATTCCAAAATTTGCACTTGTCGCCAAATTAGATGGTGCAAGAATAGGGAAGCAGGCAGGCTCTTTCTGTGGTTTCCTATTCCCCATACTCTCAAAAAAGTCACCTCATATCTCAAGCATATTGCTGTTGACTATGAATTAATGTCAGAACGCTCCGGTTTAAGTTTAAATTGTCAATACGAACAAGCACAAGAAATTGCGTTTAATTTGACTAAATTCTTAGCGCCGAGAGAGTTAAAAGAAACTCAAGCTTTGTTTATGAAGGGTACTATCCAGCCGCAACTTCATGATTTTAGCGATATGGCTTCCTTGCAACGTTTTATCAAATTCGGTCAAGCAGAATGGTTGCTAGAGATGTTAAGCAAGGAAAGATTTATCAGTTATTTTCAACCTATTGTTTTAATTAATGATACATCTAAAATTTACGGTTATGAATCCCTATTGCGTGGATTAGATGAAAAAGGCGATTTAGTCTTACCAGCATCAATTTTAGGGTTAGCAACTGAAGCGGGAATCTTACCGCAAATTGACCAATTTGCCCGCCTAAATACTATCGATAAATTTAGTCAGTATGCAGTTAGCGGTCGGATATTTATCAATTTTTCCCCCACAGCAGTTTACGATCCAACTTCTTGCCTGCGCAGTACAGTAGAAGCAATCGATCGAGTAGGAATTTCTCATGAACGGGTAGTATTTGAAGTTATCGAATCAGAAAATCCTCAAGATTTAGAACATTTGAAAACCGTCTTAAAATATTACCGAGATGCCGGATTTTTAATTGCCCTCGATGACTTGGGATCTGGCTACTCTGGCTTGAATTTGCTGCATCAGCTACGTCCAGACTTTGTGAAGTTAGATATGCAATTAATTCGCAATGTTCATCAAGATATTTACAAGGCGTCAATTACCGAAAAGCTGTTAGAAATTACTCATAAATTAAATATCCAAACCGTTGCTGAAGGAATTGAAAATATTGAAGAATTAACTTGGTTAAAACAACGCGGTGCTACGCTAGCACAAGGTTATTTAATTGCTAAACCTAATTTAGTACCTGTGAAGACAACACCACAATTTGAGGACGCTCGCTCAATTATTATCTTACCCGGTAATAAAAATTTAGGACAATTAATTAAACAGCAAACGCAGTCAGAAAAAGTTATTGCATCGGTAGCGCAAAGAATTCGCGAATCGTTAAATTTAGCAGAAATTTTGCAAACCACTGCTGATGAAATCAGACAATTATTTCAGTTAGACAGAGTCATAATTTATAGGTTTGAGCAAGATTGGAGTGGCTCAGTTGCTGTTGAATCTTTAGCACCAGGGTGTAATTCTATTTTAGGATTACATATTGTTGATACTTGTTTTCAGTCCGATCGTGCAACTTACTACCAACAAGGTAATAGTAGAGCGATCGCGGATATTGAAACTGCTGAATTATCACCCTGTCATCTTGAGATGTTGCGCAGTTTACAAATCAGAGCCAATTTAGTAGTCCCAATTTTGCAAAAAGAATATTTATGGGGACTGTTAATTGCCCATCAATGCAGTAACACAAGATTATGGCAACAATCAGAGATTAACTTATTTAACCAGCTTGCTGGTCAAGCAGCGATCGCAATTCAACAATCGGAACTTTACCAGCAATTACAAGACGCAAATCAAGAATTACAGCGTCTCGCGTCTTCCGATGGACTCACCCAAGTAGCCAATAGACGCTGTTTTGATGATACCTTGAATGGGCAATGGCAGCGATCGCTCGAAGAACCCGCCGCAATTTCTTTGATTTTGTGTGATGTCGATTACTTTAAGCTGTATAACGACAGTTTAGGACATCTAGCCGGAGACGATGCACTCAGACAAATTGCCCAAGCTATCTCTGCTGCGGTTCACCATCCTGCTAGCTTAGTAGCGCGCTATGGCGGAGAAGAGTTTGCAGTAATTTTAGCCAATACTGATGTCGAATCAGCGATCGCGATCGCCCAAGATATCCAGCGTCATGTTCTTGATTTACAATTACCTCATCCCCATTCCCCAACCAGTAAATTTATTACCCTCAGTCTGGGATTAGCATCTATCACCCCCACCCCCCAATTACCTCAGAATACCTTAATTGCTGCGGCTGATATGGGACTTTACCAAGCAAAAGCACAGGGAAGAAATTGTATAGTATCTATGGGGTACTTAAATTTCACTTAGTTGGAAAATGGGCATTGGGCATTGGGAAGATAGATTTTCATGTTTGCTTGAAAATAGCGTTGACTGTTGACTGTTGACTGTTGACTGTTGACTATTGACTGTTGACTATTGACTCATCATGAGGGGTGCGGAAATGAAAATTGCTATTGGTAGTGATGAACGTACACACTTAACAGATATAGTACTTGCAGAACTCAAACAGCGCGGACATCAAATCGTTACCTTTGGTTCATTGGATGAAAATGAATCAGAAGTTGATTGGCCTATTAGTAGTAGTAAAGTAGCTTTAGCTGTAGCCACGCAGCAAGCAGACGAGGGAATTGTCTTTTGTTGGACTGGTACAGGTGCATCAATCGCGGCTAATAAAGTTACTGGTATTCGCGCCGCCTTGTGTCATGATGCTGAGACAGCCCGTGGGGCACGTATTTGGAATCATGCTAATGTTTTAGTACTTAGTCTGCGCGCCACAACAGATGCGATCGCTAAAGAAATTCTCGATGCTTGGTTTTCTACGCCATATTCCAACGATGACTGGAATCTGCAACAAATGCAACGCATCACAGAGTTAGAAAAAGAATTTAGTCATTAGTCATTAGTCATTAGTCAGTGGTTGAGAAGATAATTCACACTCAACCGTCAACCATCAACCGGCAACAAATTATAGGTACAATTCTAAAGCGATCGCTCTTGTATCAATTATGAGTAATATTCCCCAAATCGGACAACCAGCACCTGAATTTTCTATTCCTGACGAACACGAAACTCCAGTCAGTTTAACGGATTTTAGCGGTCAATGGGTTGTGCTTTATTTTTACCCCAAAGATAACACCCCAGGTTGCACCACAGAAGCCAAAGATTTTACCGAATTAAATCAACAATTTAGCGCAATGGGCGCAAAAATCTTCGGCGTAAGTCCAGATTCTAGCCAATCTCATTGTAAGTTTATCGCTAAACATAACTTAACAATTACCCTGTTAAGCGATCCAGAACATGATTTAGCCGAAGTTTATGGAATTTGGCAATTAAAGAAGTTTATGGGTAAAGAATATATGGGAGTTGTGCGTTCAACTTTCCTCATCGATCCTGATGGTAAAATTGCTTATACTTGGTCAAATGTGAAAGTTAAAGCTCATGCTCAACAAGTTTTAAATAAACTGCAAGAATTGGCAACCATATCAACTGCTTCATCTTAGTTTCAACCGACGACAATTTTTAATATCAACTTAAGGGGCTAGAGGTTAGGGGTTAGGGAAGAGAGATTTCCTCGTGAATGGCTGGCTTGAAAATAAAAGTTATATGTCTATCAAAATAGATATATTCATCTTCTATTTCCATCCGTTTTTGTGTACGCATTTCATGATGGCTACTTTTTAGATTTCGTAAGCTATAAAAATCTAAATTGCGGATTAAAATTTTGTCGTTCCCTAGTGCATAATCCGATAATGCAACTTAAATCCTGATTAGCTTACGAATATATTACAACGGTAGGTGGATAGCAAATATAGTACCCTCACCTAATTTAGAAGTTACCTCTATTAATCCTTCATGCTTTTCTTCAACGATTTGTTTAGCTATAGCCAACCCTAAGCCAGTACCTTTACCAACACTTTTAGTAGTAAATAAATGGTCAAAAATCTTTTGTTTTACTTCTTCACTCATACCTTTACCATTGTCAGCAATGGCAATCTTAACGAGAGCGGTTTCTACGGAAGTTGTCACGATAATGCGGTTAGGATTAGCTTTAATTTCGTCAAAACTACATCCATGATTTGATTCCTCTAAGGCATCAATAGCGTTCGCCAAAATGTTCATGAATACCTGATTTAATTGACCAGGAAAACATTCTATCTGGGGTAAATTACCGTAATGAGTTATTACCTTAATCGCGGGACGTTGTTCGTTAGCTTTAAGACGATGTTTGAGAATTAAGATGGTGCTATCAATGCCTTCATGAATATTAAATGGTACTTTGTAATCTTTATCAGCACGGGAGAAAGTGCGTAGGGAATTGCTGATATTTTTTAAGCGATCGCAAGCCATTGTCATAGAATCCAGCATTTTAGGCAGGTCTTCTATGGCATATTCCAAATCAATTTCTACCTCATGGTCGAGAATTTCTTCAGTCTTATCGCTGAAAGTCTCTTGATAGATTTTTAAATGTTCAATAATATCAGCAAAGGTGGGTTGAGCTTGTTTAAGACTAGCTACAATAAAGCCCAAAGGATTATTCATTTCGTGGGCGACACCAGCGACTAAGTTACCCAAGGCGGACATTTTTTCACTTTGAATGATTTGTAATTGGGCTTGTTGCAAAGCCAGTTCAGCTTGTTTGCGATCGCTAATATCTAACAATAGTCCATCCCAAATTAACGTGCCATCAACAAGTTTTTCTATTCGTGATTCCCCGTGAATCCACTTAATAATTCCAGAGGGTGTAATAATTCGCCCCTCCCACTGCCAAGGAGTTAAGGTTTGCGCTGAATTTGCAATGGACTGACGATGAGATTCAGCATCTTCTGGATGCGTCAGGTCTATGATGATCTGCACATTGGCGATCGCTTCAGCAGCAGTGATTTCATAGAGGTCATAACAGTCGCTACTCATGTAAGGCATTGACACCGAACCATCGGTTGCCATGATAAATTGATACACCACCCCAGGAACATTATCTACTAGATGATGAAAACGGGATTGAGCAGTTTTTAACTCATTGAGCGATTGCTCTAACTGTTGGCTGTATTCCTGAGAAAGTTGATAAAGTCGGGCATTTTCCAGAGAAATAGCAGCTTGAGCGCAAAGTAAATTGAATAGTTCGACGCGATCGCTGGTAAACGCCCTCATTACTAAATTATTTTCTAGATATAAAATCCCCAGTAATTTACCTTGATGCAAAATCGGGTTGCACAAGATACTTTGAGGCTGCTGACGGATAATATAGGGGTCATTAGCAAAGGTGTTATCTGCGGTTGCATCCAGCAGTACCACAGTCTGTTGACTATGCTTGACTTTGTAAATCAGCTTGTGGGGAATATCTTGACTGTCTGCAATGGGAAGACTTTGTAAAACAATTGGTTGCGTTATTTGGGTAATTGCGCCTTGAATTAATAGATGATTGTCTTGCAGCAGCATTAACACACATTTATCAGCCCCAGCAGTTTCTATCACGATTCTCAGTAAAGATGAAAGCAGTTTTTCTAGTTCGATTTCACCTGAGATAGTCTGAGATGCTTTGAGAATTGCAGTTAAATCTAGAGTATCTGAGACACTACTGCTAGAACTAGAAGACGTGACACTCCCCAAGGGGAAGATAGTTTCGTTAGTGGAAACAACAGAACGGCTTTGCTGTAATATGGGGGCGAGTAGTTGGGGATAACGTTTTTCTAAGTCGGCAACTTTAGCTTTTGCACCCCATTTTTCGTAACAATAGTAGGCTTCTTGGATATAACCTGCGGCGAATTTTTGTTTTCCCCATTCGAGGCAGAATTTACCTGCAAGTTCGTTTGCTAAGGCTTTTTCTTGAAGATAGCCATTGACTTCAGCAAGAGAAATAGCACTATCGAACAGTTCAATTGCTTCTGTTTTATGTCCTAATAAAACGCTTAAAACTGCATTCACGAGATCGTACTTATGAGCAAAGTTTTCCGGACAACTAGCTGCCCATAAACTCAGTTGCGCTTGGTTTGATTTAACTTTTTGGATGTAACTATTGTCTAAACCTAAAGCATGAACCCGGCAGTATTCAGCTATAGCAATAGATTGATAGAAATTGATAGCTGCAACCTGATATTTTCCAGTAATTGTACCAATGAGGTCTTCAGCCCCCTGAGCCGATTCCAATGCCTCCTCATAGCGTCCGTAAAAACATAAAATTTTAGTTTTTAGGAGCAAATAATGGCAAATTGCATAATCACTGTTGTTGAGCCTACATACTTCAAGATGCTGCTGCTCAGTTGGGATATCAAGAGCAGAACTAGCTGTAAGTTCAGCAAGTGCCATTTTTAGTCCAGAGAGTACATCCACAGGAAGCTGATAGTTAAGTTTCTTGGCACAAAATTCTAGATATTCCGGAAGATTTTGCTGAATTTCTAATAGGCTTTCTCCTGCATAAAATGAATTGAGCAGCTTGTACATCAAAAGATTACCTGAATAAACCATCTCCCCAGACTGTAGCCCAGCCACTAATCCTTGATCGAAAATAGGTATCGAGCAACGCAAGGGACGCACCCAGGAAAGCAAATTATTCCCCAGCATATAGTATGCTTTGCATAAATTATCTGCTTGTTTAAATCGTTTAGCTAAACTTTCTGCCAGGACTCCAAATTCATAGCCAGATTGATAGTTGCTCTGATAAAATCCGAGATACATTCCATAGGCTGAAAATCCGTTTCCTGATTCAGCTACTACGCCAAAATTGAGAGATACTGAAACCATCGATAAGGCGACGATAAAGTATAGCTCTCCCTTTTGGAGAACATAAACGGGCACGATTAAATTATTCAAGATTTTAATAATCAGGCGTTTTTCTGGAGCGGTGGACTCTGGTTCATCGACTAGCTGCTCTATAGTGCGATCGCCTAATTTCAATTCAATCTCACTTTGGTAAGATTCAAGTTGCTCTGGTAAGTCTATTTCTGATAAATCAAAATTCAAGCAAGACAAGGCCTTTTGTCCATACTCAAGTGCTTGGAGATACTGACCCTGCAATGTGAACATCAAAATTGCGAGGTTAAACGCTTCAGCTCTTTCAATTTGTTGTCTTGCAAAGCTAGAGATCGTTTCAACAATGGCTAGAGAAGATTGAAAATCCCCAGACAAATACTTAACTTCTGCGAGATTGAAATAAACATCTAAGGTTGTCTCATAACATTGCTGCCAACTATCTTGAGGTAACAAGCTTTGAGCTACTGTAAAATAGTTAACAGCAACTCCATAGGCAGTAGACTCTTTAGCCCTTCTCCCTGCAATACAGTTTAGCTGTAAAAGTTCTGAACGTTCTTCTTGGCTTTGATGCAGTACAAAGCCCTGATTTAAGTGATTGACGATCGCAAAAATTTTGCTACCTTGTTCTTCTTTTGAAACATTAGCCAGCAGAAGTTTGCCAATTTGGAAGTGGGTTGCTTGTTTCAAAGTCTCAGGAATGAGAGAGTAAGCGGCTTGCTGCACTCGATCGTGGAGAAACAGATAACTGACAGTAATGTTATCAACCGTTTCTACATCATGTCCCTTTCCCTGGAAAAACTTGTAGGTTGAGTTTTCTGGAATAACTAACCCCTCTTGCAGCGATCGCCACAAGTCTGCTGCTACAATATCTTGAGTAGTTTCACAGACTACTGCTAATGTTTCTAAATCAAATCGATTACCAATGCAGGCCGCTAGCTTTAATACTTGCTGTGTTGCTTCTGGTAGTCTCTGCAATCGTCGGATTGTAAATTCCACAACGTCATCCGTCAGAGCTAACTGTGTCACCTGGGTTAAGTCACACTGCCAATAGCCAGAGGTAGTATGAAAAATAATACATTCTTCCTCATGTAGTCCGTACAAAAACTGAATGGTGAAAAATGGATTTCCCTGAGTTTTTTGGTAAACTAAGTGCGAAAGCGGTGCAGCGATATTATTTGCACATAGCAATGTATCGGCAACTAAACAGGTAATATCTAATTGATTCAAAGCAGCCAAAATAAGCGTATTGAGATTGACACCTGTTTGTCTAATCTCATTCAGAGTTAACATCAACGGGTGGGCTGGAAAAACTTCATTATCCCGATAAGCTCCGAGTACGAGTAGATAGCCTGTTTCTGACTCGCTCATCAACAATTTCAAAAGATTCAAAGAAGCGGAATCAGCCCACTGTAAATCATCGAGGAAAATTACTAAGGGATGTTCTTTTTTCGTAAATACCCGAATAAATTTGCCAAACAACAAATTAAATCGATTCTGAGAAGCACTACCAACTAGCTCAATTACCGGGGGTTGAGAGCCAATGATGTATTCTAGTTCGGGAATGACTTCAATGAGAACTTGTCCGTTTTCACCAACAGTAGCCAGGATTTGCTCTTTCCAGTGAGCTAGTTCTATATCGGATGCGCTGAGGATTTGTCCCATCAAGCTGCGAAAAGCTTGGACAAAGGCTGAAAATGGAATATTGCGATTAAACTGGTCGTACTTCCCTTTGATGAAATAGCCGCACTGTCGGGTGATGGGTTTATGGACTTCATTCACCACCGCAGTTTTGCCAATACCAGAGAAACCAGCCACCAGCATCAGTTCAGAACTACCGCCAGCAACACGCTCGAATGCTTGGAGTAAAGACTGAACTTCATTTTCCCGTCCGTACAGTTTATCAGGAATAATGAAGCGATCGCACAAATCACGCTGTGCAATTTCAAAACTTTGAATTTCACCAGTTTCTTTTAGCTGATGTAAGCAGTTTTCTAAATCAAATTTCAATCCTAACGCACTCTGATATCTATCTTCAGCATTCTTCGCCATCAGCTTGCTGACGATTGCTGAGATAACTGAGGGGATATCTGGCTTAATTTCATGTATTAATGGCGGAATTTTTGCCAGATGAGAATGTACCAATTCCATCGCCTCATTAGATGAAAATGGTAATTCTCCTGTCAGCAATTCATAGAAAGTCACGCCCAGAGAATAAAAATCTGTGCGGTAGTCAATCCCCCGATTCATTCTCCCTGTCTGTTCGGGAGATATATAAGCTAGTGTTCCTTCTAAAACATTGGGGTTAACCAGGGTTTGGGTTTCTCTGGGTAATAAGGATGCAATACTAAAGTCAATTAATTTAACTTGTTTAGTTTGGGGGTTAATTAAGATATTGCTGGGTTTGATATCTTTATGAATAATCCGCTCGTGGTAGAGTAGGTTGAGGATGTCACAGAGTGCGATCGCTAAAACTAAAAACTCTTGTAGAGATGGTAAAGTTTTAACCATTCTCCACTCCTTGAGGGAAATTCCCCCAAAGTCTTCCATAACTAACATATAGCCATTTTGCAGAGGTTCAAGGCTATAGGTTTGAATAATCAGAGGTGAGTTGAGATTTTTCCCAATGGTGTATTGGTTGCGAAATAATAGCAATTCGCTAAAGCTGGGATAAGAGTTTTTCAGCAGTTTTATAACTACTGGTACGAAATCGCTTTCTCTGACTGCGCGATAAACTATTGTTCTCGAACCATTGTAGAGTTCTTCACTAATGCGATATCCAGGAATACTGACAAGAGTGCTCACCATATTGCGCTCATCTGATATTTTCTCAATCTAGTATTCCCGGATGTCTAAATTTATCTTTAAAGTCAAGCTAAAATTTACACAGGAATTTCAATCGTGAATTCAGTACCTTCTCCTGGTGCGGAAATACAACTTAACTTACCCCGATGTTTTTCTACCACAATCGAATAGCTAGTTGAAAGTCCCAAGCCAGTACCGCTACCTACGGGTTTTGTCGTAAAAAATGGATTAAATACCTGATTTTGCACCGACTGACTCATCCCTATACCGTTATCTGCAATGCGAATAATGATAGTTTTTGTTTCAGTTAATTCTGTCTGAATTTTAATAGTTGGTTGGCAATTTTTATCTGATGTTTCTAAGGCATCAATAGCATTGTTGATGATATTCATAAACACCTGATTGAGAGCCGATGCATAACAATTAACTAAAGGCAATAATCCATATTGTTTGCTGACTAGAATTTCTGGACGTTTACTATTAGTCTGAAGTCGATGCTGCAAAATTAATAATGTGCTTTCTAAACCAGAGTGAATGTCTACTTTTTTAATTTCTGATTCATCCAAGCGAGAAAAATTTCGCAGTGACAGCACTATTTGCCGGATACGTTCTGCTCCCACTTTCATGGAAGATAGGACATTTGGTAAATCATCTAATATAAACTTTAGGTCAATATCAGCAATCTTTTTGTCAATTTCTGGTAACGCTTGCGGATAAATTGACTGATATAAATGATTTAACTCTATTAAAGATGTGATATATTCATCTGTTGCTGCTAAGTTGCCATAGATAAAATTAATCGGATTATTAATTTCATGGGCAATTCCCGCAACTAATTGTCCTAAACTGGACATTTTCTCAGCTTGAATTAGTTGAGATTGAGTTGAATAAAGTTGATTAAGTGTTGATTCTAACTGAGTGGCTTTTGCTGTTAATTCCTGGGTACGTTCTGCTACTTTTTGCTCTAAATTGTGGGAATAATTCTCTAATTGATGATAAAGGTTGGCATTTTCTAGAGAAATTGCCGCTTGAGTGCAGAGTAAATTTATTATTTCAATACGCTCCCTTGTAAACGCTCCCAATGTGACATTATTTTCTAAATACAAAATGCCAATTAATTTGCCTTGGTTGAGAACTGGCGTACAGAAAATACTTTTGGGTTTATGGTGTCGAATATAAGGATCGGCTACCAAATTTGGCTCGACTACAGCATTTTCCACAACAGCCGCAACCAAAGTATTTTTAACTCGATTAATTAGGCTAATAGATACTATGTCTTCACAAGGCAGAGATTGTAAAATTATGGCTGATTGTTGCAGTTGGTATAATGCCTCAATTACCCAACAATTATCTTTCGGTATGAGTAACGCACATTTATCGGCTCCAGCACTTTCCAAAATTACTTGAAGTAAAGTTGAGAGTAATTTCTCTAACTCAATTTCACGGGAAAGTGATTGAAAGGCTTTAATAATAGTGGCTAAATCAAGGGCTTGTGAGAGGCTATGATTGCTGAGAGAGGAACTTTGGGCTGTGTGAGATGAGGTAGAAATAATTGTTTCTGTGGGTTTGAAAGTCGGTTGTTGTTTGTGCAAAATTGATAGCAGTAATTGGGGATAGCGGCGTTCTAAATCGATGACTTTGGCTTTTGCACCCCAACGGGAATAACAGTAATAAGCCTCCATCATGTAAGTTTGAGCAATTTTTGTTTTCCCCCAATCAAGATAAAATTTAGCAGCCAATTCATTAGCTAAGGCTTCTTCGTTGAAAAATTGGTTAGTTTTAGCTAGGGTAATGGCTTGTTCGTAATGTTCCATTGCCCCTAATTTATCACCAGCAACTCGCAACTTTTCTGCTTCTACTAAATGCCATTTGTTTAAATAATTCATCGGCGCATCTTGCGCCCACTGGTAAAGAGTTTGTTGATGGCTTTCGACTTCGGCGAGAATTTCCTCTATTTGTGTGGAAACAAGTGCTAGGCGGGTGAGAGCAGCATAGCAATGGAAAATAGGCACAAAAATTATTCCTGACACTGCCATTAAATAGGACTTAACTTGGGTGATATAGTCAAGAGCAGCCTGATAATTGCTAAAAAAATAGGCAAGGAATAGTTTATAGCTATAAGCAAAGGCAAATGCAGTGAGATCCCTATCTTGCTTGTGCTTTGGAAACATCACTGTTTCATCGTAGAAAATGCCAATTAAGCGATCGGGTTGGCTCACTGTTACTTGAAACTGCTCGATTGTTTGCTGTACCATCTGCAAATAAGCCAGTGCTGAATCTTGTTTTACCTGAACGAGAGCAGCATTGTAAGCAGGTAATTCCGCCGCCAAGCTATGCAATTCTGCACCAGCGAATAACCCCGTTAGCGCATAACCTTCTATGCTGTAGCCAGCGTAGAGAAAATCACCGGTTTCCATCCCCGCCATGTAGCTTTCTTTCAGGATGACTCGCGCTATTGATATGGCTTGTCGGCGATGTTGAATGAACGAGCTAAACAGGTTAAAAGTGATGCACTTCATACCTTGAGCATTCAACTTTTCTAGTAATGAAAGTGCTAATTTACCAAACTCATAACCGATTTCGACTTCGCCAAAAAAGGCACACATCACCATCCCATGAATTGCATAGCCAGGGATTGAGGCGGGAGTATTGCCAAACTCCAGGGATAAGCGTACCATAGTTGCGCCGAGAATGGGCATTAAACCAGGTTGTCCCAGTAACACTGGTGGAAATAACATACTTAATATCTGGATTGCAGCTTGAGCTTGAGGTTCGCTGATTAGGGGTAAGTCAATCAGTGCAGCAATTTCTCGGTTTTGGAGTTGCTGGTTGACTACGGCTAAGGCTTTACCAATCTGTGTTTCATCTACTTGGCTGGGTAATTCGACTCCCAGTTGGGCTAAAGCTTCTCTACCCACTGCGATCGCTGCTAATATTTGGCTACTAGCTGTGAGTGCGGCGATTTGAATTTCGTAGATTTTAACTTTGTCAACAATGCTTTGTGCTTGCTGTAACACGAATGTAGCAAGTTGTTCCATAGCGTCAAAATCACTATTTAAATAACTGGCTTCTGTTGCAGCTATATACAAATTCAAAGCTAATTTATATTGACTTTGCCAACAATTAATCTCTAATAACTCAATTCCCGTTTGGAAATACTCTCTTGCGGCGGTGTATGCGGTGGAATTTCGAGCTTTATTCCCAGCTTTTAAGTTGAGTATTGCTAAGGTTTCACGTTCTTGTGGTTGATTAATTAATGCTTGTCCTTGATTCAAATGTCCCACAATATCAAACAGTTTTTCTTCTCTTTCTATTTCGGAAAATTTTTGCAGCAGTAGTTTTCCAATTTTCAGATGGGTTACTTGCTTTTTGTCATCAGGAATCAGGGAATAGGCTGCTTGTTGAACTCGGTCATGTAAAAATCGGTAAACTGGATTAGCTGCTGCATAAGCATCTGATATATTATCAGATTTAACAAATAATTTATAGATTTTTGTATGAGGAATAATCAGCCCTTCTTGCAATGATTTCCATAAATCATCCGCAGTTGCTTCTAGCGATTGTTCAGAAATAATCGCCAATGTTTGCAAATCAAACTGTGCCCCAATACAAGCTGCTAGCTTGAGAATATTTTGAGTTGTCTGTGGTAATTTCTGCAATTGTAGTGACATAAATTCTACCACATCATCAGTAATTGCTAAAGCTTTAATTTGAACAATATCGCACTGCCAATTGCGAGATGCAAAGTCAAAGGTAATTAGTTGCTCATTATTTAATGCTTTGAGAAACTGGGTGGAAAAAAAAGGATTACCTGTGGTTTTTTGATAGATTAATGTTGTTAAAGGTTGGGCTAGTAATAATTCGCACTTGATTGTATCTGCAACTAACTGATTGAGATTAATTTCATTTAATGGTTTGAGGATGATTTTATTGACAACTGCTCCAATTTTTTCTAGCTCATTTATCGCCAGGATAAATGAGTGAGTTGGGGATACTTCATTATCACGATATGCACCCAAAAGCAATAAATATTTTGTATCTTGCATCAACAGTTGTAACAATTTCAGCGATGCGGAATCTGCCCATTGCAAGTCATCTAAAAACATCACTAAAGGATGTTCTTGATTAGTAAACACTTGCACAAACTTTTGTAAGAGCAAATTAAATCTATTTTCCGCAGCGTTTCCTGATAGTTCTGTGGCTGGCGGTTGCTCGCCAATAATATGTTCTAATTCGGGAATTACGTCAATTAAAACTTGTCCATTTTCGCCCACAACATTCAGAATTTTGGTTTTCCAAATTTGCAATTGTGCATCAGATTCTGAGAGGAATTGACCCATTAAATCACGGAATGCTTGCACAAAAGCACTGAAGGGAATGTTTTGTTGAAATTGGTCATATTTACCTTTAATAAAATAGCCGCGTTGTCTAACAATTGGTTTGTGTACTTCGTTAACAATGGCTGTTTTCCCAATTCCAGAAAATCCAGCTACTAGCATCATTTCTGTTGCGCCAAGGCTGACTCTATCAAATGCTTCTAGTAGGGTTTTAACTTCAGCTTTTCTGCCATATAATTTATCAGGAATAATGAAGCGATCGCACAAATCCCTACTAGCAATTTCAAAGTCTCCAATCTCGCCATTTTCTTTTAGCTGAATTAGACATTTTTCTAAATCAAATTTTAACCCCAATGCACTCTGATATCTATCTTCAGCATTTTTTGCCATCAACTTGCTGACGATATCTGAGATAAATAAGGGGATATCTGGATTAATTTCATGTGCTAAAGGTGCTGTTTTAGCAATATGAGCATGTACCAATTCCATCGCCTCATTAGACAAAAATGGTAATTCTCCTGTGAGTAGTTCATAAAAAGTTACACCCAAGGAATAAAAATCTGTGCGATAGTCAATTGGGCGATTCATTCTCCCTGTTTGTTCTGGAGATATATAAGCAAGTGTTCCTTCTAATACGTTGGGATTGACTAATGTTTGAGTTTCTCTGGGTAATAATGATGCAATACTAAAGTCAATTAATTTAACTTGTTTAGTTTCGGGGTTAATTAATATATTGCTGGGTTTGATATCTTTATGAATAATTCGTTCATGGTAGAGTAAGTCCAGGATGTCACAGAGTGCGATCGCTATTACTAAAAACTCTTCTAGAGATACAACATGCTGATATTTACTGAAATAATCCTTGAGAGAAATTCCCCCAAAGTCTTCCATAACTAACATATAGCCATTTTGGAATGATTCGAGGCTATAGGTTTGGATAATCAGAGGTGAGTTGAGATTTTTCCCAATAGTGTATTGATTGCGAAATAACAACAATTCGCTAAAGCTGGGATAGGGATTTTTCAGCAGTTTGATAACTACTGGTGTTGAGTTGCTTTCTCTGACTACGCGATAAACTAGTGTTCGGGAGCCATCATAGAGTTGTTCGCTGATGCGATATCCGGGAATCTTCACAAGAGTGTCAATCATAATCACTAAATCTTCAAAATGTCTTGATTTAGTATTCCCAAAGGATCAACTTTCCTCTATGATGACGTAAAAATTTACACTGGCAGTTGGATGGTAAATTCTGTCCCTTCACCTAGATCAGAATTGACTGTGATTTTACCGCCGTGTTTTTCTTCGATAATTTGCTTTGCTATAGCTAATCCTAAACCTGTGCCTTTACCGACAGCTTTAGTAGTAAATAAATGGTCAAATATTTTGTGTTTTACTTCTTCGCTCATCCCTTTACCATTATCAGCAATAGAGATTTTCACGTATTTATCTGCTATTGATGTGGTAATTGTAATGGAGTGAGGATGAGCTTGAATTTCTGCAAAAGTCCGTCCGTGATTCGATTCATCTAATGCATCAATGGCATTAGCTAAAATATTCATAAATACCTGATTTAATTGCCCAGGAAAACATTCAACTTGGGGTAAATCACAGTATTTAGTTGTTACTTCAATCGCGGGACGTTGTTCGTTAGCTTTGAGACGATGTTTGAGAATTAAAATTGTGCTATCAATGCCTTCATGAAGATTAAATGGCACTTTATAATCTCTATCAGCACGGGAGAATGTGCGTAGGGAAGTGCTGATATTTTTTAATCTATCGCAAGCCATTGTCATAGAATCCAGCATTTTAGGTAGGTCTTCTATGGTATATTCCAAATCAATTTCTGACTCGTGGTCGAGGATTTCTTCAGTTTTCTCGCTTAAGGTTTCTTGATAGATTTTCAAGTGTTCGATAATATCGGCAAAGGTGGGTTTAGCTTGTTTGAGACTAGCAGCAATAAATCCTAAAGGATTATTCATTTCGTGGGCGACACCAGCAACTAAGTTACCTAATGCAGACATTTTCTCACTTTGGATAATTTGTAAATTCGCTTGTTGTAAAGCCAGTTCAGCTTGTTTACGCTCGCTAATATCCAACACCAATCCATCCCACACTAACGTACCATCGGCAAGTTTTTCTATGCGCGATTCTCCGCGAATCCACTTAGTAATTCCACAAGGGGTAACAATTCGCCCTTCCCACCGCCAGGGAGTTAAGGTTTTAGCTGAATCTGCAATGGACTGACGATAAGCATCAACATCCTCTGGATGTGTCATATCCATGAGAATCTGCACATTGGCGATCGCTTCAGCAGCAGTGATTTCATAGAGATTGTAACAGTCGCTACTCATGTAAGGCATTGACACCGAACCATCGGTCGCCATCAAAAATTGATACACCACCCCAGGAACGTTATCTACTAGATTATGGAAGCGGGATTGAGCAGTTTTTAACTCATGGAGCGATCGCTCTAATTGTTGGGCTGATTCCTGAGAACGTTCATACAATCGCGCATTTTCTAGAGAAATGGCGGTTTGAGTGCAGAGTAGGTTGAGGAGTTCGATGCGATCGCTGGTAAACGCTCTCTTGGCTAAATTATTTTCCAGATATAAAATCCCCAGCAACTTACCTTGATATAAAATTGGACTGCACAAAATACTTTGAGGCTGCTGACGGATAATATAGGGATCGTTGGCAAAGGTAATATCTGCGGTTACATCCAATAAGACAACAGTTTGTTGGCTGTGCTTGACTTTGTAAATCAGCTTGTGAGGAATATCCTGACTTTCTTCAACAGGAATTCTTTGCAACACCACTGGGTTTGTTCCTTGGGTAATTGAGCCTTTAATTAGCAGGCGGTTGTCTCGCAACAGCATTAACACACATTTATCAGCACCAGCATTTTCAATGACGATTCTTAGTAAGGATGAAAGCAGTTTTTCTAGTTCGATTTCACCAGAGATAGTTTGAGATGCTGTGAGAATTGCTTTTAAATCTAGGGTATTTGAAACACTGCTGCTAGAACTGGAAGTACTGGTAGATGTGACAGTCCCCAAGGTGAAGATAGTTTCGTTAGTGGAAAAAAGCGAACGACTTTGCTGTAATATGGGTGCAAGTAATTGGGGATAGCGGTTTTCTAAGTCAGCAACTTTGGCTTTTGCTCCCCAACGGGCATAACAATAATATGCTTCCTGCATATAACCTGCGGCAACTTTCTCTTTTTCCCAGTTGAGATAAAATTTGGCAGTTATTTCGTTGGCGAGGGCTTCTTCTTGGATGTAGCCGTTAGCTTTGGCTTGAGAAATCGCGAGATCATAAAATTCTATAGCTGCGGCTTTATCACCTAAAACTCGATGCTTTTCCGCTTCTACTAAATAGAATCGATGCAACTGATTCATGGGTGCATAATTTGCCCACTGTTCCATGATTTTTTGATTTTCTGCTACCTGCTGTAAAGTCTGCTGTTGTTGTGTGGGTGAAGCGGTAGGATATAAAGCAAGTTGCACTAAAGAATCATACCAGTTGAGCAATGAGACGTTAGGCATTGCATATCCTGAAACAGAGTATTGTTTAGCTTTAATAGCATATTCTACTGCTAAATCTAGGACTTCAAACAGATAGCAAAGCATCAGTTTATTGACCCAAAAATGCCATAAACCAGTGCCATCATTAGTTTGTTCATGTAATGGCAGCATTGACTTCTCATCGTAGGCTGTACCAACTAATTCCCAAGGTGTAGTTGTTGGCTCGATTAAATTCAATACCACTTGGTGATAAAGATTGGTATAGTTCAGTGCGCTTTGTTGGTGAATTTTGACTAAAGCTGCACTATAAATCGCCAATTCATTCGCTAATTTAGTTAATTCTTGACCGGCGATATAAGCTTGACAGCAATAAACGTAGGCACCATAACCAGCAAAAGCCAAATCCCCCGTATCTAAACCACTGGTATAGGCTTTGATTAATGGCTTGAGGGTGGCTGTAACAGACTCTTGCCAGTGGCTAATAGAATGATAAACGACAACAAGGACTCTGACTTCGTATTCTCGATCGCAAAACTTGGAGAGGACTTGCAATGCCAACTGACCAAATTCATAACCTGTGGAGATAGTTTGTATCTGCCCAGAAAGCATGAGTCCATACACTGAGTAAGCTAGGGCAGAAGCAGAGGTATTACCGTATTTTACAGACAGAGCAACTTGCTTGAGTACCAATAAGCGATGGAGCTGCGGTTTTGCCACATAAGCAGGAGTCGTGACTTTAACTAATACCCGTAAGGCGGCTTGTAATTCCGGCTGCTGCATTTGTGGTAAATCAGCTAACTCAGCTACTGTTTTATCAATGAGGAGAGCTTGAATTTCCTGTAAACCCACAAAGAAATCTTGATCTGTCGGTTCTGGGGGAAACTCAATGCCAATGGGTCGCAAAAATTGCATGGCTGTATCAATAGCTGCCAATAATTTACCTTGCATTGTGTAGGCTTCAATTTTGGCTTCGTAGACTTTGGCTGTATCAATGACTGCTTTGGCTTGTTGTAAAACTTCTTGGGCAAAGTTTTCCATTAAGTCCATTTCGCCACTGAGATTGCTGGCTTCGGTAGCTTCGTTGTATAAGCTTAAGGTGAAATCATAGTCAGATTGCCAAGGGTTGGCGGGGAGTAACTCAATACTGATTTTTAGGTAAGCTAGTGCAGCTTTATAGGCGGTTGAGGCTTTGGCTTTTTTCCCGGCGATGAAATTTAAGCGGGAGAGTTGATGGCGTTCTTGTGGTTCATGGAATTGTTCAATGCCAATATTTAACTGATTAGCGATCGCAAAAACCTGTTCCTCTATTTCTGCTTCTGGTGTGTTTGACCACAATAAACGACCGATTTTGACATGGGTTGTCTGTTTTTGTGCTTCTGGGATTAATGAGTAAGCCGCTTGTTGGACGCGATCATGTATAAATTTGTAGGCAACAGTTTGTTGATTTGCCGATATGTTTACAAGCTTTTCTTGCCCGACATAAAACTTATAAACATCGCCAATCGGTAAGATTAATCCTTCTTGTAATGCTTTCCATAAACAAGCTGCTGTTTCAACTTCAGATTGTAATGAAACAATAGCCAAAGTTGCTAAATCAAAAGAATTGCCAATACAAGCTGCTAACTGCAATACTTCTTGTGTTGATGGCGGTAGTTTTTGCAATTGCAAACTCATAAAAGCCACAACGTTATCTGTAACTGTTTGCACCTTTACTTGAGAAATATCACATTGCCAACAGCCTAACTCAAAATCAAATTTAATCAGTCCATCTTGATATAATGATTTCAGAAACTGGGTAGCAAAAAATGGATTACCTTCTGTTTTTTGATGGATCAATACAGAAAGATTCCATGCTAATTCTTCTGGACATTTGAGGGTATCAGCCACTAACTTATTCACTTGTACCTTACTTAAGGGAGCTAAGGTAATCGTGTTAATTATTACTTGTTTTTTCTGAATTTCACTCAAAGTCAGCATTAATGGATGTGCTGGGTAAACTTCGTTATCACGATATGCACCAATGATGAAAAGATGACCAGTATCGGTCATTAATAGCTGCATTAACTTGAGTGATGCAGAATCAGCCCATTGCAAATCATCAAGGAATATTACTAAAGGATGTTCTTTAGTTGTAAAGACTTGGGTGAATTTTTGAAATAATAGATTAAATCTATTTTGGGCGGCTGTTCCTGATAATTCTACGGCTGGTGGTTGTTGACCAATAATGTTTTCTAATTCAGGTATAACGTCAATAATTACTTGTCCATTGTCCCCAATAGCCTCTAATATTTTATTTCTCCATTGTTGAATTTGGGCATCGCTTTCGGTCAATAATTGACCCATTAAATCACGGAATGCTTGGACAAAAGCCGAAAAGGGAATATTGCGTTGAAATTGGTCATATTTGCCTTTGATGAAATAACCGCGTTGTCTAACAATTGGTTTATGTACTTCGTTGACAACGGCGGTTTTCCCAATTCCAGAAAACCCAGCCACTAGCATCATCTCTGTTGTACCCTGGCTGACTCTTTCAAATGCTTCTAGGAGGGTTTGAACTTCACCTTCTCTGCCATATAATTTATCGGGAATGATGAAGCGATCGCACAAATCCCTACTAGCAATTTCAAAGTCTCCAATCTCACCAGTTTCTCTTAACTGAGTTAAACATTTTTCTAAATCAAATTTCAATCCCAATGCACTCTGATACCTATCTTCAGCATTTTTCGCCATCAACTTGCTGAAGATTTTTGAGATAGCTAAAGGGATATTTGGATGAATTTCATGTGCTAAAGATGGGGTTTTCGCAATGTGAGAATGTACCAATTCCATCGCATCATTAGATGAGAATGGTAACTCGCCTGTCAGCAATTCATAGAAAGTCACACCTAAAGAATAAAAATCTGTGCGGTAGTCAATCCCCCGATTCATTCTCCCGGTTTGTTCTGGAGATATATAAGCCAGTGTTCCTTCTAAAACATTGGGATTGATTAATGTTTGGGTTTCTCTGGGTAATAATGATGCAATACTGAAGTCGATTAATTTAACTTGTTTAGTTTCGGGATTAATTAAGATATTGCTGGGTTTAATATCTTTATGAATAATTCGCTCATGGTAGAGTAAGTCTAAGATGTCACAGAGTGCGATCGCTATGACTAAAAATTCTTCTAAAGATGCGACACGCTGATTTTTCGTAAAATAATCCTTGAGAGAAATTCCCCCAAAGTCTTCCATAACTAACATATAGCTATTTTGGAATGATTCGAGGCTATAGGTTTGGATAATCAGGGGTGATGTGAGATTTTTACCAATGGTGTACTGGTTGCGAAATAACAACAATTCACTAAAGCTGGGATAAGGATTTTTCAGCAGTTTGGTCACTACTGGTACGGAATCGCTTTCTCTAACTGCGCGATAAACTATTGTTCTCGAACCGTTGTAGAGTTCTTCATTAATGCGGTATCCGGGAATACTGACAAGATTGCTAACCATATTGTGCTCATCTAATATTTTCTCAATCTAGTATTCCCAGATAGATAAGTAGAGCTACAATTTACAAGGGAATCTCAATGATAAATTCAGTACCTTCTCCTAAAGCTGAGTTACATTTCAATTTTCCAGCGTGAGTTTCTTCGACAATTTGTTTGGCTATAGCTAATCCTAAACCTGTGCCTTTCCCGACAGCTTTAGTAGTAAATAAATGGTCAAATATTTTGTGTTTTACTTCTTCGCTCATCCCTTTACCATTATCAGCAATAGAGATTTTCACGTATTTATCTGCTATTGATGTGGTAATTGTAATGGAGTGAGGATGAGCTTGAATTTCTGCAAAAGTCCGTCCGTGATTCGATTCATCTAATGCATCAATGGCATTAGCTAAAATATTCATAAATACCTGATTTAATTGCCCAGGAAAACATTCAACCTGGGGTAAATCACAGTATTTAGTTGTTACTTCAATCGCGGGACGTTGTTCGTTAGCTTTGAGACGATGTTTGAGAATTAAAATTGTGCTATCAATGCCTTCGTGAATATTAAATGGCACTTTATAATCTCTATCAGCACGGGAGAATGTGCGTAGGGAAGTGCTGATATTTTTTAACCTATCACAAGCCATGACCATTGCATTCATCATCTTCGGCAAGTCTTCTATGGTATAGTCTAGGTCAATTTCTGATTCATGGTCTTGAATTTCATCACTCTTGTCTGGAAAAGTTTGTTGATACAATTTGATGTGTTCACTCAAATCGGCGATTGTTGGTTTAGCTTGTTTGAGAGTTGCTGCAATAAAGCCCAAAGGATTATTCATTTCGTGGGCGACACCAGCGACTAAGTTACCCAAGGCAGACATTTTTTCACTTTGCACGATTTGTAATTGAGCGTTTTGTAAGTTGTCTAATGCCTGTTCTAGCTGTTGGCTGTATTCTTGAGAACGTTGATAAAGTTGGGCATTTTCAAGAGAAATGGCGGCTTGGGTGCAGATGAGGTTGAGTAGTTCGATGCGATCGCTCGTAAACGCTCCCTTTGCTAAGTTATTTTCTAGGTATAAAATGCCCAGCAATTTACCTTGATGCAAAATCGGACTGCACAAAATACTTTGAGGCTGTTGACGGATAATATAGGGATCGTTGGCGAAAGTGATATCTGCGCTTGCATCCAGTAGCACTAGAGTTTGTTGATTGTTTTTGACTTTGTTAATCAGCTTATGGGGAATATCTTGACTGTCTGCAATAGCAAAACTTTGCAACACAATGGGTTGTGTCCCTTGGGTAATTGCGCCTTGAATTAATAGATGATTGTCTTGTAGGAGCATTAACACACATTTATCAGCCCCAGCATTTTCAATCACGATTCTTAGTAAGGATGAAAGCAGTTTTTCTAGTTCGATTTCCCCTGAGATAGATTGAGACGCTTTGAAAATTGCTGTTAAATCTAGGGTATTTGAAACACTGCTGCTAGAACTGGAAGTACTGGTAGATGTGACAGTTCCCAAGGTGAAGATAGTTTCGTTAGTGGAAAAAAGCGAACGGCTTTGCTGTAATATTGGCGCAAGTAATTGGGGATAGCGGTTTTCTAAGTCAGCAACTTTGGTTTTTGCTCCCCAACGGGCATAACAATAATATGCTTCCTGCATATAACCTGCGGCGACTTTCTCTTTTTCCCAGTTGAGATAAAATTTGGCAGTTATTTCGTTGGCGAGGGCTTCTTCTTGAATGTAGCCGTTAGCTTTGGCTTGAGAAATCGCTCGGTCATAAAATTCTATAGCTGCGGTTTTATCACCTAAAACTCGATGCTTTTCCGCTTCCACTAAATAGAATCGATGCAACTGATTCATGGGTGCATAATTTGCCCACTGTTCCAGTGTCTCTTGATTTTTTGCTACCTGCTGTAAAGTCTGCTGTTGTTGTGTGGGTGAAGCGGTAGGATATAAAGCAAGTTGCACTAAAGAATCATACCAATTGAGCAATGAAATGTTAGTCGTTGCATATCCTGCAACAGAGTATGGTTTAGCTTTAATCGCACATTCCACTGCCAAATCTAGGACTTCAAACAGATAGCAAAGCGTCAGTTTGTTGACCCAAAAATTCCATAAACCATTGCCATCATTAGCTTGCTCATAGAATAGCAGCATTGACTTTTCATCGTAGGCTGTACCAACTAATTCCCAAGGTGTAGTTGTTGGCTCGATTAAATTCAATACCACTTGGTGATAAAGATTGGTATAGTTCAGTGCGCTTTGTTGGTGAATTTTGACTAAAGCTGCACTGTAAATTGCCAATTCATTCGCTAATTTAGTTAATTCTTGACCGGCGATATAAGCTTGACAGCAATAAACGTAGGCAGCGTAACCAGCAAAAGCCAAATCCCCCGTATCCAAACCACTGGTATAGGTTTTGATTAATGGCTTGAGGGTGGCTGTAAGAGGTTCTTGCCAGTGGCTAATCAAATGATAAACGACAACAAGGATAAAGGCTTCGTATTCTCGATCGCGAAACTTGGATAGGACTTGCAATGCTAACTGACCAAATTCATAACCTGTGGGGATAGTTTGTATCTGCCCAGAAAGCATGAGTCCATACCCTGAGTAAGCTACGGCAGAAGCAGAAGTATTACCGTATTTTACAGACAGAGCAACTTCCTTGAGTATCACTAAGCGATGAAGCTGCGGTTTTGCCAGATAAGCAGGAGTCGTGACTTTAACTAAGACACGCAAGGCGGCTTGTAATTCCGGCTGCTGCATTTGTGGTAAATCAGCTAACTCAGCTACTGTTTTACCACTGAGGAGAGCTTGATTTTCCTGTAAAGCTAACATAAAATCTTCGTCTGTCGGTTCTGGGGGAAACTCAATGCCAATCGGCTGCAAAAATTGCATGGCTGTATCAATAGCTGCCAAGAACTTACCTTGGATTGTGTAGGCTTCTATTTTGACTTCGTAGACTTTGGCTGTATCAATGACTGCTTTGGCTTGTTGTAAAACTTCCTGGACAAAGTTTTCCATTAAGTCCAACTCGCCACTGAGATTGCTGGCTTCGGTAGCTTCGTTGTATAAGCTTAAGGTGAAATCATAGTCAGATTGCCAAGGGTTGCTGGGGAGTAAATCAATACTGATTTTTAGGTAAGCTAGTGCAGCTTTATAGGCGGTTGAGGCTTTGGCTTTTTTCCCGGCGATCAAATTTAAGCGTGATAGTTGATGGCGTTCTTGTGGTTCATGGAATTGTTCAATGCCAATATTTAACTGATTAGCGATCGCAAAAACCTGTTCCTCTATTTCTGCTTCTGGTGTGTTTGACCACAATAAACGACCGATTTTGACATGGGTTGTCTGTTTTTGTGCTTCTGGGATTAATGAGTAAGCCGCTTGTTGGACGCGATCGTGTATAAATTTGTAGGCAACAGTTTGTTGATTTGCCGATATATTTACTAACTTTTCTTGCCCGACATAAAACTTATAAACATCACCAATTGGTAAGATTAATCCTTCTTGTAATGCTTTCCATAAACAAGTTGCTGTTTCAATTTCTGATTGTGATGAAACAATGGCTAAAGTTGCTAAATCAAAAGAATTACCAATACAAGCAGCTAATTGCAATACTTCTTGAGTTGATGGCGGTAATTTTTGCAATTGCAAGCTCATAAAAGCCACAACGTCATCTGTCACCGATTGCATTGTCACTTGGGAAATATCACATTGCCAACAGCCTAACTCAAAATCAAATTGAATCAGCCCATCTTGATGTAATGCCTTGAGAAATTGGGTGACAAAAAATGGATTACCTTGCGTTTTTTGAGAAATTAATACAGAAAGATTCCATGCCAATTTTTCTGGACATTTAAGGGTATTAGCAACTAATTGATTTACTTTTGATTGACTGAGTGGTGCTAAAGTAATTGTGTTAATTGTGGCTTGTGTCTTTTGAATTTCACTCAAGGTCAATAATAATGGATGTCCAGGATGGACTTCGTTATCGCGATATGCACCAATAATGAAAAGATGACCTGTATCAGCCATTAATAGCTGCATTAACTTGAGTGATGCGGAGTCAGTCCATTGTAAATCATCCAGGAATATTACTAAGGGATGTTCTTTGCTGCTAAAGACTTGGGTGAATTTTTGAAATAATAGATTAAATCTATTTTGGGCGGCTGTTCCTGATAATTCTATCGCTGGTGTTTGTTGACCAATAATTTTTTCTAATTCGGGGATAACGTCAAGAATTACTTGTCCATTTTCCCCAACAGCCTCTAATATTTTATGTTTCCATTTTTCTAGTTGGGTATCGCTTTCAGTTAATAATTGCCCCATTAAATCACGGAATGCTTGGACAAAAGCAGAGAAGGGAATATTGCGATTAAATTGGTCAAATTTACCTTTAATAAAATAGCCGCGTTGTCTAACAATTGGTTTATGTACTTCGTTGACAACCACAGTTTTACCAATTCCAGAGAAACCAGCGACCAGCATCATTTCTGTTGCACCAAAGCTGACTCTTTCAAATGCTTCTAGGAGGGTTTGAACTTCACCTTCCCTGCCATATAATTTATCGGGAATGATGAAGCGATCGCACAAATCCCTTTGTCCAATCTCGAAACTTGGAATTTCCCCAGTTTCTCTTAACTGAGTTAAACATTTTTCTAAATCAAATTTCAAGCCCAACGCACTCTGATACCTATCTTCAGCATTTTTCGCCATCAACTTGCTGAAGATTTTTGAGATAGCTAAAGGGATATTTGGATGAATTTCATGTGCTAAAGATGGGGTTTTCGCAATGTGAGAATGTACCAATTCCATCGCATCATTAGATGAGAATGGTAACTCGCCTGTCAGCAATTCATAGAAAGTCACACCTAAAGAATAAAAATCTGTGCGGTAGTCAATCCCCCGATTCATTCTCCCGGTTTGTTCTGGAGATATATAAGCCAGTGTTCCTTCTAAAACATTGGGATTGATTAATGTTTGGGTTTCTCTGGGTAATAATGATGCAATACTAAAGTCAATTAATTTTATTTGTTTAGTTTCGGGATTAATTAAGATATTGCTGGGCTTGATATCTTTGTGGATAATCCGCTCGTGGTAGAGTAAGTCTAAGATGTCACAGAGTGCGATCGCTATGACTAAAAATTCCTCTAGAGATACAACATGCTGATTTTTCGTAAAATAGTCCTTGAGAGAAATTCCCCCAAAATCTTCCATAACTAACATATAGCCATTTTGCAGAGGTTCAAGGCTATAGGTTTGGATAATCAGGGGTGATGTGAGATTTTTACCAATGGTGTACTGGTTGCGAAATAACAACATTTCGCTAAAGCTGGGATAAGGATTTTTCAGCAGTTTGATCACTACTGCTACTGAATCCCTTTCTCTGACTGCGCGATAAACTATTGTTCTCGAACCGTTGTAGAGTTCTTCATTAATGCGATATCCGGGAATACTGACAAGATTGCTAACCATATTGTGCTCATCTGATATTTTCTCACTCTAGTATTCCCAGATAGATAAGTAGAGCTACAATTTACAAGGGAACCTCAATGATAAATTCAGTACCTTCACCCAGAATAGATTGGCAATCCAACTTACCACCGTGAGTTTCTTCGACAATTTGTTTAGCTATAGCCAAACCCAAACCTGTACCTTTCCCGACAGCTTTAGTAGTAAATAAATGGTCAAATATTTTGTGTTTTACTTCTTCGCTCATCCCTTTACCATTATCAGCAATAGAGATTTTCACGTATTTATCTGCTATTGATGTGGTAATTGTAATGGAGTTAGGATGAGCTTGAATTTCTGCAAAAGTCCGTCCGTGATTCGATTCATCTAATGCGTCAATGGCATTAGCTAAAATATTCATAAATACCTGATTTAATTGCCCAGGAAAACATTCAACTTGGGGTAAATCACAGTATTTAGTTGTTACTTCAATCGCGGGACGTTGTTCGTTAGCTTTGAGACGATGTTTGAGAATTAAAATTGTGCTATCAATGCCTTCATGAAGATTAAATGGCACTTTATAATCTCTATCAGCACGGGAGAATGTGCGTAGGGAAGTGCTGATATTTTTTAACCTATCACAAGCCATTGTCATAGAATCGAGCATTTTAGGCAAGTCTTCTATGCTATATTCCAAATCAATTTCTGACTCGTGGTCGAGGATTTCTTCAGTTTTATCGGGTAAAGTTTCTTGATAGATTTTCAAATGTTCAATAATATCAGTAAAGGTGGGTTTAGTTTGTTCGAGAGTAGCATAAATAAAACCAAGAGGATTATTCATTTCATGAGCGACACCAGCGACTAAGTTACCCAAGGCGGACATTTTTTCACTTTGGACGATTTGTAGTTGAGCATTTTGCAAGTTGTCTAAAGCTTGTTCTAATTCTTGGGCATATTCCTGAGAACGTTCATACAATCGCGCATTTTCTAGAGAAATGGCGGCTTGGGTGCAGAGTAGGTTGAGTAGTTCAATGCGATCGCTTGTAAACGCCCCCTTTGTTAAATTATTTTCTAGATATAAAATCCCCAGCAATTTACCTTGATTCAAAATTGGGCTACACAAAATACTCTTGGGCTGTTGACGGGTAATATAGGGGTCATTAGCGAAGGTGATATCTGCGGTTGCATCCAATAAGACAAAAGTCTGTTGATTGTTTTTGACTTTGTAAATCAGCTTGTGGGGAATTTCTTGACTGTCTTCAACGGGAAGACTTTGCAGGACAATGGGTTGTGTTCCTTGGGTAATTGCGCCTTGAATTAATAGATGATTTTCTTGCAGGAGGATTAACACAGATTTATCAGCACCAGCATTTTCGATGATGATGCTAAGTAACGATGCAAGCAGTTTTTCTAGTTCGATTTCCCCTGAGATAGATTGAGATGCTGTGAGAATTGCTTTTAAATCTAGAGTATCGGAAATACTGCTGCTAGAAGCCGAAGAACTGCTTTTTGTGACAGTCCCCAAGGTAAAGATAGTTTCGTTAGTGGAAACAACAGAACGACTTTGCTGTAATATGGGGGCGAGTAATTGGGAATAGCGGGTTTCTAAGTCGGCGACTTTGGCTTTGGCTCCCCATCGAGCATAACAATAATATGCTTCCTGCATATAACCTGCGGCGACTTTCTCTTTTTCCCAGTTGAGATAGAATTTAGCAGCAAGTTCATTAGCTAGTGCTTCTTCTTGAATGTAGCCGTTGGCTTTGGCTTCTTTAATGGCGCGATCGTAAAATTCTATGGCTGCTATTTTATCATCTAAAACTCGATGCTTTTCCGCTTCCACTAAATAGAAGCGATGCAACTGATTCATGGGTGCATAATTTGCCCACTGTTCCATTATCTGTTGATTTTCTGCTACCTGCTGTAAAATCTGCTGTTGTTCTGTGGATGATGCAGCAGGATATAAAGCGAGTTGTACTAAAGAATCATACCAGTTGAGCAATGGGATGTTAGTCATTGCATATCCTAAGCCGGAAGCTTGACATTTTTTAGCTTTAATTGCATATTCCACTGCCAAATCTAGGACTTGAAACAGATAACAAAGCATCAGTTTGTTGACACAAAAATGCCATAAACTATTAGGATCGCTAGCTTGTTCATTTAATAACAGCATTGACTTTTCATCGTAGGCTGTACCAACTAATTCCCAAGGTGTAGCTGTTGGCTCGATTAAATTCAAGACAATTTGGTGATAAATATTGTGATAATTTAGTGTCGCTTGTTTGTGAATTTTGGCTAAAGCTGCACCATAAATCGTCAACTCACTCGCTAGTGTAGTTAATTCTTGACCAGCAACATAAGCGTGGTAGCAATAAACAGATGCACCGTGGCAAGCAAAAGCTAAGTCCCCAATGTCTAAACCTCTGGCATAGGCTTGCAGTAAGGGCTTGAGGGTAGCGGTGAGCGGTTCTTTCCAGTGGGTGATAAAACCATGAACAACTACCAGGACTCTGGCTTCATATTCACGATCGCAAAATTTGGAAAGCATTTGCAAAGCTAACTGACCAAATTCATAACCAGGGAGGATACTGTTTGATTGACCACTCAGCATCAGTCCATACCCTGAGTAAAAGAAGGCACTGGCTGAGGTGTTGCCGTATTTGATGGATAGAGACAGTTCCTTCGGCACTAGCAAGCGATGGAGTTCTGGTTTTCCGAGATAAGCAGGAGTGTCTACTTTAACTAAGACACGCAGGGCGGCGCGTAATTCCGGCTGCTGCATTTCTGGTAAATCGGCTAACTGCGCTATTGTTTTATCACTGAGGAGAGCTTGAATTTCCTGTAAACCCAGAAAGAAATCTTGATCTGTGGGTTCTGAGGGAAACTCAATGCCAATCGGTCGCAAAAATTGCATGGCTGTATCAATAGCTGCCAAGAATTTACTTTGAATCGCGTAGGCTTCAATTTTGACTTCGTAGACTTTGGCTGTATCAATAATTGCTTTGGCTTGTTGTAAAACTTCCTGGGCAAAGTTTTCCATTAAATCCAGTTCACCACTGAGGTAACTGGTTTCGGTAGCTTCGTTATACAAGCTTAAGGTGAAATCATAGTCAGATTGCCAAGGTTTGGTGGGGAGTAACTCAATACTGATTTTCAGGTAAGCTAGTGCAGCTTTGTAGGCGGTTGAGGCTTTAGCTTTTTTCCCAGCGATGAAATTTAAGCGAGAGAGTTGATGGCGTTCTTGTGGTTCATGGAATTGTTCAATGCCAATATTTAACTGATTGGCGATCGCAAAAACCTGTTCCTCTATTGCTGCTTCTGGGGTATTTGACCACAATAAACGACCAATTTTGACATGGGTTGTCTGTTTTTGGTCTTCTGGGATTAATGAGTAAGCCGCTTGTTGGACGCGATCGTGCAGGAATTTATAAACAAAAATTTCCCCATTGTCTTGATTTACACCTTGGTTTTCTGTACCCACAAAAAACTTATAAATCTCTGTCTGCGGTAAAATTAAGCCTGACTGCAAAGCATTCCATAAACAAGTTGCAGTTTCTACTATAGATTCTTGACCAACTAAAGCTAATGTTTTTAAATCAAATTCATTCCCAATACAAGCTGCCAGTTTTAAAATCTCTTGGGTGGCTGTTGGTAGCTTTTGCAATTGCTGCGCCATAAATTCGACCACATCATCGGTCAAAGCCGCCTCTCGCACTTGCACAATATCACACTGCCAATGCCCTGCGCCCCAGTCAAAGGTAATTAACTGGTCTTGATGTAATGCTTTCAAAAACTGGGTGGCAAAGAAGGGATTACCCTGAGTTTTCTGTATGACCCGTTCTGTCAGTGGTTTGACTACAGATGTGGGAGCATGAAGGGTATCGGCAATCAGATGATTGAGACTGGTAAAATTCAGGGGTTGTAGGGTAATGGTGTGGATTTTTGCCCCTGTTTTCTCCATGTCATTCAGGGTTAGCATTAACGGGTGGGCGGCAAATACCTCATTATCCCGATACGCACCTAACAGTAATAAACAGCCCGTTTGCGACTCAGACATTAACACTTGAATCAAATTCAATGAAGCTGAATCCGCCCATTGCAAATCATCCACAAACATCACTAACGGATGTGCGGGGATGCTAAAGACTTGAATAAACTTTTGAAACAACAAATTAAACCGATTTTGGGCGGCGGTTCCTGATAATTGCGGTGCTGGGGGTTGTGCGCCAATAATCTGTTCGAGTTCAGGAATCAGTTCTACAATCACTTGAGCATTGTCTCCCAGTGCTGCTGAAATCTGATTTTTCCAGTGTTGCAATTGGGTATCGCTTTCGGTTAATAATTGCCCCATCAAATCCCGGAAGGCTTGCACAAAGGCAGAAAAGGGAATATTGCGATTAAATTGGTCGAATTTGCCCTTAATAAAATAACCGCGTTGTCTAACAATGGGTTTATGCACTTCGTTCACAACCGCAGTTTTCCCAATTCCGGAAAACCCAGCCACCAGCATCATCTCTGTTGTACCCTGGCTGACTCTTTCAAATGCTTCTAGGAGGGTTTGAACTTCGCCTTCCCTGCCATATAATTTATCGGGAATGATAAAGCGATCGCACAAATCCCTTTGTCCAATTTCAAACTCTCCAATCTCACCAGTTTCTCTTAACTGAATCAGACATTTTTCTAAATCAAATTTTAACCCCAACGCACTCTGATACCTATCTTCAGCATTTTTCGCCATCAGTTTACTGACGATTTTTGAGAGTATCGAGGGAATATCTGGACGAATTTCAGCTATTAATGGCGGAATTTTCGCAAGATGAGAATGCACCAATTCCATCGCATCATGAGATGAAAATGGTAATTCTCCTGTGAGCAGTTCATAAAAAGTCACACCCAGGGAGTAAAAATCTGTGCGGTAGTCAATCCCCCGATTCATTCTCCCGGTTTGTTCTGGAGATATATAAGCCAGTGTTCCTTCTAAAACATTGGGGTTAACTAGGGTTTGAGTTTCTCTGGGTAATAAGGATGCAATACTAAAGTCGATTAATTTAACTTGCTTAGTTTCAGGATTAATTAAGATATTGCTGGGTTTGATATCTTTATGAATAATCCGCTCATGATAGAGTAAATCTAAGGTGTCACAGAGTGCGATCGCTATTACTAAAAACTCTTCTAAAGATGCGACACGCTGATTTTTCGTAAAATAATCCTTGAGAGAAATTCCCCCAAAGTCTTCCATAACTAACATATAGCCATTTTGCAGAGGTTCAAGGCTATAGGTTTGAATAATCAGAGGTGAGTTGAGATTTTTACCAATGGTGTACTGATTGCGAAATAACAACAGTTCATGAAAATTGGGATAAGGATTTTTCAGTAGTTTGATAACTACCGCTACTGAGTCACTTTCTCTGACTGCGCGATAAACTATTGTTCTCAAACCATTGTAGAGTTCTTCATTAATGCGATATCCAGGAATACTGACAAGAGTGCTAACCATATTGCGCTCATCTGATGATTTATCGATCTAGTATTCCCAGATGTCTCAAATTTATCTGTAAGTTAGAGTCAAAATTTACACGAGTACAGCTTTCAGCAATCTGAGAGAATGTAGCCAAAATGGTGCTATTATCTCCTTTACTAGATTTAGCTGGATGTTATCGTGAGCCATTTTTATTAGCTACGGAAAAGTCGAGAGAAATTGCAATTGAGGATAAAGACGAAATTGTTAGAGGACGAATTGACGTTTTAGTTATTCAAGAACAACTGTAGTTGTGAGTAATTGAAGCTAAAAGAGCTAGTTTTTCCCTTTTAGAAGGTATACTGCAAGCGATCGCTGATATGCTGGCTAATCATCAGCCAGATAAACCTGTGTTTGGCTGTGTAACCAGTGGCGAAGATTTGTAGTTTATCAAGCTAATTCAGCAAGATAAGTTTGAGTATGCTTTATCCGATAAATTTACGTTATCCGATTCTCGGGATATTCAAAAAATTGAGTTAACTTTTGAGTTGATATATGTCTAATCGCCCCATCTACCTAGATTGCCATGCTACCACCCCCGTTGACGAACGAGTATTAGCAGCAATGATTCCTTACTTCACAGAAAAGTTTGGTAATCCAGCAAGTATCAGTCATGTTTACGGTTGGGAAGCAGAAGCAGCTGTGAAACAAACGCGAGAAATTTTAGCAACAGCGATTAACGCCTCACCAGAAGAAATTGTTATTACTAGCGGGGCGACAGAAGCTAATAATTTGGCGATAAAAGGTGTAGCTGAAGCCTATTTCCAAAAAGGACAGCATATTATTACAGTGGCGACAGAACATAAAGCTGTTCTCGATCCCTGTGCATATTTAAAAACATTGGGTTTTGAAATTACAGTACTTCCCGTACAAAAAGACGGATTAATTGATTTAATTGAGTTAGAAAAAGCAATCCGCCCAGAGACAATTTTAGTGTCGGTAATGGCTGCAAATAACGAAATTGGCGTATTGCAGCCTTTATCAGCCATTGGCGAAATTTGCCGCGATCGCAATATTCTTTTCCACACCGATGCCGCCCAAGCTATTGGTAAAATTCCCTTGGATGTGCAAGCGCAAAAAATTGACTTAATGTCGCTAACAGCACATAAAGTATACGGGCCGAAAGGTATTGGCGCGTTATATGTCAAGAGACGCAACCCCAGAGTCCAACTCGCCCCTCAACAACATGGCGGCGGACACGAACGAGGAATGCGATCGGGTACATTATATACACCGCAAATCGTCGGTTTCGGTAAAGCTGTAGAAATCGCTTTAGCAGAACAAGCAACAGAAAACCAACGCCAGACACAACTGCGGTTAAAACTATGGGAACAGCTTTCGCAAATCGAAGGCGTTCATCTTAACGGACATCTTACCCAACGCCTACCAGGAAACCTAAGTATCAGCGTTGACGGCGTAGACGGTGCAGCACTTGGCTTAGGATTACAATCAATCATGGCAGTTTCCTCTGGTTCCGCTTGTAATTCAGCCGTCACAGCACCTTCCCACGTTCTCACCGCCTTAGGACATCCCCCACAGCTAGCCTACGCCTCAGTCCGCTTTGGTATTGGTCGCTTCAATACCCCAGAGGAGATTGATATTGCAGCCAAACATGCGATCGCCACTATTAAAAGTTTGCGCAAGCAGACGACTTTGGTGTGAGGAGAAGGGAAGGGGGACAAGGGAGACAAGGGGGACAAGGAGGACAAGGAGGACAAGGAATTTTAGATTTTAGATTTGCGATAGCGCAGCGTAAAGCCTTCGGCATAGCTTCGCTTAGAGCGAGTCCGCGAGCGTCTTTTGGATTCCAATCTAAAATCTAAAATCCAAAATCCAAAATTGTTTCAATGCCCAATGCCCAATGCCCAATGCCCCATGCCCCATTTCAATAAGGATCTGAACTAAACCTTCCCCGTTTGACACTCCGCAGATAATAACCCCTACTGGGTATGTTTTTTAAATCAAAGGTGTCGCCACGGGGAACGCGCCAAATTTTGTAGTCGTGAAATGTTAAAGGTGTGCGGGGTTTGCAAACTTCTGGCGGGCGATCGCCTAAAACAAAATATGCTGCACCCCTACCCATCACTTTCGCCACACCATATTTATCAATGACTACCGATGTTTCTTCGCTAATGGCGATACCTAAAGCCCGTTGAGTTTTGCCATCCTGAATTTGACGGGCAATAAAAGCCATAATTCTGCCCATTCTTTTGCGCCTGTCAAAGTGAGTATCGACAATGGTTCCTGAAAGATGCCGCCATTTAAAAAAGTTGTAAGTGAAGGTAATATCCTGATAAGGATCTTCTAGGGCATCTTTGGTTTCAATCCCTTCTTCCGAAGAAGCACAAGCATCATAAACAAATTCGCTTTGGATCATCGCCCCCGCACTAGTACCGCCAATTCCCCCACCTCTGGCGTAAACAGAATTGACAGCCGCCTCTAGTTTAGTGCCTTTCCAGTTACGGATGTATTGGCATTGGTCGCCGCCAGCAATAAAAATTACATCAGCTTTGCGGATTTTATCAACAATCTCCGCTTTGTTGGCATCGTTGCGATTGCTGACAATCAGCGTCTCTGCTGACCTTACGCCTTTCATTTCATAAATCAGTCGAGTGTAATCGTGATTACCATAGGTGCGGAGAACTACAACATTCACCTTAGTAGCGCAGTTAGTACCGCCCCTCACCTGGTGAATCATCCATTGAATCGCCTCCTCAACATCAGGGCCACCACCACCCAAGTTAAGCACAGGCCCGGCTAGGTGAGGTAAGGCAGGTAAAGCAGCAGGTAAGCTAGGTAAGGGAGCTACAGGAGAATCAAAATCCTCGGTAATGTCCTGAAAATAGCGTCTCAAGTTTGCTGTAATATGGGTGATGAAGGTGGTTCCCATCTTCAGCAACATGGTTCCTAAATTTTTTAACCACTTTGCTATATTTGGAAAAGCCTTAGTCATGCTAACCTTCTGGTGCAAACTGCAATTATTTGCTAACTCTCTCACCAGAAGGGGTGAAATTCCCAGCGTACAAGGCTTGTACTGTTTTTTAACCCTAAAAATGCAGGGTAATCTTTTATTCTCTGCTCTGATTTTCGTTGCTTGTGCAATTTAAAACCAGTCTATTTGCGATCGCTCTTTCACTACTCGCTGATACACAGCTTCAGTTTGCAGGGCTAATTTTGGCCAGCTAAAGCGTCTCTCTAAATCCTCATAAGCATTATCAATCAGCCATTGGCGATAACCAGGATTTTTCAACACCTCCAAAATACCCCAAGCAATCGATTCAGGACTGTTTACCCAGGTAACAATCCCGGTTTTGGTATGTTGTACTACTTCCGGAAAACCACCTGTGTCAGAAACTACTACGGGAACCCGCGAGGCAAAACTTTCCAACGCAACTATACCAAAGGGTTCATAAAGACTGGGGAAAACTGCACAGTCAGCTACAGTCTGAAATTTATCCAAGTATTCATCAGAAAGAAAACCAGTAAAATAGCATTTATGCCAAATTCCCAAATCCCAAGCTTGACGCTTGAGATGGTCAGTATTACCGCCACCAACAATCACAAATTTAACATTACCATTCATTTCCCCCAGTACCTTGGGTGCAGCATTGAGTAATAAAGGCACACCCTTCTCGTAAGTCATGCGTCCAACATAGTAGACAATTTTTTCATTGTCTTCAGCAAATTGGCGGCGAAAATCATCAGCATGAAAACCATCATGATGCTGTTTCTTTTCTGGCCGAATTCCGTTAAAAATTACATCAATTTTATCCCAAGGGCTATGTAATACTCTTTCTACTTCCCTGCGCATATATTCGCTACAAACAATAATTCGCCAAGCGTTAAAAGCTAACAAATTCTCTTTACCACTGATATAGCGTTGGGTATCTGTATGAATACCGTTATAGCGTCCGTATTCAGTCGCGTGAATTGTCGCAATTAGGGGTATTTTAAAGTTACTCTTAAGAGCGATCGCAGCATCACCAACTAACCAATCATGAGCATGAATTAAATCAAACGGGCCTTCTTCTAGAATCAGTTTGCCACCATGATGTCCCATGCTCTCATTTAAGTTGACTATCCAGTGAAAAAAATCTCTACTAGCAGCTACCGGGACTCGATGTACATGGATTCCTTCTACCAATTCATACATCGAAGCTTGACCGTGTTCCACCGTAATTAAATGAATTTCATGTCCCAGCTTCACCAATTCTGGATATAACTCTGCCACATGACGCGCAATCCCGCCAACTATCCTTGGTGGAAATTCCCAACTTAATACCAATATCTTCATTTACTAGACCCCCCAATGCTTGAGAAATAAGAAATAGCTAAAAACTTATATTTATAAGGTATAAGTGTGACGATTACAGTGAGTATATCTACTAAAAATTTAAATTTCTTAATATTTTTTCAGTTATTACTTCTGAAATATAAATATTAGCAAAGCAAAATTTTCCGACTAGACTTAATGTACATTTCGCGACTTGCTATCATACAGCAAGTTTATACAAATCCTTTAAGATATTCATCTTCATAAATTGAGTCAGCAAATCCTGAAGATTGCGCCAAAATTTAACATTTTTAAGTAAAACAATTTAGTTAAATATTTTCAGCCCTCAAATAAAGCAAAAACCCCCATTACACTTTTCAGGAATGGGGATGAAGAAGATGCAGGGACAAGGAAAACAAGGAAAAATTTTAGATTTTAGACTTCATCGTCAGCGCTCAGTCGAACAATTTGCTTTAGCGAGTCCGCAAGCGTCTTTTGGATTCCAATCTAAAATCCAAAATCCGACTTTTCGCAAAATCCAAAATCGTTTCAATGCCCCATGCCCCATGCCCCATGCCCTATGCCCAAGTATCAACTTTGATCTAATCGCAAAACAGCCATAAAAGCTTCCTGAGGAACATCCACCGTACCCACAGATTTCATCCGCTTTTTACCTTTGGCTTGTTTTTGCAAAAGTTTCTTCTTCCGGCTGATGTCACCACCGTAGCATTTGGCTAGTACGTCTTTGCGCAAAGCTGGGATATGTTCGCTGGCGATAACTTTACTACCAATACTCGCTTGAATGGGTACTTTAAATTGATGGCGAGGAATCAATTCTTTCAACTTTTCTGCCATCGAGCGACCAACATTGTAAGCTTTATCTCGGTGGACAATCATCGCCAAAGAATCCACCGGATCGCCATTGATCATAATATCCAGCTTCACCAAAGGATTTTCGCGATAACCAATCAGGTGATATTCCATACTCGCATAACCGCGCGATCGCGATTTCATTTGGTCAAAAAAGTCTGTCACCACTTCCGCCAAAGGTAGCTCGTATGTCAGCGTTGTCCGTCCTTGGGTGAGATATTTCATATCCTTGAAAATACCCCGGCGGTTTTGCGACAACTCCATCAAAGTGCCTACATAGATTTCCGGTGTAATCATTTCCACCTTAACGTAAGGCTCTTCAATTTTCTCGCGCTCGTTGGGAGAGGGTAAATGGCTAGGATTATCTATATACAGTTCCTCACCCTTCACAGTAGTCACCTTATAAACCACAGAAGGGGCTGTAATAATTAAATCTAAGTTATATTCCCTTTCCAACCGTTCTTGGACAATTTCCATGTGCAACAAACCCAAGAACCCGCACCGGAAACCAAAGCCCATCGCGCTGGAAGTTTCTGGTTCGTAATGTAGCGCCGCATCATTTAGCCTCAGCTTTTCTAAAGCTTCCCGCAAGTCTTCAAATTGGTCAGCATCGATGGGGAACATCCCACAAAAGACCATCGGGTTAGCTTCTGTGTACCCCGGTAAAGCTTCTGGAGCCTTAGCATTAGCTAGGGTAATGGTATCCCCTACCCGCGCATCAGCTACAGCTTTAATGGCGGCAGCTAAATAACCTACTTCCCCAGCGTGAAGTTCATCAACTTGCTTCTGAGTGGGAGACAGAACCCCTAACTCATCAATTTCATATTCTTTTTCAGAAGCCATTAAATAAATGCGATCGCCTTTTTTCAGGCTACCATCCATCACCCGGAAGTAAACAATTACACCCCGGTAGCTGTCATAGTAGCTATCAAAAATTAACGCCCGCAAGCGCTGATCTACAGTATTCGGTGCTGGTGGTACGCGCTCAACAATCGCCTCTAAAATCTCATTAATCCCAATACCTTCTTTAGCTGAGGCTAAAATCGCACCACTGCAATCTAAGCCGATAATCTCTTCAATTTCGCTAATGACTCGGTCTGGTTCTGCACCTGGTAAATCGATTTTATTTAAAACCGGGATAATTTCCAGATTATGTTCCAGCGCCAAATACACATTAGCCAAAGTTTGCGCTTCTACGCCTTGAGAAGCATCCACCACCAACAGCGCCCCCTCACAAGCAGCTAGAGAACGGGACACCTCATAAGAAAAATCTACGTGTCCAGGCGTATCAATTAAATTCAACACATACTGCTGACCATCTTTAGCAGTGTAGTTCATTCGGGCAGCTTGCAGCTTAATGGTAATGCCGCGCTCCCGTTCCAGATCCATATTGTCGAGAAACTGCTCCTTCATCTGCCGATCTTCAACAGTACCAGTAGCTTGGAGTAAGCGATCGGCAAGGGTGGATTTCCCGTGGTCGATGTGAGCAATAATACAAAAATTGCGAATGCGAACTGCGGGAACGTCAGTCATATATCATCTTTGCTGAAAAAGCAACCAAGGTTAACAGAGCAAATTACTTAATGTATTTTAATGCTTTATTAGTCAATGGTCAGTTGTCATTTGTTAGTTGTCAGTTGTCAGTTGTCAGTTGTCATTCGTCCCCCTTGTCTTCCTTGTCCTCCTTGTCTCCCTAGTCCTCCTTCCCTAGCCCCTAATCATTCCCTTTGAAGAATCGATAAAACTCTATGGTTACTTGCTGGTATTGATCGACCAGAAGCGTACAATAAATATGTATAAGTACATAGTGTAGGAGCGCAGGTAAGTCAACCCGTAATTGCTCGTAACGATTAATTGACTGACAAAGCTTCTAGAGCTATTGTCTGGTAAATTTCATTAACAATTCTCACTTGTATGCAGCATCTGTTAATTTGGTAAAATTTCGGGGAACTATGTAACTATAAATTTTTGCATTTGTTCAGTAAACCTAATCCGAAATTCATAATAGTACTGCTTGACAAAGTTTTTCAAAAGAAAATTCCTGAGTATATAAACCTATGAATATGAAAGAAAAAGCTACCGATGCGGAACACAGACAAACCGATAAGGTAGAAATTGCTGTCCGCCTAGACTCCGAATTAGTAGAGCAAATTCAGCATTTAACCAACGACCCCAGCAAAGTAATTGAAGTAGCGATTCGCCAATGGCTACGGGGTGAAGTTCCTAGAGACGACGAACTGACACGTACTCCTGTACGTTCACCTATTCCACCTCGCGGAGAATGGAACGATTAAATTTATAAATAAAATGTAAATTCAAAATCAAAAAAATGTAAAATTTGCCACTTTGGCGCAGAAAAGAACTAAAACTTCAACTCAAGACTTTCAAAGCTGTAATAATTTATGCCAAACTTTAAGCAGCTTTAGTAATAATGTCGTCGGCTGCTATTTGTCTATCCAACTCCATAATGACTATTACTGCTAATTCCCAATTGCCGAATTTATTCTCCCAGAATCGTAATTCTATCAATCATCCGACAGACTATTTATTACCAACTCTAGGCGCAGAGCTGGTATACACTCAAGATGAGTCAGGCCGTTACCTGGCTTTTTATTGGCAGCACAGTGAAGTTCTAGGGTTAAATCCCGAGCAGATAGTAGATGAGTGTAACGAGCGGGCTATCTTTGAGCCAGTGGAGAAAGTAGCCTATTTGGAGCGATTACACCGGATTTTGACAAACCTAGTGCCAGAAAAACTACAGTGCTGGTTTAGTTACGGCCAAGAGTTATTTGAGTTGGAGTTAGTCATCACGCCAATTATGCCCCAGTTGGGGAAAGCAGCCACCACTGTTTTGGTTATGGGACGGTTACTACAAGCAAAAGTCAACAGAACCACAATAGATGTCATCACCAAAACACCTACTCAAATAGAGTTAACTGTACGTTCCCAGCGACACCAGAAACTGGTGACTAGAGTTACGAAAAATATTCGCCGTAATTTAGATCTGGATGTAATTTGGCAACAAACAGTTGATAGTTTGGGTAAAGTCCTGCGGCTAGAGCGTTGTATAATTTGTTCCCACCAGCCGCGCAATTCTAAAATTCAGGTGAAAGCAGAGTATTATCAAAACCAGAGCAAATTTATGCTCAACCAAGATATAGATATCGCTGATGAACCTGCTTTCGCCCATGCTTTGACTACTTTAGAACCAGTAGTCATGGAATCGCCTGAATATACTCTGTGTCCAAAACAGAAAGTTTTAGTAGTAGCTACATCTTATCAAGACCAAGCCAATGGATTAGTAGCTTTAACAGTCCCAGAAGAATGCTATCCATTGACAGAAGCCGAAATTGAACTAGCCAAAGAAGTAGCCGATCAGTTAGGAACTGCGATCGCTCATGCTACCTTATACAAAGAATTAGAATCAGCCCGTCAAAAAGCCGAAGACGCATCCCGTCTCAAAAGCGAATTTCTCGCGAACGTCTCCCATGAAATTCGTACCCCCCTCAACGGGATGATTGGTTTTCTCAAGCTGATTTTAGAGGGAATGGCAGACGATCCAGAAGAACAAAATCAATTTCTTCAAGAAGCTCACCATTTATCAATTCATTTACTAAATATTATCAACGATATTTTGGACATTGCCAAAATCGAAGCTGGCAAAATGGAGCTAGATTGTAGTCCAGTCCAATTAGCTGAGTTATTTAGTGATGTAGACAACTTTATGCATCCCCAAGCTCAAATGAGAAACTTGAGCTTCCAGATGCAATTACCTACTACCTCAGATGAGATTATTGTTCAAGGTAATTACCAACGCCTCCTACAAGTCATGCTCAACTTAGTAGGTAATGCCATCAAATTTACCCAAGAAGGTGGAATTACCATCAGCGCAGATATTGTCCTCAAAAAAATCAAATTTCAAGGGCAACCATTCCCTGGTATGGTCAGAGTGCGCGTAGCAGATACTGGTATTGGTGTATCTTTAGACAAACAAGACAAATTATTTCAATTATTTTCCCAAGTTGATGGTTCTCGCACCCGCCAGTATGGAGGTACAGGTTTGGGATTAGCAATTTCACAGAAGTTAGTCGAGGCTATGGGTGGTGAAGTACACTTTTACAGCCTGGGTGAAGGACTTGGCTCGACAGTGACATTTACAGTTCCCCTGTATCAACAGCCAGTAATCGTTTCTACAATTGACAACGATTTTCCCAGCAATCTGTGTTAATCCAGGTTGAAAAATGACAAAATTGCCATTTATGACAAATAATTGGATAATAATGCCAAAAACTGCATAACAGTTTATTCTGTAACTCTTATATCCATATAAATATTACCGATCTGTGGAAATCAAGACTCACAGGTAATCAATCAAAATAATTATATTTTCAGCTTTAGCGCTATTCTCAAACTAATCTTCCCACAAAAATACAACACTATATCGATAGCTGTGTGGTGAATGGCTTATTCTTGGGATATTTACAAAGTCATCACAAACAGATAACTGACTACCAATAACTAACAACTAGCTGCAATTGGATCTAGGATCGTTTTAAAAGCAAAAAAAGAAAATGTTGGGAACTGGCTTTTTAGTTGTGCTTTAGCTCCACTATAGACTAATTTCCCATGCCTTCAGTTCATTCACAGGACACAAACTATGGAACTAACAATTGACAACGTGGAAACAGTACTAGATGAAATGCGCCCTTATTTGATCTCTGATGGCGGCAACGTAGAAGTAGTAGAACTAGATGGGCCTATAGTCAAATTGCGCTTGCAAGGAGCCTGTGGTTCTTGTCCTAGTTCTACCATGACCTTAAGAATGGGTATTGAGCGCCGCTTAAAAGAAATGATTCCCGAAATTGCCGAAGTCGAGCAAGTAATCTAGGGACTAGAGATTAGGGGCTAGGGACTAGGGGCTAGGGGCTAGGAGAATTTTAGATTTTGCGAAAAGTCGGAGCGCCGGCTTGGGGTGCTCTGTTAGCGCAGCGTTAGCGACGCAAGAGCGTCACTTTTCAAGACAGATTTGCGATTTTGGATTCCAATCTAAAATCTAAAATCCAAAATCCAAAATTGTTTTCAATGCCCCATACCCCATATCCTATGCCCCATAGCGCTACTTGCTAGCCTGCTGGAACCCACTTCGCGTTTACAAGTCGGCAAACCCGGCTCAGGAAGTGGCTTACCCATGCCCCATGCCCCATGCCCCATTATTCCTATGACCCAACCTCTCTACGTCGCTTTTATTTGGCATCAACATCAGCCACTGTACAAGTCCCCTGGTAGCAGCATTTCGTTATCTTCCAGCCAACAGTACCGCTTACCTTGGGTTAGGTTGCATGGCACCAAGGATTATCTAGATTTGGTGTTACTTTTGGAAAAATATCCTAAATTACACCAAACAGTAAATTTGGTTCCCTCATTAATATTGCAACTAGAAGATTACATAGCAGGTACAGCCTTAGATCCTTATCTCACAGCCAGTTTGACACCAGTTGAACAATTAACTCAAGAACAACGGGAATTTATTGTCCAACATTTTTTTGATGCCAATCACCACACCCTGATCGATCCTCATGCGCGCTATAGCCAGTTGTATCATCAAAGGCAAGATAAAGGACAGGCTTGGTGTTTAGAGAATTGGCAACTGCAAGATTACAGCGATTTGCTAGCTTGGCACAATCTTGCCTGGATAGATCCGCTATTTTGGGACGATCCAGAAATTGCCAGTTGGTTAAAACAAGGTCGAAATTTTACTTTAAGCGATCGCCAACGCATTTATTCAAAACAACGAGAAATCCTCAGCCGCATCATTCCCCAGCACCGGAAAATGCAAGCAGCAGGGCAACTAGAAGTCACAACTACCCCCTACACTCACCCAATTTTACCCTTACTAGCAGATACTAATTCCGGTCGCGTAGCTATACCCCAAATGAATTTGCCACAGCGACGGTTTCAGTGGGCAGAAGATATTCCTCGACATTTGCAAAAAGCTTGGGATTTATATACAGACCGCTTTGGTCAAGAACCTCGCGGTTTATGGCCTTCTGAACAGTCAGTGAGTCCAGCAGTATTACCATATATTATAAAACAAGGTTTTAAGTGGATTTGCTCAGATGAAGCTGTCTTAGGATGGACGCTAAAACACTTTTTTCATCGTGATGGAGCCGGGAATGTTGAAGAACCAGAACTTTTATATCGTCCCTATCGCCTAGCAACCCCCTCTGGTGATTTAGCAATTGTTTTCCGCGATCACCGATTATCAGATTTAATTGGCTTCACTTACGGAGCAATGCCAGCAAAACAAGCAGCTGCAGACTTAGTTGGACACCTGCAAGCGATCGCCAAAATGCAGCGAGACAAACAAAGCAAACAGCCTTGGTTAGTTACAATTGCCTTAGATGGCGAAAATTGCTGGGAATTTTATCCCCAAGACGGTAAACCTTTCCTAGAAGCCTTATATCAAAGTTTAGAATTAGAACCCAATATCAAACTAGTCACTGTCTCCGAATTTCTCGCACAATTTCCTGCTACAGCCACTATCCCCGGAGAACAGCTACATAGTGGTTCTTGGGTAGATGGTAGCTTTACCACTTGGATTGGCGATCCTGCCAAAAATCGTGCTTGGGACTACCTCACCCAAGCCAGAGAAACCCTAGCCAGTCACCCAGAAGCCACCGAAGAAAATAACCCCGAAGCCTGGGAAGCACTATATGCAGCCGAAGGTTCCGATTGGTTCTGGTGGTTTGGGGAAGGACATTCCTCAAATCAGGATGCAATTTTTGACCAATTATTTCGAGAGCATCTCTACGGCATTTACAAAGCCTTAAATGAACCCATACCCCCATATCTCAGACAACCACTAGAAGTACATGCCGCCAGGACAGATCATAGCCCCCAAGGGTTTATTCATCCCATCATCGATGGTAAAGGTGATGAACAGGACTGGGACAAAGCTGGACGCTTAGAAATAGGCGGAGCCAGGGGAACTATGCATATCAGTAGCCCCATTCAGCGACTGTGGTATGGAGTAGATCATCTCAACTTTTATTTGCGGATGGACTTAAAAAGCGGCATTACTCCAGGTCGAGATTTGCCAGCAGAGTTGAACTTGCTATGGTTCTATCCCGATAAAACCATGCTGAATAGTCCAATACCCTTAGCAGAAGTCCCAGATATCGCTCCAGTTAATTATCTATTTCACCACCATTTGGAGATTAACTTACTAACGCAATCAATTCAGTTTCGCGAAGCTGGAGAGAATTTTCAATGGCATCCCCGGTTTAGCCGCGCTCAAGTCGCTTTCAATACCTGCTTAGAAGTAGCAGTACCCTGGGCAGATTTACAAGTTCCTCCCGATTACCCCCTGCGCCTGATTTTTGTCTTCTCAGATGAAGGGCGATTTACTAGTTATCTGCCAGAAAATGCCTTAATTCCGATTGCTGTTCCTTAATTTTGACTCAAGCAAACAAGCTACTTATCAATATCATCTCACCCTGGGGAAGTGTTACTAGTATTTTTCTTCAGGGTATTTTTATCTGCCACATATATTATTCCGCTCGCATCAGATGTACTGGCAAATCATGGGGATGAAAGGCGACAGAATGTAGGATTGATAGGCGATCGCGTACAATTGACCAAAATTTCCCCAAAAAAGTTTGTCAAACCCCTTGACGAAAGTGAAAAACAATTGCTATGTTAAACAAGTGCTGAGGCGAGAGACCGCCGCAGCAACCGAACCGAGACAAAAAAATACTTTGAAAGCTAAAAAAAACCAATCCTCGTCAAACAGGTTTTTTGAGTAAACTCAAAATTTAACCAAAAATTATAGCAGGATTTCCGAAGTCGAAAGAAAAATTCGGAAAGACAAACGATTCAACAAAATGGAGAGTTTGATCCTGGCTCAGGATGAACGCTGGCGGTATGCTTAACACATGCAAGTCGAACGGACTCTTCGGAGTTAGTGGCGGACGGGTGAGTAACGCGTGAGAATCTAGCTCTAGGTCGGGGACAACAGTTGGAAACGGCTGCTAATACCGGATGTGCCGAAAGGTGAAAGGCTTGCTGCCTAGAGATGAGCTCGCGTCTGATTAGCTAGTAGGTGTGGTAAGAGCGCACCTAGGCGACGATCAGTAGCTGGTCTGAGAGGACGATCAGCCACACTGGGACTGAGACACGGCCCAGACTCCTACGGGAGGCAGCAGTGGGGAATTTTCCGCAATGGGCGAAAGCCTGACGGAGCAATACCGCGTGAGGGAGGAAGGCTCTTGGGTTGTAAACCTCTTTTCTCAAGGAAGAAAAAAATGACGGTACTTGAGGAATAAGCATCGGCTAACTCCGTGCCAGCAGCCGCGGTAATACGGAGGATGCAAGCGTTATCCGGAATGATTGGGCGTAAAGCGTCCGCAGGTGGCTATGTGTGTCTGCTGTTAAAGAGTTTGGCTTAACCAAATAAAAGCGGTGGAAACTACATAGCTAGAGTGCGTTCGGGGCAGAGGGAATTCCTGGTGTAGCGGTGAAATGCGTAGAGATCAGGAAGAACACCGGTGGCGAAAGCGCTCTGCTAGGCCGCAACTGACACTGAGGGACGAAAGCTAGGGGAGCGAATGGGATTAGATACCCCAGTAGTCCTAGCCGTAAACGATGGATACTAGGCGTGGCTTGTATCGACCCGAGCCGTGCCGGAGCTAACGCGTTAAGTATCCCGCCTGGGGAGTACGCACGCAAGTGTGAAACTCAAAGGAATTGACGGGGGCCCGCACAAGCGGTGGAGTATGTGGTTTAATTCGATGCAACGCGAAGAACCTTACCAAGACTTGACATGTCGCGAATCCTCTTGAAAGGGAGGAGTGCCTTCGGGAGCGCGAACACAGGTGGTGCATGGCTGTCGTCAGCTCGTGTCGTGAGATGTTGGGTTAAGTCCCGCAACGAGCGCAACCCTCGTTTTTAGTTGCCAGCATTAAGTTGGGCACTCTAGAGAGACTGCCGGTGACAAACCGGAGGAAGGTGGGGATGACGTCAAGTCAGCATGCCCCTTACGTCTTGGGCTACACACGTACTACAATGCTACGGACAAAGGGCAGCAAGCTAGCGATAGCAAGCAAATCTCATAAACCGTAGCTCAGTTCAGATCGCAGGCTGCAACTCGCCTGCGTGAAGTCGGAATCGCTAGTAATTGCAGGTCAGCATACTGCAGTGAATTCGTTCCCGGGCCTTGTACACACCGCCCGTCACACCATGGAAGCTGGCAACGCCCGAAGTCATTACTCCAACCCTTCGGGGAGGAGGATGCCTAAGGCAGTGCTGGTGACTGGGGTGAAGTCGTAACAAGGTAGCCGTACCGGAAGGTGTGGCTGGATCACCTCCTTTTAGGGAGACCTACCCAACTCAAATATCGAAAGCAAAAAGCAAATAGATGATGAGATGGTCTACTCTAGGTCGGTCGAGAATTGGTAAAAGCTTTCAAAGTATTATCTGTTCGGTTTTGCAAGCTGAAATTAGAAAAAAGACTGAGGGAAAGTTCAGCAACAGGACTTAATGAAAGTCAGACTGCTGGATAGTACCAGCCAGAACCTTGAAAACTGCATAGTAACGCGATTTTAGCAGGCAGACACAGACATTCGAGTAGTGTTAGTGTTTGTTTTAAGCAACCAATGTATTGTGGTCAAGCTAATAAGGGCTGATGGTGGATACCTAGGCACACAGAGGCGAAGAAGGACGTGGTTACCGACGAAATGCTCCGGGGAGTAGGAAGCAGACAATGATCCGGAGGTGTCCGAATGGGGCAACCCTACATACTAGCTGCTGAATATATAGGCAGTCAAGAGCCAACCCAGCGAATTGAAACATCTTAGTAGCTGGAGGAAGAGAAATCAAAAGAGATTCCCTAAGTAGTGGTGAGCGAAAGGGGAAGAGCCTAAACCAACAGGTTTACTTGTTGGGGTAGTGGGACAGCGAGAACGAATCTGGCGGTTAGACGAAGCAGCTAAATACTGCACCAAAGAAGGTGAAAGTCCTGTAGTTGAAAACTCAAGGATAGGAGCTGAATCCCGAGTAGCATGGGGCACGAGGAATCCCATGTGAATCAGCGAGGACCATCTCGTAAGGCTAAATACTACTGTGTGACCGATAGCGAACAAGTACCGCGAGGGAAAGGTGAAAAGAACCCCGGAAGGGGAGTGAAACAGAACATGAAACCGTCAGCCTACAAGCAGTGGGAGTCCGATTAAACGGATGACCGCGTGCCTGTTGAAGAATGAGCCGGCGACTTATAGGTACTGGTAGGTTAAAGCGAGAATGCTGGAGCCAAAGGGAAACCGAGTCTGAAAAGGGCGGTAATCAGTATTTATAGACCCGAACCCTGGTGATCTAACCATGTCCAGGATGAAGCTTGGGTAACACCAAGTGGAGGTCCGAACCGACCGATGTTGAAAAATCGGCGGATGAGGTGTGGTTAGGGGTGAAATGCCAATCGAACCAGGAGCTAGCTGGTTCTCCCCGAAATGTGTTGAGGCGCAGCGGTAATGATTAAAACTGGGGGGTAAAGCACTGTTTCGGTGCGGGCTGGGAGACCGGTACCAAATCGAGACAAACTCAGAATACCCAGGGAACACATTGCCAGTGAGACAGTGGGGGATAAGCTTCATTGTCAAGAGGGAAACAGCCCAGACCACCAGCTAAGGTCCCCAAATCATCACTAAGTGATAAAGGAGGTGAGATTGCATAGACAACTAGGAGGTTTGCCTAGAAGCAGCCACCCTTGAAA